>JAPKMQ010000060.1 GCA_026645875.1 Longilinea sp.
GCGCTGGTGGGATGTATTCCAGTACTCGGGCGCGCCCGAGCGCGCCCGCGAGCTGGGCCGCGCCACCCGACCGCTGCAGGTGGGCGACATGATGCTGGCCTGCTGCGACGCGCTCATCGCCGCGCAGAATGCCGCTATCGCTGCGGAAGCGCTGGGCATCGGTTCATGCTACATCGGCGACATCCTGGAGAACTACGAGATTCACCGCGAGATGTTCGACCTGCCGCAATACGCCCTACCCATCGCCATGCTGTGCTTTGGGCACGCGGTCAGCGACCGGGCGGCAGCCAACCCCTCGCCGCGCTACCCGGCTGAGTACATCGTGCACACCGACCGCTACCGCCGCCTGCAGCCGCAGGACTTGGAGCCGCTGCAGCGCCCATGGTTGGAACGCATGCAGGCGCGCGGCGGCACGTTCGTGGAGGGCGCCGATAACCTCGGGCAGAGCAACTACCTGCGCAAATTCACCGCCGAGTTCTCAATCGAGATGAGCCGCTCGGTGGCCGCCATGCTGAAGAACTGGGAGTGAGCCGTATGCGCGTGATCGACCTGGAAAGCTGGCCGCGCCGCCGGCATTTTGACCTATACAGGGGGCTGGACTATCCGCACGTGGGGCTGTGCGCCAACGTGGACATCAGCGCCTTCCGGGCGGCTGTGCGCGAGCGCGGGGTTTCGTTCACCGTGGCGGCAGCCTACGTGCTGGCGCGCGCCGCCAACGAGCTGCCCGAGTTCCGCCTGCGAATCCGCGGCAACCAGGTGGTGGAGCACGAGGTGGTGCATCCCTCCTTCACCGTGCTCAACGAGCAGGAGCTGTTCAGCTTTTGCACCGTGCCCTACCGCGCCGCGCTGGCCGAGTTTGCCCCGCTGGCCGCCGAGCGCATGGCGCGGGTGCAGGCCGAGCCGGTGCTGGCCGACGAGCCTGGACAGGACGATCTGTTGTTCATGTCCGGCCTGCCGTGGGTCAGCTTCACCAGCATACTGCACCCCATCCACATGCACCCGGCCGACAGCGTGCCGCGCATTGCCTGGGGCAAGTTCTTTGACCAGGAAGGGCGCACGCTGATGCCGGTGGCCGTGCAGGTGCACCACGCGCTGATGGACGGGCTGCACATCGGGCGCTATTACCAGCGCATCCAGCAGCTTTTCGACCATCCAGAAAGCTGCCTGTAGGCTGGCGCGGATTTCGAGATCGGATTATTCCAACTGTTGGGCAAGCTGGATCAGGTTGCCGCAGGTATCCTCGAAGAGCGCGGTGTAGCCGCCCCACTCCTGGCGCGCGGGTTCCTGGCGGAAGACAACGCCGAGCTGTTTCAGGCGGGTGAATTCCTGCTGGATGTCAGCGACGCCAAAGACGATGGCGGGCATCCCTTGCGCGTAGAGCGCCTGCTGGTAGCTGCCGGCGATGGGGTTGTCGTTGGGCTCCAGCAGCAGCGCGGTGCCTTCGGGCTGTTCGGGTGACACCACGATGGCCAGGTTATATTCGGGCATGAAACGCTGCGTGCGGAATCCCAGGATTTCGGTGTAAAAATGGTGCGCTTCGATCGGGTCCTTGACGAAGACGCTGACCAGCGTGATTTTCATGGCAGGCTCCTTGAATAACCGGTAAAGGCCGCGCTTACGGCTTGAAGGAGAGACCGCGCGCGGCGAGCGCCTGATTCAGCAGTTGAATGGCCCGGGGGCCCACGCCGTGCATCTTCTGGATGTCAGTCTCTCGGAAGGCGGCGAGCTGTTCCAGACGGTGGATGCCGTTGCCGGTCAGCGCGCGCAGGGCGGGTTGCGACAGGCCCTCCGGCAGCCCGGGGTCGGCGGCCGGGCCGGCCAGGCGCACGCGCTCGATCATCTGGCGCAGCAGCCCCAGGTGGAAGGCGGCGTGCGGGATGAGCGCCATCACGCCCAACAGGTATTCGTCCGGTAGGTCCGGCGCGTCGCGGACGGCATCACGCAGGCTCAGGTATTCGCGGCGCAGGTCCTTGCGCAGCTTGTTCCAGCGGGCCGGGTCGGCTTCGAGCGTATTCCAGCTCTCGCTCCAGTTGAATTGATAGGCTTCGCCGCGCATGGCGCCGTTGGCGTTGGCCAGCGACCAGCGCAGGTGCTCGACGTGGGCTGCAATGGTGCTGCCGGGCACGCCGCTGCCGTCCACCGAGCGCGAGGCCTCGGCGGCGCTGAGCTCGCGGATGGCGCCCAGGATGCCGCTGTCGGGCTCATTGTCGATGAACCAGGTGCCGTGCGGGTCGGGCGGGCCGTCGTAGGCTTCGGTCAGCAGGTCGCACAGCGCACCGGTGAGGGTCGAAAGGGGAACAGTGGTCATGCCGGGCACCTCCAGGAATAATAGAACTAATGTTCTTATCAGTATAAAATGATACCTGTATTTGTCAAGTATGACTGGGCAATTCAGGCACCGATGGAGAGATTGACCAACGGCAGCCCCAGAAAGCGGCTGTAACGCGCGGCGGCTTCCTCGATCGAAACAGCGCTGTCCAACGGTGCAAAGGGCTGCGCGCTCAGGTTGAGCGCCTGCTTTTTGACCTCGCGCTTCCACACGCCGCGGATTTGCCCGTCGACCACCAGCATGGGGTAGAACATGCCGTTGCCGCCAGGCACGATTTTTGGCTGATCTTCGGGCGCGATCAACGCGCTGCGGTCGGTGTAACCGATAAAATATTCATCAAAACCGGGCAGCAGGTGCACCCCGCTCGCGTCCGGCACGCGGATGTCCAGGGTATCCGCCGCCAGCCAATAGGTCGTGTTGTCCACCGTCAGTCTGGCCAGTCCTTGCGCACCGGCCAGCCCGGCGCGCACGTCGGTGAGGGTGAGCCCGGCCCACCAGGCAAAATCGCGCTCGCTGGCCGGGCCGTGGCTGGTGAAGTAGCGCCGAGCCAGTTCGGCCAGGGCCTCCTCGCGCGGCAAAACCGCGGCATCCGGGACGAGATCGTCGAGCAGGCCGAAGGTATGCTGTTTGCCTTCCCGTGGGCCGATGTAGAGCAGCCCGCTCTGCGCCGCCTGCCCGAGCAAGTGAATGCCGCGCTGCCCGGCGGTGGAAATGCCGGCCTGCTCGAGCAGTTGCATCATTTGCGGGCGGGGCAGGCGTTTGCCGCCGCTCAGAGCGTCGAAAAATACCTGCTGACTGCGCGCGAAGGTGTCCTCGTCCAGCTCAAGCTGCCTGCGCCGCCCGCGCGCCGCGGCGATCTGGCGCGCGCCGGACAGGGCCAGCATCCATCTGGCGTCGCGCGGAGTGACGAAGTGCAGCGTGCCGCGCATTGGCCAGGTGCGCAGCAGTTTGCCATCGGCAATGGCGCGTTCCACGTCCACCAGCGTGGCTGCCCGCGTGCGCAGCCCCACAGCCCACAGCGCCTGGGCGTAATCCTGCGCCTGCAGCGCGCCCATCCACTGCGCCGCCTCTTCGGGGCGCTCAAAGCGCTCTGCAGCGATGCGTTGGTTTTTGAGCCGTAAGGCAGCGATGTCGTGCTTTGTCATGTTGAAAAGTTTACCATACCAGTAAATTATGTTTTCCGGTTTACCCGCCGCGAAGTTAAAGAAATGCTGGAGATGGCGTATACGTCCAATGTGCGCCGGCGGGCAAGTTTAGTTTGCCGGGTCTTCAAACCGGATGGACAGTCACCTGGCCAGCAGGCCGGGTTGAGCGTCGACGATGACGGGCTGGCAACGACTTGTTGCCTGGTGTCGGTCTGGCGTTGACCCGAAAAATTATGGACAGCCTGTCAATATGTCATTTACCGGTAGAAAAGATGAGTTTAATTGATTTCCAAATCGTTGAACCTTACTTATAATGGTTGCAAGATAATATTATCAACCTCAGTCGCAAATAATTTACCTGTAAACAACAACACCGATCAGAATCTGCTATCCAGGTCAATCGACCGAAATTGTCGCCCTTTCACTGCGCCCGGAGAATAATCATGCGGAAAAACACCTTCCTTCAATTGGTTTTAATACCCGTTATCTTGCTGCAGCTAACCTTCGTAGCCAATGCACCCGCGCGAACAGTCCATGCAGACTACCCTCAGCCTGAAACACAGATGGATGCGTTTGGAAACGTGGTCTTCGATGGCGAGTTTGCCTATAACTATGCCAGAACTGAGAGCGGTGTATTTGTCCAAAAGATGCTGGATGGTGATTCAAATGTGATCGCGGAACAATCCCTTTTGGTGGACCCATTCCAGGGCGTGGAGGAAACGTTGGAGGTTGTGGGGGAAGAAGTGCCTTTTATACCATCTACCTCCGATGCCTACCTTTCGGAGGAGTGGACATATCCGGCGTTTGGTTCAGGGCTGGGTGCTTCGGGTTTGACGATCGTTGACCTCGACGCCGATGGGACGCTGGAAATTGTGGCGGCAGACAATGAGGTTGGCAATTTCGGCGCGAATAATCGCTGGTTTGTCTTGCGGAAGTCCGACACTGGCGACTACGAGAATATCCATCTGAGTGAAACCTATCCCGCAAGCATCAAGCAGATCGTCACGGGAGACGTCGATAAGAATCAAATCCACGAAATTTACGTCGGGCTCGAGAATCGAAACGTGCTGGTCTACAGCGGCGATGATTTTCACCTGATTGGGACCTTCACTGCCAGCATTGTTCCAGTCTCGCTGGTGGTTGAGGACGCCAACAATGATCATGTGGCCGAACTTGTCCTGTCGAATGGGACGGCCATTGTTTACTATGATGCGATCAAGCGTATACCTATTTGGGAAATCAGCGGTTACGGCGGTGACCTGGCGGTTGGAAACGTCGATAATCAATACGGAAATGAAGTCATCACCAGCAGCGGGTATGTGCTGGACGGAACCACCCTGAACGTGAAATGGTCCTTCCCTGGCTCGACCGGGTACAATGCCCGGGTTGCCGTGGGAGATTTGGACGGCAATGGCATCCTGGAAATCGTAGCTGCCACGGGTTCCAAAAAAATCACGGTCTTTGACGCGGTTCTACAAACTATGGCATGGGAAATTTCTGTCAATAACGTCGTCGATGCCTTAACCTTGTCGGACATCAACGGCGATGGTTTTGTGGATATCGTTTACGGCGACGATCAATGGGGGTCGGTGCGTGGCGTGGACGGGCTCACCCATCAACAAATCTGGTCCATACGGAACCCGGATCATGGCGTGACTGAAATTGCCATTGGCGATACGGATGAGGATGGCCGCGCCGAGACGTTCTGGGGAGCAGGTTATTCATCCACCGGCGCGGATCACCTGTATGCGGTGGGCGTATTATCGTCCCTGATCGAATGGAAGAGCATTGATATGGATGGCCCGTTGTACGCCGTGGACACGGGTGACGTGGATGACGATGGACAGACTGAAATTCTCATGTTTTCTGGTTCCAGCAACTCTGGGTATAATGCAGGCCTTTTCAATATTTTCGACGCACAAACCCACCACCTGGAATATCAGACCGGGAACCTTCCAGGAATTATCGACACGACCGGCTATGAAATACTGCGCGTGGCGGATGTTGAACAGGACGGAATGACGGAATTTGTTATTGCCACATCTTACGCCTCGGAAGGAATAATCCACATCTACAACGGAACTACACGCGCGCTTGAACGGCAAAGCCCGAATATGGGTAACGCGGTGGCATTGGCCATGGAAATTGGTGACGTGGACGGTGATTTGAAAAACGAAATCGTTGTGCTACACGCCGGAAACGGCAGCGTGAGTGGGAATTTTATTTCGGTGTTCAATGGGACGACTGCCACCCTGGAGTGGCAAAGCCCCAGCCTGGACAATACCAGCACCTGGCCGAGAGTTTATGACATCCACCTGGCGGACGTGGATCAGGACTCGCACGTGGAAATCATCGCAGCACTCAATAGCACTGTGGTTTACGTTTTTGATGGCGTCACCCACGCACAGGATGCGCTGATCACCACCCCAGCCAACGTCGTTTCCGCCGCCGATTTGAACGGAGACGGCGTTCCATCGATCCTGGTGGGTCGGAAGAATGGAACTGTTGAAGCGTATAACGGAATAACCCATACCCTCGAGGAGTCGCATTCCTTCTCGCTGTATCCAATTTCCTGTTTGAAAGCGTTGGATCTGGATTTGAATGGAACTCTTGAATGGCTGGTGTGCAACGAGGGCCGCCTGAGGGTTTATGCGCTGAGCAGCTACGAGCTGTTATCGGAAAGCCCGGTGATTGGCACTGGGATCGAGTTGGGCGGCAACAACCAGATTCCGGTCGGGCAGATTGACGACGACCCCTATGTCGAAATCGTCGTTGGCTCGTCGTATGCCCTTTACCAATTTGATCGCCGCAATATCAATCCACTGCGCTTTTCGCAGATGAGCGTATCACCGCATGTAGCCCGTCCAAAAGAACGACTGACGTACACCATCGAGCTCAGCAACGTGGGCAGCAATAATTACCTAAGCGCGTCAGCGTACAATCCGCTGCCCGCCGAAATCAGTTACGTTCCAAATTCGCTTTCTGCGTCTGGAGGGAGCGCAATCTATGGAAGCGGGGTCATTACATGGACGGGCAGCCTCAACGCGGGGCAAACCGTCACGCTGACCTACCAGGCGCTTGTGAATGAAGATTTGTTTCCACCGGCCAGCATCGAAAACTCGGCTCAATTGAGCGCCGGATCGTTTAGTTTTACAATCAGCGCAAAGGCTTTGGTCGGATTGCCGGTCTTTTTGCCAATGTGCATGCGGTCTACGGATCCCATCTGCGGTGATTATGTTGACACATTTGATAATCGGAACAGCGGCTGGCCGGTATCCGACGATAACTACGCCCAATTTTCGTACCTGAACGCCGAATACCGCATCCTGGCAAAGGATACGCAGTACATGTACCTGGCCAAAGCACCGACCTGTGAGCGGGTGAATTACAGCGTCGAGATGGATGCGCGCTGGAACACGACGACGGGTTATGCCTACGGTCTATTGTTTGGGCTTGCGGATGATTTTTCGGAGTATTACATGTTCGCGGTGAATTCGGACAATCAAGCCTATTCACTGTATTACCGCGGTCCGGATGGTATCCAGACTTTGCTTGACTGGAGCTTCTCTTCGATGATACATCCTGCTGCGACCAACAAACTAAAAGTAACCCGGAACGGCAGCGAGATCATACTGGAAATTAATGGCGTGTGGGTGGATTCGTACACAGAAACCCACATCACCGGTTTCACCAAAGTGGGCCTGTTCAACATCCCATATAGCGATCTGCCAAACGCAGACGCAAGATTTGATAACTTTACCGTCAGGCTTCTGCCTGGAACGACCACGCAGCCCGAAGCGGTGATGAACCAGTCAACCGCAGGCCTGTCCTGGGTAAGGCAAACGATCGATTTTGAACGGTTGGAAGGGGCGAGTTTGCCGACAGGCGAATGAGTCTCGGGCCAGGATGCCGATTATTTCCCGGCGTAAGCCTCCAGTGTGCGCTGGCGGGCAAAGGCATGCTCGACGATGGGGGCGGGATAGTCGCGGCCGATGACGGCGCGGGATGCGCTCTGCTCTTCGGCGGGCATTTCCCAGGGGGCATGGATATACTTTTCGGGCACGGCGGCCAGTTCGGGCACCCAGCGGCGCACGTAGTCGCCGAGCGGGTCGAACTTTTGGCCCTGCAGCACGGGGTTGAAGATGCGGAAGTAAGGCGCGGCGTCGGTGCCGGTGCCGGCGGTCCATTGCCAGCCGCCGTTGTTGGCGGCCGGATCGCCGTCGACCAACTGGCGCATGAACCAGCGCTCGCCTGCCTGCCAGTTGATCAGCAAATCCTTGACCAAAAAAGAGGCGGTGATCATGCGGGCGCGGTTGTGCATCCAGCCGGTGGCGGCCAGTTGGCGCATGCCGGCATCCACCACCGGGTAGCCGGTCAGGCCGGCCTGCCAGGCGCGCAGATCTTCCGGCGCGTCGCGCCAGGGGATGGATTGCAGCGCGGGCCGGAAGGCTCCATGCAGCACGTGGGGAAAGTGGTACAGGATGGACTGGTAGAACTCGCGCCAGATCAGTTCGTTCAGCCAGGTTTCGGCGCCAGGGCCGGCAGCACGCCGCGCCGCCACAACCGCCTGGCGCGCCGAGAGCATGCCGAAGCGCAGGTAGGGTGAGAGCGCCGAGGTGCCGTCCAGGTCGAGGCGGTTGCGGCCGTCGCCGTAAGCGTCGATGGGGCCATTGATGAAGGCGTTCAGGCGGCCGCGGGCCTCGCGCTCGCCGGGCGGAAAGTTCTCCGGCGCGGGCAGATCGGGGATGGTTTCCGAGTGCAGTTCGGGCACGGGCGGCAGGGCGGCCGGGGTGGGCAGAGGTTGCCCGGGGGCGGGCAGCGCCTTCCATGCCCGGCTGTAGGGTGTGAAGACGGTGTAAGGCCCGCCGTCGGGGCGGGTCACCGCGCCGGCCGGGTGGACGCCCAGGCCGTGCACCAGTCGCAGATCCACCTGCGCGGCAACGGCCGCGTCGCGGCGCAGCGCGTAGGGTGAAACGTCATGCTCGGCGAACACGCTGCCGGCCGCGACCTCGCGCGCCAGCCGGGGGATTTCGACCCGCGGATCGCCGCGGCGCACGATCAGGCGCGAACCCAGGCGGCGCAGATCTTCATCCAGGATGTTCAGCCCGGCATAGAGAAAGCCCTGCCGTTTTTCGGCGGGCTGGCTCAGCAGGGCATCGTCGAGGATGAAGACCGGCAGCACGCCCCCGCCCGCCGCCAGGGCGGCGGCGAGCGCGGGGTTGTCTGCCAGTCTCAGGTCGCGCCGGATCCACCAGATGTTCACGCGCATCCTCCCGGGTTAGTGGCGTCCGCCCTGCACAAGTTCCTTCATGATCTCGTCGCGGCCGGTGTAGATGCGCACCAGCTTGCCGTCGCGCATCATCAACACGCGGTCGACGTATTCGCACATGCGCAGGTCGTGCGTGACCATGATGCCGGCGCGGCCCTGTTCGTGGATCAGACCGGCGAAGGTTTCGACGACCTGGTAGGCGCGTTCGGTATCCAGGCTGGCGGTGGGTTCGTCGGCCAGCACCAGGCTGGGATTGTGAATGAGCGCGCGGGCAATGGCCACGCGCTGCTGCTGCCCGCCGGACATCTGTCCGGGCAGGTTGTTCAGGCGCTCGCCCAGGCCCAGGCGGGCCAGCAGTTCGCGCGCGCGCAGCTTGCCAGCCTTGTCCAGTTTGTTGTTCAGGCGCAGCATCAGTTCCACGTTCTCCACCGCGCTCAGGTAGGGCACCAGGTTGTTGGCCTGGAAGGTGAAGCCGATCTTCTCGCGGCGCAGCGAAACGCGCTCGCGGTCGCCCATGCCCGAAAGATCCTGCCCGTCGAGCAGGATCTGCCCGGAGGTGGGTTGCAGCAGCGCGGCCAGGATGGAGAGCATGGTGGTCTTGCCCGAGCCGCTGGGGCCAACCAGGGCGACAAATTCGCCGGCGGCCACCTGCAGCGAGACGTCGTCCACGGCCTGGATCACGCCGGAATCGCTGTTGTAGGTTTTGATGACAGATTTGGTTTCAAGTGCATATGCGGTCATGGCTGCGCCCCTTAGGATGAAAGCCCCAGCGCCTTGAGCGGTTCAATGCGCACGGCGTAGCGGATGGAGACCAGCCCGCCCAGCGGACCGATGAGCAGCAGCGCGACGATGGCCAGCGCCGAGGTGGTGCCGTTGAAGACGATCGGCACGGTGGGCGGGAAGGTGAGCGAGAACAGGAAGGAGAGCAGCCCGCCGATGGCCACGCCGATCACGGTGACCACCACGATCTGGATGACCGAGGCGGCCGCCACGACCGGGTTGGCCGTGCCAATGGCCTTGAGCACGCCAATCTGGGCCACCTTCTGCAAAATCTGGATCTGGAAGAAGCCGCCGATGACCAGGATGCCGATGAACAGGGTGAACCCGCCCTGGGTATTGAGCGTGGACTGCTGGGCTGAGTAGCCGGGCAGGGCCTGGATGGCCTGGCTGAGCGTGGCGGTTTCAACGTTGTCCACCTGGGCAGCCAGGCGCGCACTGACGGCTTCTGCCTGGGTTGGGTCCTGCAGTTTGACCAGGATGACGTTGGCGATGGGGTTAGAACTGTTCACCTCGGCTTCGGACTTGGGGCGGATGCGGTCCCAGGTGTAGAAGGGCACGAAGATGGAAGGCTGCAACTGGAACTGCTGCCCGTCGGCGATGCCGGTGATGCGCAGGTCGTAGAATTCGTCGCGCGTGCCCTGGGTGACGCGCAGGGTGAGCGTGTCGCCGACCTGCAGGTTGCTGCGGTAGGCGGTGTTGGCGTCGATGATGGCTTCCTGCGCCAGATCGGTGCTGAGTTGGGCGCCCTGGGCCACCTTTGGCTCGCCGGTGCGGCCGGGCTCCACGCCCAGCATGGCCACCTTGAGCGGCTCAGCGCCGTCCGGCAGGATTAACGTCGCGCTGGAGGTGCCAAGCATGCCGGCATCGGCCACGCCTTCGACGCGGCGCACGGCGGCCAGGCGGTTGCGGCCCAGGCGGCTGGCGGCGATGACGGTATCGGACTTGGCCTGATAGACGATCAGTTCGGCGTCCAGCTTGGAGATGTACTCGCGGTTGCCGTTGCCCAGGCCTTCGCCCAGCGCTGCGATGAACAGCACCAGCAGCGTGATCAGGGCAATCACCAGGCTGACCAGCAGGAAGCGGCCGCGGTTGCGCCAGACTTCCTTGACCGCCAGGTAGGAGGAGATGGATAGCATTTGTCGCATGCTGTTTTTCCTGTGGCTTACGGTTGGAAGATCACGGCGGCTGTCATGCCCCAGCGCATGGCCGGGTCGGACTGGGCGAGTCGGATGGTGACGGTGTAGGTGATGTCGCCGCGTTTTTCTTCATAGCGCGCGTTGATGTGGGTCACTTCGCCTTCGACCGTTGTTTCGGGCAGCGCATCCAGCACCACCTTCACCTTCTGGCCCAGGCTGACCCGGGCGACTTCCAGTTCGGTCAGGTTGTCGGTTTTGACCAGCCATTCGGAGTAGTCGGCGATGGTCATCACGGGCATGCCGGCGGTGACCAGTTCGCCGCTCTGCAGGTCCAGGTCCACCACGGTGCCGCCCAACGTCGCGTTCAGCGTGCGCGTGTCGATCAGCACGCCGGCGCTTTCCAGCGCGGCCTTGGCCGATTGGACGCGGGCTTCAGCGGCAGCGAGGAGGTCGGGATCGATGCCGGCATTGTCTTCCAGCGCGGCCAGCGTTTTCTCGGCCAGGTTGAGGTTGGCCTGGGCGGCATCAAGCTTGGCTTTGTTTTCGTCTGACTCATCGGCGTCATAGCGATCGGTGGCCTGATCCAGGGCATCCTGGGCGTTCAAAACGGTCAGGCGCGCCTGGGCCAGGTTGGTTTCGGCGGTGGTCTTCAGCGCTTCCAGCGCCTGGCGGGCGGCCAGGTCTTCCTGTTCGGCGCGGCGCAGGGCCAGCTTGGCTTCCGGCGAGTCCGCCAGGCGGGCCAGCGGCTGGCCGATTTGGACGGTTTCACCGTCCTGCACCAGCACTTCGGCCACCTGGCCGGGGAGGCTGAAGGCCTGGCTGAGTGAATTGACCGGCTCCAGCCGGCCTTCGGCGATGATGCCCTGCGGCTGGACGGCCGTGGGGGTGGCTTCGGTGGATGCGGTCTGCGGGCTGCAGGCGGACAGGAACAGGACGGCCGCGGCGGCAATGAGTACAAATAAGGACAGTTTTTTCATGTTGGAATCTCCAGTTTTATGATCAGTTTTCGTCAACGCCCGGGCCAACCGGGCCTTCGAAGGGTTTATCCCAGCCGGTGGAAAGCACGCCGTTCAGCAGCAGATCCAGCGGCGGATGGTCGGCGATGTGGTCGTAGTAGTAGGGCAGCATCAGCTTGCCGCCGGTGCTGATGATGAAGGTGCCCGACATCTGCATGGCGTCCTGGCCGGCCGGGGCCGGTTCCACCTTGTAGCCTTTTTCGCTGGCTTTGGAAATTGCGCGCCACACCTTCGGGTTAAGGAAGGTCTGAAACAGGTTGCCGCGTTCCAGTCCGAAGGCCTGGTAGGCTTTGCGCTCGGGATCGGACAGGCACAGCAGGCCGGGCGCGAAGCGGGACGCGAATTCGGCGGTGGCTTCGGGTGTGCCCTGCATGATGACGGCGATGTTCAACCCGGCCGCCTGGATGCGCTCGCGGCCGGCGACCAGTTCGTCGAGCATTTCCTTGCATTGCGTGCAGCCGAAGTGGCGGGTGAACGAGAGCAGCAGCGGTTTTTCGGCCCACAGGCTGGAAAGCTGCACCGGCTGGCCGGACGTGTTCAACAGCGTCAGGTCAGGCGCATTGCGGTAAAAAGGGATTTGGTTGCTTTTTGGCATGGTTGCTCCGTGAATTAATGGGGTAGACCCTTGTTATTGCCGTGGTACTCATTTAACCAGGCAGTGATGGGCGCACCCTGCGCGCCAAGTTCGAGTTGAACCGCCTGGCGGTAAACGCCGAGGTAGGGTAGCAATTGCGCGGCCGAAATCTTGCGGTCGGCCAGCATCTTTTTGACCCAGTCCAGGTCGATTTCGAGGAGGTCCAGCTTGCCCAGATCGAGCACGGCTTGCAGGTCGTCTGTGAAAAAGGTGTTGACAGTGTTCATGTAGGCGGCGGACATGCCCGGATGCTCATCCAGCAGATCATTCAAGCGCGCCTCAACCGCAGCACGGCGTGCGCGGAACAGGGCGGCGGTCTCCTGATAGGGGTTATCCAGCGGCAGCGCGGCTGGGAAGGCGGCCGGCGCGGCCAGAAGTTCCTCGATACGCTCGAGCGAGTCTTCCAGTGTTTCGCCCAGGAAGTAGGCTGGGATGTGCGCGCGCAGTTCTGGAACCCGGTTGAAGATCAGGCCGCCGTAAGCCAGCGGCACGCCGGCCTGCTGGAAAAGAATGGCGGCGGCGCGCAGGGCGGCGGCGGTGGTGAGCTGCTGCGAGGCCAGCACGATCAGAGCCGGGCGAATGGCTGCCGCGGTGGCTTCCATTTGGTCCAGCGGCAGGTTGGCGCCCAGGTACACCACGTTCAGGCCGCGGCGGCGCAGCAGCAGCGTCAGCAGCAGCGGAGAAAAGTGGTGCCATTCGGCTGCCGGGCAGCCAATGAGCACAGTTTGAGCGCGGGTGGGGACCGGGGCGGCGCTGATGAGCGTTTCGACGCGGCGCACGGCCAGAGCGGTGGCAAAATGCTCCTGCTGCACGGTGGCGCGGTCCTGGTGCCACAGCATGCCAAGCTGGCGGATGCCCTTTTGCAGGATCTCGAAGCAGACCGTCTCGACCGGGTTGATGGCGAAGGCCTGGTTGAGTACCTCTTCGGCCTTGCCGGCGTCGAAGGCCAGGCAGGCCTTGATCCAGCGGTCGCGCAGATCGTCCAACCGGCTGGCGGGCGCAGGCAGCGATTCGGCGTACGAGGCGGCGCGCGGCAGGCCCTCCAGCGGGTCGCGGGAGGCAGCGGTTTCTTTCCACAATTCCACCGCGCGGCTGATGGTGAGCCCCTCATCCTGGCGCGCGCGCAGCCATTTGATCACGGCTATGTCG
>JAPKMQ010000061.1 GCA_026645875.1 Longilinea sp.
ACATGCTGAAGCTGCCCTTGAGGTAGTTGCGGAAGCCGTCCGCTTTGGGCTCCAGCACGGCGAACGAGGCCGCGTCGGTCTGCTCCTGCGAGGCGTCCATGCGGCCGGGGATGAAGGGCACGCTCACGTCGACGCCGGCCCGTTTGGCGGCCTGTTCGACCGCCGCGCAGCCGCCCAGCACGATCAGGTCAGCCAGCGATACCTTCTTGCCGCCGCTTTGCGCGCCGTTGAAGTCCTTCTGGATGCCTTCCAGCACCTGCAGCACTTTGTGCAACTGCTCGGGCTGGTTCACGTCCCAGTCCTTCTGCGGGGCCAGGCGGATGCGTGCGCCGTTGGCGCCGCCGCGCTTGTCGGAGCCGCGGAAGGTGGCAGCCGAAGCCCAGGCGGTGGTGACCAGCTCGCGGATCGAGAGACCCGCGGCCAGCAGTTTGGCCTTGAGCGCGGCCACGTCCGCCGCGTCGATCAGTTCATGGTCGACGGCCGGGATGGGATCCTGCCAGATCAGCGCTTCGGCAGGCACTTCGGGGCCCAGGTAGCGCGCGCGCGGACCCATGTCGCGGTGGGTCAGCTTGAACCACGCACGGGCAAACGCGTCGGCGAACAGGTCGGGGTCTTCCAGGAAGCGCCGGGCAATCTTTTCATATTCGGGATCGAAGCGCAGCGCCAGGTCGGTGGTCAGCATGGCGGGCGCGTGGCGTTTGGTCGGGTCGTGCGCGTCTGGCACGGTGTTGGCGCCCGCGCCGTGCTTGGGGATCCACTGGTGCGCGCCGGCCGGGCTCTTGGTCAGCTCCCACTCGTAACCGAACAGGTTCCACAGGAAGTTGCTCGTCCAGCGGGTGGGCGTCGTCGTCCAGGTGACTTCGATGCCGCTGGTGATGGCGTCGCCGCCTTTGCCGCTGCCGTGAACGCTCTTCCAGCCCAGGCCCTGCTCTTCAATCGGGGCTGCTTCGGGCTCCGGGCCCACCAGCGCGGCATTGCCGGCGCCGTGGGTCTTGCCGAAGGTGTGCCCGCCGGCGATCAGCGCGACGGTCTCTTCATCGTTCATCGCCATGCGCGCGAAGGTCTCGCGGATATCGCGGGCGGCGGCCAGCGGATCGGGCACGCCGTTGGGGCCTTCGGGGTTGACGTAGATCAGGCCCATCTGCACGGCGGCCAGCGGGTTCTCCAACTTGCGGTCGCCGCTGTAGCGTTTGTCGTCCAGCCACTTGGTCTCGGAGCCCCAGTAGGTCTGGTCGGGTTCCCACACGTCCGCGCGCCCGCCGGCAAAACCGAAGGTCTTGAAGCCCATCTTCTCCAGCGCGCAGTTGCCGGCCAGCACCATCAGGTCGGCCCACGAGATTTTGTTGCCGTATTTCTGCTTGATCGGCCAGAGCAGGCGGCGGGCTTTATCGAGGTTGGCGTTGTCGGGCCAGCTGTTCAGCGGCGCAAAGCGCTGCATGCCCTGTCCCGCCCCGCCGCGCCCGTCGGAGATGCGATAGGTGCCGGCGCTGTGCCAGGCCATGCGGATCAGCAGCGGTCCATAGTGGCCGAAGTCAGCCGGCCACCAGTCCTGCGAGTGGGTCATCAGGTCAAAGAGGTCCTTTTTCAAGGCTGCCAGGTCGAGTTTCTTGAATTCCTCGGCGTAATTAAAATCTTCCCCCATCGGGTTTGAAAGCGACGAGTGCTGGTGCAGAATGTTCAAATTCAGCAGGTTCGGCCACCAATCGCGGTTGGATGTGCCCTTTACGGGCATATTCTTTGGATCGTCACTCATGTTCATTCCTCCTGATCACCGTTTGAATGTGCAGACGGCGAAGGCGCCGTCCATGGTTTGATACCAATAATCAACGCTGGGAAGCCGCGTTCACGCCTCCGGCGTTTTCTGACAATCCGGGCACAGCCCGTAAAAGACCACCTGCTCGCGCTCAACGAGGAAGCCGTACTGCCGGGCGATCTGTTGCCCGATGTTTTGCAGGGGCGCAAGTTCGTCGCCGTCGAGGATGCGCTGGCAGCGCGTGCACACCAGGTGGGGGTGCGCAAACGGTTTGTTGCCATCATAATGACTGTCGTTGTGCAGCTCAATCTCCAGCACTTCGCCCGCTTCCTTTAACATCGCCAGGGTCTTGTACACCGTGGCCCGGCTGATGGTGGGAAACTGAGCGCGCAGTTCTTCGTACAGGCGCGCGGCGTTGGGGTGTCCCTCGGAGACCGCCAGCAGGCGCAGCAGCGCCAGGCGGTGCGAAGTGAGCCGCCCGCCGCGCTGCTGGATTTTTTCGAGGATCGCCTGGTAGCGAAGTTCTGGATCAGTCATAATAATCGATAATCATTATTTATAGAGTATTGTTATCATATTAGCATACAATATTGCCAAATTCAAGCGGATGATGTTTAGAGAATGGTAAGAATCCTGTCGGGGCCGGCGCTTTTTGATGGGGCTGGCCTCTGACAGACCCTCTCCGGTCGCCAATTTCAGGATATAATCGGATAATTATTGTCCAAATATTACCGGTACCCAAGGAGATGCATGCCGATGACCACGACTAGCCTGTCCACATCCCTGCGCGAAGGCACCCACGACTCGCACCGCCTGGCGGAACAAACCCCCTTCATCCGCAGTTTATTCCAAGGCCAACTCTCGCTCGAAGCCTACCGCGAATTCATGTTGCAACTGCTGCACGTCTACCAGGCGCTGGAAGATGCCCACAGCCAGCAGCGCAACCACCCTTTGCTGGGCCGGCTCCATTTTCCAGCCCTGTTCCGCGCTGAAGCCATCCGCCGCGACCTGGATTACTACTTCGGCGGCCGCGGCTGGCAGAACCTGCCTCTCCGCGCCGCCACCGCCGCCTACGTCCAGCGCATCGACGCACTCGCGCGCGAATGGCCCGACGGCCTCGTGGCACACCATTACACCCGCTACCTGGGCGACCTCTCCGGCGGCCAGGCGATGAAGCGCGTGGTGGCCAAAATGTTCAACCTGTCCGCCGGTGAGGGCCTGGCCTTCTACGATTTTCCGCAAATCGCTGACCACGCCGAATTCAAAGAGCAATACCGCGCGCTGCTTGACACGCTGCCGGTGGATGCCGGCGCCGCCCGGCGCATCGTCGACGAAGCCAACCTGGCGTTTCAACTCAACCGTGACGTCTTCGCTGCCATGACCAAAATGCCGGACTGACCCCCTCGTTTTTTCGAGAAATGGGGGGATTGGGATGCATTGTTTTTTTGGAGGCGTGGCGTTTTAAACGTCGTGATTTCGCTTGATTGGGCTGATCGGAGACCGGCCCCTCTCCGATTTTCTTTTGGGACAGAGACCCGCATCCATGCGCGCGGCAGATGTCGCCAACCGGCCCCTCAACACCCAGCCGCCCTTCCAATCAACAATGGAATTGAAGGTATAATTTATCAACAATTGCCCCCCCCCTTTTGCCAAATGTGGTCGGCCGGGATCCTGGAGAAAGAGGTTCATATTGACAACCGCTGCGCAAGCCGCTGAAAAATCGGCAGCAAGAAACCTTCCCTTTACCGTCAAGCGGAATTTCCGAAAAACCCTCACCGAGCGCGTCAATGCCTACCTGCGCGACAATCACCTGCCCGCGCGCGACCTGCCCGCCATGCACCTGAAGACAGCCGTTGTGCTTGCCGGCTGGCTGGGGATTTATCTGCTCATCTTGCTCGGAAACCTGCCGGCGTGGGTCAACCTGATCCTGTGCCTTGTGTGGGGCATGGCCATCGCTTCGGTCGGTTTCAACGTCATGCACGACGCCAATCATGGCGGCTATTCGGATAATCCGCGCACCAACAGCCTGGTCAGTCTCAGCGCTGAACTGCTGGGCATGAGCGGGTTTCGCTGGCGCACCAAGCACAACATCTGGCACCACACCTACACCAACGTCGCCGGCTTTGATGATGACGTTGAAACGTTTGGGCTGATGCGCCTGACGCCGCGCATGCCGTGGAAGCCGCTCTTCCGGGCGCAGGCCGGGTATTTCCCGCTGGTTTACAGCATGATCGGCTTCGATTTCTTCCTGCGCGATTTTATGATGATCCTGACCGGCAAATCCGACGACAACCATGTGTACCCAAAATTGACCACGCTCGACAAAATCACATTTTGGGCGGGCAAGCTGTTCTACCTGATCATCATGTTTGTGCTGCCGCTGCAGGTC
Source organism: Longilinea sp. (assembly GCA_026645875.1). Classification (GTDB taxonomy): domain Bacteria; phylum Chloroflexota; class Anaerolineae; order Anaerolineales; family Anaerolineaceae; genus Longilinea. The sequence continues at coordinate 4,143 of JAPKMQ010000061.1, forward strand.
TTTCCCTGGTGGCAGGTTGCCATCGGTTATGTGGTCGTGATGCTGACGGTCGGGCTGGTGATGGGCATCGTTTTCCAGCTGGCGCACATCAACGGCGATGTGAACTTCCCGCAGCCGGTGGGCGACCCGCAGCATATTGAAAATGAGTGGGCCGTGCACCAGGTCGAAACCACCGCCGACTTCGCGCCGCACAACCAGTTGCTGAATTTTTACATTGGCGGGTTGAATTACCAGATCGAGCACCACCTGTTCCCGCATATCTGTCACTTGAACTACCCGCGCATCGCGCCGATTGTGCGCGCCACCTGCGAGGAGTTTGGCATTCATTATCAATGTTACCCCACCTGGCGCGCGGCCTTCGCCGCTCACCTGCGCGAACTGCATCTGCTCGGGCGCGCGGCTGAGGTTTCGTAGCATAATAATTGACCGTCCTTTCGTTGGGACCGCAATGATTTCACCGCCATGAGCGGCTCAAGCGTATTTCCGCGCTGCCGGGTCTTTGCCGGTTTTTGATGGGACTGGTCGCTGACCGGCCCCATTTTGATTTGTTTTTGGGTTAGCGATCCAGGACCACGCACGCGACCGGCGCGAACCAGATTTGGGTATACAATGAACCTGCACGGCCCGACGCCATCCGCCGCGATCCGGCGCGCGGACCCAAAACCTGGAAAAGGGGGTTGCCAACATGAGCAAAAAATCCGTCTGGCGAAACGTGGTGCTGCCGCTGGTCGTCATTCCGCTCGCAGGGCTTGTGCTGCTGGGCGCGCTGTTCATGCTCTATTACGGCATCATCACCCTGGCCGAAAACCTGCTCCCCCGCGACCGGGTGCCCGTGGGCACCCTCCGCAATTATTACGCCCTGGCCCTGCTGCTGCTCTACCTGCTGCTGCAGCGCGCCCGCCTGCCCGAATTGCTTAACGCCACCCTCATGATCGGCCCGCTGGCCACGTTGATCATCGCCGCCATCCTGCGCTTTTACCAGGCCCCCACGGTTTTCATCGCCGCAACGGCGGTCATCGCGGTGATCGCATTTATCCTGCTCTATCGCTACAAAAAGCCCTGGATATATTACTACGCCGCCGCGCTGGCCGTGCTGATTGGCGTCGCCTACGCCTGGCCGAGGTGAGGGTTTAGCCCTTACCCCGCCGGAACATCAATTGACTATGACGCCTTGCCCCTCTCCCTTTTCAAGGGAGAGGGGATAACGATCCATGTGAGCTGCGGATCAGGCCGGGGTGAGGGTTTGCTGGGGCTGGTTTCTGGCCAGCCCCTCTTCGGTTTGCCTTTGGGTCAGAGACTCGCATCCATGCGCGCGGGGCTCGCGCCGACAGTGGGTCAGAAATCGGTGTGATCAGAGATTGAAAATTATACTAATTATGATTATAATAATTGTGATTAGTATTTAATTGTCTTCTCGCGGAGGAAAGCATGTTCATTGACCGAAAGACCGAACTGAATTTATTGGACCAACGCTACCGATCCAATCAGGCAGAGCTTTTTGTCTTATACGGCCGCCGTCGAGTCGGAAAAACGGAGCTGTTGCATGCTTTTTGCGCAGACAAACCGCATATCTTTTTTATTGCCACATTAAGTAGTGATTCAGAGCAATTGGCCACCTTCTCTCAACAGGTGTACGGTTTTACCCGCGCAGATGTCCCCTCAGGTTTTACCTTCCCCTCCTGGGAAGCGGCTTTCCAGGCGCTGGCCGAACTCCCCATGCGTCCCAAACCGATCATCGTCATGGATGAATTCACTTATTTGATCAGCGGCAACAAAGCCATTCCTTCCATTCTCCAAAAAGTGTGGGACGAAAAACTCAAGAACACACAGATCATGCTGGCGTTGTGTGGTTCATATATTGGCATGATGGAAACAGAAGTGCTCGGTTATCAGGCTCCTCTGTATGGACGGAGAACAGCCAGCACGCTCCTGCGGCCCATGGACCTGGCTTCCTCCGCGCTGTTTTTTCCAGGCTATTCCGCCGAAGAAAAATTCATCACCTGGGCAGTTGTTGGCGGAATGCCGTATTATTTGCGCACGTTCCAGGGCAGCCAGGATGTTTTTTCCAATATCCGGCAGCATATTTTAGATGCCCAAAGCGGCACGTTGTTCAACGAACCGCGTTTACTCCTTATGGAAGAATTGAGAGAACCGCGTAATTATTTTTCCATTTTGAGAGCCATCGCGCAGGGCCGAACGCGTTTGAACGAGATTGCACAGGGCGCTGGCATCGGAGACGTAACAACTGTTGCCCGTTACTTGGATATTCTGCAGCAGATGCGGTTAATTACCCGGCGTGTACCAGCTACCGAAACGCAACCGGAAAAGAGTAAAAAGGGCATTTACCAGATTGACGACCATTTTCTGCGGTTCTGGTTTCGCTATGTTCATCCCAATCAAAGCAGTCTTGACCTTGGGTTAGCGGATGCGATTCTCCAGCAGCGGATCAAACCAGATTTGGATCATTTTGTCGCCACTGCATTTGAGGAAGCGGCGATCACGTTCACCGGGCGTCTGGCGCAGGCAGGCGAACTGGACTTTGTCCCTGAGCGGATCGGGGGATGGTGGAATCGGGACGCGGAGATTGATGTTCTCGCGATCAACCTTTTTGAGAAGATCGCTTTCGTGGGAGAGTGTAAATGGACGGTTCATCCGGTGGGTGCCAGTGTTTTGGACGAGCTCAAGCAAAAAGCTGGCGCCATGATGAAGGATTATGAAATTAAAAAAGTTCAATTTGCCCTATTTTCCCGCAGCGGTTTCACATCTGAACTTGAGGATCAATCCATGCGTGGAGATCTCGCCTTGTTTACGGTTGATTCCCTTGTAAACCGCGTTTAAATCAATCATTCATTATCTCTGGCCCCGCTCCGCTTTGCCATCAGGTCTCCAGCCCGCAACCCCTGTTCCACATGATAGAATCTGCCTGTACCCTCTCCGCAGGAGCGATTTCCCATGAGCAAACCCATCCTTGTCGTTGGCAGCCTCAACATGGACCTGGTGGTGAGCGTCCCGCGCCACCCGCGCCCGGGCGAGACCCTGCTGGGCGGCGCCTTTCACACCTTCCCGGGCGGCAAGGGCGCCAACCAGTCCGTGGCCGCCGCCCGCCTGGGCGCGCCGGTGCGCATGATTGGCCGGGTGGGCACGGATAAATTTGGCGACACGCTGCTGGCGACGTTGCAAGCCGACGGCGTGGACACGCGCTTCGTGCAACAGGATGCGCAGGCCGCCAGCGGGGTGGCATTAATCACCGTCAGCGCGGACGGGCAGAACACCATCGTGGTGGCGGCGGGCGCCAACGGCCGCCTGAGCACAGCGGATGTGCAGGCTGCTGAAGATGCTTTTGCGGATGCCGTGGTGGTGGTGCTGCAGCTCGAAATTCCGCTGCCGGCGGTGGAGGCGGCTGCCCGCCTGGGGCGCAAACATGGCGCGGCGGTGGTGCTCAACCCGGCCCCGGCGCAGCCGCTCAGCGCCGAACTGCTCGCGCTGGCCGATTACCTGGTGCCCAACCAGAGCGAACTGGAACTGCTTTCCGGCGAGCCAGACCTGGAGCGCGGCATCCGCGCATTGCTGGAGCGCGGTTTACGCAACCTGGTGGTCACGCTGGGCGAGCGCGGCGCGCGCTGGGTTTCGGCGGCCGGCAGCGTGGAGGTGCCCGCCTTCGCGGTGCGCGCCGTGGATACGGTGGCCGCCGGGGATGCCTTTGTGGGCGCGTTTGCCGCCGCGCTGGCCGAAGGCCGCCCGGTGCAGGATGCGCTGCTGCGCGGCAACGCCGCCGGGGCGCTGGCCGTCACCCGCGCCGGGGCGCAGCCCTCGCTGCCCGCCCGTGTCGAGCTGGACGATTTCCTGCGCGAACGCGGAATTAAGATTTAGCCAGCAACCGTGAGCCGCTCAATTTTTCGCGCCGGGCGGCTGCGCGATAAATCATATGCCATTTGCAGGTTCGCCCAAAATTCAGCCGAGGTGCCCAGAGCCTGCGCGAACAGCCAGGCAGTTTCAGGTGTCACTCCACGCTTGCCGCGGACGATCTCGTTGATCCGCTGGGTGGGTACGCCCACATGACGGGCAAATCCCACCTGGCTGATGCCCAGGGGAACCAGGAATTCTTCCAGTAAAATGACACCCGGGTGGGTGGCGAGGCGGTTTTCAGGGAACATCGTTCCTCCCAAAATTAGTGATAGTCAACAATCCGTACTTTGCTGGCGTCATGTTTCTCCCATTGGAAGATGATGCGCCATTGATCATTGATCCGAACGCTGAAAAATCCTTCGTATCCGCCTTTCAATGCTTCCAAACGATTACCCGGAGGAATGCGTAAATCATTCAACTGGTAAGCCGCCGCAAGCATATCCAATTTCCGGCGGGCCGTATTGATGATACCCGGTGGAAAACGGCGGGATCCTCTGGTATCGCGGCCGTGATAGAGATCTTCAGTGTCCTGGTCGCCAAACGATAGAATCAAACATCCTCCGAAGCATCCGTCATAGTATAGCACTTACATGCTTACCGTGCAAGTATGTAATTTTCTAGTTGCTATTATGATTTTATTCGGAGTAATCCTTCGCGAATCCGTGCCGCGGCCTCCTCGAAGCTCGCCCCCCACAGGCCCTCAATCCACCAGGTGGCCCCAGCCTGCTCCCACGCGTCAAGCCTGGCGCGGCGCTCCTCCGGCGTCAGCCCGGCGGTGCTGCCCTCGATGACGATGTCGAAGGGTGCGTCTGATGCGCGGTTGGCTTCAATGTAAGCCCGCGCCTCGGCCAACTCGGCCGGGGTCAGCGCGCCCATCTGCCCGCCGGCATCCAGCTTCACCGGCAGCACGCCGTCGCACTTCAATGCGCGGCGTATCGATTTCATGCGCGGCCAGGCGCCCACCACCCACAGCGGAATGCGCGGCTGCTGCACGGGCCGCTGCGGGTAATACTGCGGATCCAGCGCGGTGAGTTTGACGCGGTAATGCCTGCCGTCATAATCGAAGGGCTGCCCGGCGAACAACCCGGCCAGGATGTCGATGGTCTCATCGAGCATTTCGGCGCGCTGTTTGGTGTCGGTTACCTCATCGGGGAAGGCGTGCCAGCCCATCCAGGTCGCGCCGGTGGCCAGCGCCAGCGTCATCCGGCCGCCGCTCAGGTTGTCCAACGCGGCCGCCTCCGAGGCAATCTTCCACGGCTTGCGCAGTGGCACCGGCACCACCATCACGCCCAGCCGGATGCGCTGCGTGCGCAGAGCGGCGGCGGTCAGCGATACGATCGGGTCAACCGTCCAGATGGCGTCACCGACAAACGCGCCGTCCCAGCCGTGTTCCTCAGCCAGGGCAGCCAGGTCGGCGATCTCGCGCGCGTTGGTGTAGGGTAAGGCGGCTCCGAATTTCATGAGTCACTCCGTGGTGAAAAAAGAATTAGCCACAGAGAGCACAGAGACCACAGAGATAGAGAAAGCGAAGGGAAGAATTTGCTTAAAAAAATCACTGAGCATTTTTGAAGGTCTTCATAAAGAAGAGATTTTACTCTTCCCAATGTTCTTGTTCCTCTATAAACTCTGTGTTCTCTGTGGCCATCTTCTTTATCCTCTATTCTATTCCAGAACTGCCGGAAAACGCCCGAAACGTTGTAAAATGAAAAGTACGCTGATTCATGTTCTCCCGGAGTGAACGTCATGCAAACCATCAATCGTTTTGCCGTTGTCCTTCGCCCGCTGCAGCCGTTTGTCGATTGGGCCAACAGCGCGCCCGTGCGCGGCACCGACGACCTGGTTTCGCAGGAGGAATTGCAGGTGGATGCGACCGTGGTGCTGACGCCCGAAATGGACACCATCGACGAAGCGCTGCTCTGGCTGAAACGCTTCAAGCCGCAGCTTTTTGAAATGGAACTGGATAGCTGGTGCACCGACCGCGCCGCCTGGCCGGAAAAGCGCACAGCCCGCCAGTTTGACCTGTGGTTTGACCTGGAAGTCCACTCGATGGTTTTTGACGCCGTGGATGAACCGATCCTGGCGGACTCGCAGAAGGCCGAGCCGGAGGCTGTGATTCAACCCGGTGACAGCGTGCGCGTGCGCCCCGGCGTGGTCGAGCCGGATACCGGCACCGCGCTCGCCGGCTGGCAGGGACGCGTCCGGCAGATGGCCACCGACCCCGACAGCGGTGCGCTGGTGGCCTGGGTGGAGTGGGACAGCCTGACGCTGAAGGAGCTGACACCGGGATTGATCCGCCGGTTGCTGGAGGCCGATTCCTACTGGGACGGCCAGGCGCTGGAGACGCGCGACCTGCTGCCCGCCAGCCCGCGCGACAGCCAGGCCCAGACCGACCAGGCGCGCACCGATCTGCTGGCGCGCTACGTCTGGGTGGACCTGGACGAGCAGGGCAAGCGCATTCACCGCATCCTGCGCGACGCGTTTAAGGCGCACCCGCAGTTCACCAGCCTGGAAGCCTGGGAGGCTTACCTGGGCGGCAAGCTGCGCTTCCCGTTCATGGCGCGCGTGGTGGTGGAGCAGGACAGCGGCCCGCTCAAGCTGGACATGCAGGTGGAGGTGCGCGAGCTTTCGGGCATCGACCCTGAACACGGCCTGTTCGTCATGCTGCAGCGCGGCGGGCGCAGCTTCATCTTCCCGCTCTCCGACCTGGCGGTCGACGACCCCGCCTCGCCCAACTTCCAGCCGCTGGAAGATTACGGTATGTGGTTTGAAAATAAGTGAAGGTGTTGCGGAGTTCCAACGGATTGCCGCGTCAATTGGAAAATTCCGTCCCTCAAAATAATTTTTCATAAAACAGCGGTTTCATCCACCCCAAGAGAAACAGGTCATTAAAGATGCCTTGTTGCTCTTGGGTGCGTTGGTGCATTTTAGGAAGACAGAAAGAATGTTGTGTTTACAGGATGGGATGAGTTGTTGTGCGTAGAAAGTAACGTTGTCTCCCGGTAATGAAAATCATCCAGGACCAAGAATTGAAAATAATCTACGCTTTGAAAAATGATATGGAAATGAACTTATGGAGTATGTGGTTCGTATATGTTAGTAAAGAGAGGTGGTTGATTGGTAGATAAACTCATTGAACAACATGGCAGGCGGCTTTATGGACTTTGCCGGACACTCTGCGCCAATCCCGTGGATGCCGATGATTTATACCAAGAGACCTGGTTAAAAGTGATTCGAAAAATGGATTTATACAATTCATCCTATGAGTTTGAGGGGTGGCTGACCAGAATCTGCGTCAACATTTACAGGGATAACTGGCGCAGGAAAAGGATCGGGCTGTTTTTTGATGGTTTTGCAACCCAGGAAATCAAAGATGCGGTTATGGAGAATGTTGCCGCCACCGATAAGCCTGACGATCATGAACCTCAGGACGCAGTGAATCAGTTGCCGGAAAAATTGAGGATCACCGTTCTTTTGTACTATTTCAGGGATATGGACATCAATCAAACTGCCCAGGCGCTGGGCATTCCCCCTGGAACGGTCAAGTCGCGTTTGAACACAGCGAAAAAGATGCTTAAGGAGATGCTTAAGAATGAAATTGAGCTATGACTTTGAAAAATTCGAACCGCCCCATCTGACAGCGCAGCAGTTAAACGCAGTCAGCCGGCAGCGCGAATTGGCTCGCCAGACCATTATCCTTCTCACAGCGTCTCAACTGATTTATATCTGTCTGGCCGTGGCGGCTTATGTGCTGGCCCCGCATTCCATGACTGCCAGTATCATCCTCATGGTTTTTTTTGGGATTTCACTATCAGGGAGCGGCGTGATTGCTGTGCTGTTCTCACGGAAACTGACAAATAAACTGAGACCGGTATCAAGCATCGGTCTGGCTTAAGTTGAATGATCAAATCTTGAAAGGGAGATGAGAATGAGCATCAATATGATGGCAGGTTTTGTTTATTTGGTCCTTTTGGGTGCCTTCCTGGCGATTGCCATTATGGTTGGGGTCTATGTTTATCGAGACGCGACCCGCCGCAAAATGAACGCAACCCTATGGACGCTGATCGCCGTCCTGGCGCCGGCGCTGATCGGCTTGATTGTATATTTGGTCGTCCGGTCTGATTACAGTGAGCTTCAATGCCCTCAATGCAGCAGCCCGATCACGGACCAGTATGTGGTCTGCCCCAATTGCGGCGCGACATTGAAAGCAAACTGCACCCATTGCAGCCAGCCATTGGAGCCATCCTGGAAAATTTGCGCTCATTGCGGCACCCCGGTTCCGGATGATCAGAAGATGCCCATTGTCCAGGTTCGCAAAGATAAAAGCCTCGGCAAGATCCTGATTGCTGTCATGCTGATCCCGCTGCTTCTCATGGGTATTCTGATTGCCGGGTTGATGCCCTTTCGAAGCACAAATTACAGCATTTCCGCTACGGGTGGTATGCGGGTTGAAGACTTCCAGGATGACCCGGCAATTTCAGCCTGGTTGAGTGAATGCGATGCGGCGGGCGATGGCATTTATGTGCTGGAATATCAAGCGCCGAATGAAAACACAGGTTTTTATTCCAGCTACTTGATCTATCGCAATGGGTTGACCGATCAGGTGGTTGTTTCGGCTGAAGGCCAACCGAAAACCTTGTTCAGCGGATCGAAGCTTGTGGTGAACTATAATGCGGATTACGGCGTGCCGGCCGTGCAGGATTACCACCTGTACCAGATCGATTATTACGCCAACGATGATCCCAAGTTGGAGATCTTTGTCAACAACGCCCCGGCGCCCTACCAGTTGACCATGGCGGATGAGCCGTTTGCCTTTGCCAACCCGAACCCAATGCGAAATGTTTCTGACAATTTGTTTGATGCCAGAATCGACTACGTCGGTGATAACTCAGGCGTGATCAACCTGATTGAACAGACAGAGCTACCGGGTGTAGGAAATTACACCATTGAGCTGATGACTTCCGTGAAACCCTACGGATTGCGTATCAACATCGATTCACCGATCAAATCGTCCAAGGATGCCCTGTTTGCAACCAGTTCGATAGAATTGCTGGGATTGATCAAGAATCTCGATTATGTCGAAATCACAGATGGGAATTATACGTACAAGAAGACATCCGATGAAGCCTCAAACGAATTGGGATTTAATGTAAAGGAATTGGGGCAGTCGAGAGACGCGCTGGAGGAGTGGCTTTTGTCGGTTAGCGATTAGCCGATCAGCTTTCAGCGGCTGCCGGTTGGCGCCAAGTTCTGAAATACATTGACCGCAAAACAACAATCCCCCCGGAAAATTCTTCCGGGGGGATTGCCCAAAGAACGCATCACTCAGAACC
>JAPKMQ010000062.1 GCA_026645875.1 Longilinea sp.
ATCACCGAAACGGTCTTCAATTATCCGGGCATTGGCAAGGCGGCGGCGGACGCGGCCAGCAACCTGGATGTGGTGACGGTGCTGGGCCTGGCGGTGTTCAATGGTTTGATTTTGATCGTTGCCAACCTGATCGTCGATATCATGTACGGCGTCATCGATCCGCGCGTGCGCTTGTCATAAGGAGCTTTTAATGAGTGTCGCAAATCCTCCCGTTGGTGATAACAGCCTGCTGCGCGACGCGCTGCCTGAACGCAAGATCGGGAAGCTGGAAAAATTCCTGGGCCCCGAAAACTACCGCATCCTCACTGGTCTGCTGCGGACGCCGGCTTCGGTCATCGGTTTTGTCCTGATCGCGCTGTTCGTCATCGTCGCGCTGGCCGCGCCGGTGATTGCGCCGCCGGTCACCTCCGATCCGTACCGCATTCCGCGTGACGGCTTTGGCGCTGAGCCGAAACCGATGGGCGCCGAGTGGAAGAAGAACGTGCCGGACGTGCCCTTCTGGTACACACCGCTCACCGGCAAGACCGAATGGGTACACCTGCTGGGAACCGCTCAGGGCCAGTATGACATCTTCTACGGCCTGGTGTGGGGTTCGCGCACCGCCTTCAAGACCGGTTTCATCGTCGTCATCCTGACCTTCCTGATCGGCGTGATCATCGGCTCGACCTCGGCCTATTACGGCGGCATCCTCGACAACGTTCTGATGCGCATCGTGGATATCTTCATGACGCTGCCCTACATCCTGGCCGCCCTTATCTTCTCGGCCGTGCTGACGCCAATCATGCAAAACAAGCTATTCGCGCCCATCCTGGCGATGGTCACGTTTGGCTGGATGGGCTACGCGCGTATCATCCGCGGCGATATCCTCTCCATCAAGGAACGCGACTACGTACTGGCCGCGCGGGTGGTGGGCGTCAAGGATGGGCGCATCCTGTTCCGCCACATCCTGCCCAACGCCATTTTCCCGGTCATGGTGCTGGCCTCCCTCGACATCGGCGGCATCGTGCAATCATTCGCGGCGCTGTCGTTCCTGGGCATCGGCCTGCCGGTGGGCTACGCGGACTGGGGCCAACTGCTCAGCTTTGCGCGCAACTGGATCACCAGCCTGCAGGATTACTGGTATATCGTGGTCTGGCCGGGCCTGGTCCTGATGTTGTTCGTGATGGGCTGGAACCTGGTCGGCGACGCGGTGCGCGACGTGCTTGACCCGCGCATGCGCGGCAAGGCATAACCCCGAAAACATCCGTTTTGATAACATGCAATTCCCCCGCGGTGCTCCGCGGGGGAATTTTTGCGGCCCGATGCGGAGCGAATCAACAGGTATAATGGGATCGGCGCGCAAGGATTGCGCCAACTTATTTCAGACTGGAGAGCCCCCGTGAATTCTCGATCCTTCACGCGTAAATTATCCCTGTTGACGGCGCTGGCCGTCTTTGGCCTGCTGCTGGCGGCCTGCCAGCCGGCCGGGCCGACCGCCGCGCCCACGCTGGCGGCGACCGAGGCGCTGCCCGAAGCCACTGCCACACCTGAACCGCCGCGCAGCCTGACGGTGTGCCTGGGCCAGGAGCCGCAAACCCTGTTCGCTTACGGCAGCACCACGCGCAGCTCGTGGAGCGTGCTGGAAGCAGTGTACGACGGCCCGGTGGACACGCGCAACTTCGAAGCGCAGCCGGTGATCCTGGAGAAAATTCCCAGCCTGGGCGGCGGCGACGCGGCCTACCTGCCGGAGGCCGTGAAGGCCGGCGATGAGGTGCTGGACGCCAACGGCGACCTGGTGGCGCTGGCACAGGGCGTGACGGTGTTCCCCAGCGGCTGCCGCGGGATGGATTGCGCGCTGGCCTGGGACGGTCAGAGCGAATTGCAGATGGACCGCCTGCAGATCACCTTCAAGCTGCTCGGCGGCGTGCAATGGTCGGACGGCGCGCCGGTGAGCGCGCAGGATTCGGTGTTTGCCTACCAGATCGCCGCGGACGCGGCCGCGCCGGTTTCCAAAACGCTGGTCGACCGCACGGCCTCTTATGAAGCCGTGGATGAGCTGACCGTGCGCTGGACGGGCAAGCCGGGCTACGTTTCGCACCGCTTTGGCGATCATTTCTGGCTGCCGCTGCCGCAACATATATTGGGCGGCCAGAACGCCGCCGCGCTGCTGGCGAACGAGGACGCCAATCGCAAGCCGCTGGGCTGGGGGCCGTACGTCATCGCGGAGTGGACGGCAGGCGACCACATCACGTTGAAGAAGAACCCGCTGTACTTCCGGGCCGCCGAAGGGCTGCCCAAGTTTGAGACGCTGACCTACCGGTTCCTGCCGGCCAATTCCAACACCGACCTGGCTGCGTTGTTGACCGGCGAGTGCGATCTGATCGACCAGTCGACGCTGCTGGAAGACCAGCTCCAGGTGGTGCTGGAGCTGCAAAATAGCGGCAAACTGAAGGCCTACATCGGCCAGGGGCCGGAGTGGGAGCACCTCGATTTTGGCATCTCGCCGGCGGTGTATGCCGACGGCTACCAGCCCGGCAACGAGCGCGCCGATTTCTTTGGCGACACGCGTGTGCGCCAGGCGGTGGCGGCCTGCATCGACCGGAATGCGCTCAATACGGCGCTGATGCAGGGCCAGTCGGCTGTGCCGGGCGGCTTTTTTGCACCCACGCACCCGTGGCTGGCCGCTGATTTGAGCGCGCCGGCGTACGATCCGGCCGCGGCTGCCGGGCTGCTGGCCGAGGCGGGTTGGGTGGACGTGGACGGCAACCCTGATACGCCCCTGCAGGCCAATGGAACGGGTGTGGTGCCGGCCGGGACGCCCTTCAGCGTCAATTACGTCACCACGCAAGCCGGCCTGCGCCAGCAGATGGCTGAAAGCATCGCCGGGATGTTGAAGCAGTGCGGCATCGAGGTGAAGGTGACCACGCTGACCCCCGAGCAGTTATATGCCGCCGGTCCGGAGGGCGACGTGTTTGGGCGCAAGTTTGACCTGGCCGAGTTTGCCTGGCAGGCCGGCAAGGGCACGCCGTGCTACCTGTACACCAGCCGCCAGATTCCCAACGCCAAAAACCTGTGGCTGGGCGCCAATGTGACCGGTTACAGCAACGCCGAGTACGACGCTGCCTGCCGCGCCGCCGAGCTGGCCAACCCTGAGCAGCCCGAAGCGCTGCAAACCCACCGCGCGGTCCAGGAGAAATTCCTGGCCGATCTGCCGGTACTGCCGCTGCTTTACCGGTTGAAGATTGTCGTCAGCCGGCCAGATTTTTGCGGCTTCAACATGGACGTCAGCGCGCGCAGCGAATTTTGGGGCATCGAAAGCTATGCCTACGGGGTTGGCTGCCAGCCGTAAACCCGGGTGCTGGTTGAATTGAGTAAGCATAACGCCTGTCGATTCAGGCGTTATTTTTAACGCGCGCCAAATAGCGCCGGCTGGTGCCGGACGGGGGCGCGTTATTCTGCTATAATTTAAGGGTGCATTCAGGCGGTCCGCCATTGGACCGCCATCCCGCAATCAATCAATCGCAATCATCTGAAAAGAGCATCATGGTGGAAAAAAGCATCCTCATCGTGGAAGATACGCGCGATTTGGGCCGCCTGCTGCAATCGGCGCTGGCGACCCTGGGCGCGGATTTGAAAGTGCAGGTGGTGCCCTCGGCGGAAGAAGCGCTGCTCGAATCGCCGCGCCGGAAATTTGCCCTGGCGGTGGTGGACCTGCGTTTACCGGGCATCACCGGCTTTGAATTGATTGCAAAGCTGCGCGCGCGGCAGAGTGATCTCAAAGTAATGGTCATTACCGGCATGCTGGACGCCGAATACCGCCAGCAGTCGGAAAAATTGAAGGTGGATGCGTTTTTTACCAAGCCGCTGGAGATGGGTCAATTTTTGGATACCGTGCAGCGGCTGCTGGAAATAAAAGAAACACCTGCCCCGGCGGCTGATGCGGCATCGGTGGAAGCGCCGAACCTGCATTTGCCCGAAATACTTGCCAGCCTGCGGCAGGATTGCGCCGCCGAATCGGTGGTGCTGCTGGATGAAAACGGCCGGGTGGTGGCGCGCGCCGGCAACGGCCAGACCGAGGCGCTGGGGGCTGAAAGCGGACCGCTGGTGATGGCTGGGTTGAGCGCAGCGCAGAAGGTATGGCGGCTGCTCGGGCAGGGCGCGGCGCGCGGCGGGCAAATATTCACCGGCGACAGGCTCGACCTGTTGGTGATGCCGGTGGGCGATTTTGCCTTGCTGCTGGTTTACCCGGCCGGACGCAGCCTGCTCAGGCTGGCCGCTGCTCTCGAATCGGCGCTGGGGCTGCGCGGCACGCTGTTGGACGTGCTGACCCGCATGGGCGCGCCGGTGCAGGTGCTTCCGCCGGTGCTGCCCGCCGAAACGCTGGCCGCGCTGAGCGAGGAACTGCCGCCGCCCTCCGCCGTTGAACCCGAGGCGGAACCCGAACCGGCGCCGGAATCGAGCGCGGACGCCGAAGCGCTGGGCGAACTGCTCAGCCGCCCCGGCGCGGCGCTGAAAGAGGATGACGTGGATGCTTTCTGGTCGGCGGCCGGCGAAAACGCGGCCGGCACTGCGCTGCATCCCGACGCATTGACCTACGATCAGGCGCGCCAGTTGGGCCTGGCTCCCGATGAAGGCGGCTCTTCCGGTGGGGGCAACAGCACGGCATCTGGATGATCTGTGAATTCTGTGTTAAAATCAAATCCGCATTTCTTGGGGCATGGTGCAACGGCAGCACACCAGACTTTGGATCTGTGGATCTTGGTTCGAGTCCAGGTGCCCCAGCCTGATGGATCGGTTGTTTTGGAGGATGACATACAAGCTCAGAACGGCGCGGACGGGCCTGACGCGGCAATGACAGCAGCGCGAGGCTCGTTTGCGCTTAAAGCACCAGGAGTGACCGCATGAAGATTTCGAGTGTAATCCTGGCAGCCGGGCACGGCACGCGCATGAAGTCGGACTTGCCCAAGATGCTGCACCCTCTGGCTGGCAAGCCGTTGGTGATGCACGCGCTGGCTGCCGCCGCCGCGTTGGCGGACGAGCCGCCGGTGGTGGTGGTGGGGCACGGCGAAGATTCGGTGCGCCGGGCGGTGGGCGGCGCGGCGCGCTTCGCGCTGCAGGAAAAACAGCTCGGCACGGCCAACGCCGTGCAGGCCGCCGAAGAATTGCTGGGGCATGAAAGCGGGCTGATCCTGGTGACGTACGCGGACATGCCGCTGCTGATGAGTGAAACCCTGCGCCGCCTGGTGGCGATGCAGTTGGAAAATCCCGGCCCGATCACCATGCTGAGCGTGGTGCTGGAAGATCCGCACGGCTTTGGCCGTGTGATCCGGGCGGCTGACGGCAGCGTGGCGGCGATCGTCGAAGAGGCGGTGGCCAACCCCGACCAACTGGCCGTGCGTGAACTGAATGCCAGCGCCTTCGTCTTCCGCGCTGAGTGGTTGTGGCCGGCCTTGCGCCGGGTGCGCGTTTCGCCCAAGGGCGAGTATTACCTGACCGACGTGGTGGAGATTGCCGTGGCCGACGGGTTGCAGGTGCGCGCCTACTGCACCCCCGATCCGACCGAAGCGGTGGGGGTCAACACGCGCGTGCACCTTTCGGAAGTCGAAACGATCCTGCGCCGCCGCATCAACGAAGCCTGGATGCTGGCGGGCGTGACCCTGATCGATCCGGCCGCAACCTACATCGAGCCGGAGGTGGAAATCGGGCGCGATACGGTCATTCATCCCAACACCGCGCTGCGCGGGAACACCCGCGTCGGCGCGAATTGCGTGCTGGGGCCCAATACAACGATTGTGAACAGCCGGGTCGGCGCAGGCTGCGCGCTGCCCGCCGCGATGGTGGAAGAAGCTGACGTGGCAGCCGGTACTCAAGTGGCCCCGTTTACCCACCTCAAGGGCGAGCGGGCCGGAGAAACAGGACGGGATGGACGAAGATAGTATTGTCTGGTTGGTGGCAGGAGCCGTTTTGGCTTTGGATCTGCTGTTCGCGCTGGTGCGGGTCTCGCTGGTCAACGCGCGCCTGCCGCAATTGATGAACCTTGCCGCCCAGGAAGACCGCCCGGGCAGCCAGCGCACGCTGAAACTGCTGGAACGGCCCAGCCTGCGCATGACGCTGCGTTTTTCGGTTGTGTTGACCCACTTTGTGCTGCTGGCCGCGCTGCTCTGGCAGTTGACCCGCGCGGTAACGCCGCTGCAAAGCTGGCAATTGCTGCTGGCAGGCGCGGTCGCGGCGCTGCTGCTGCCGTTGATGGAAACGACGGTGGAGGGCATTGCCCTGCGCAACCCCGAAACCTGGGCCTTGCGCTTGACCGGCATCGCGCAGGTGATCGACGTGATTTTCCGCCCGGTGGGCGTGCTGATGCTGGCCTTCAACCACTCGCCCCGCCAGGCCGGTCACCAGATGGGCACGGTGACCGACGACGAACTGAAGACCTGGGTGGAGGTGGGCCAACCCGATGGCGGCAGCCTGGACCAGGGCGAGCGTCAGATGATTTATTCCATCTTCCGCTTTGGAGACACCCTCTGCCGCGAGGTGATGGTGCCGCGCATCGAGGTGCTGGCGCTGGAGGGCGATACGACCATCCAGGAGGCCACGCGCGCGCTGGTGGCTTCGGGCCATTCGCGCATTCCGGTGTTTGAGGAAAGCATCGACAACGTGGTGGGCATGCTGTATGCCAAGGATTTGCTGCGCCTGCACCTCGAGAGCGGGCAGGAGCAGACCATTCGGCCGTACGTGCGCCCGGCGTATTTCGTGCCCGAATCCAAGAAGGTGGATGATTTGCTGGCCGAGATGCAATCCAAGCGCGTGCACATTGCCGTGGTGGTGGATGAATACGGCGGCATGGCCGGGCTGGTGACGCTGGAGGACATCGTAGAGGAGATCGTCGGTGAAATCCGCGATGAGTACGACCAGGGCGAGGATATTCTGTTCCAGCAGATTAGCCCGGACGAAATGCTGTTCGTCGGCCGCACCGACCTGGACGACCTGAACGAATTGTTGGGCACGCACCTGACCAAAGACCTGGCGGATACCGTGGGCGGCTACCTGTACGGCACGCTGGGCCATGTTCCGGTGGAGGGCGAGCAGGTGAGCGTGGAGGGCTGGGTATTAACTGTGGAAATGGTCACTGGCCGGCGCATCCGCCGGGTGCGCGCGCGCCGCGCGCAGGTGGAACCGGCCGAGGAGAAGGAAACGAACGATGTTAAACGATGAAACCCGCAAACAATTGATCGAACTGGCAAGCAATGCGCGCCGTTGGTCTTATTCGCCCTATTCGCATTATGCTGTGGGCGCGGCGCTGCTGACGCACAGCGGCAAGATTTATGATGGTGTGAATATTGAAAATTCAGCCTACCCGACCACGATTTGCGCCGAGCGCGTTGCGGTTTTCAAGGCGGTTTCGGAGGGCGAACGCAATTTTGAGGCGATCGCCGTGGTGACCGCCAACGGCGGCTCGCCGTGCGGATCGTGCCGGCAGGTGCTGGCTGAGTTTGGGCTGGACACGGTGGTGATCGTGGCGGATGAGGAGGGCAAGGTGACCATGGAAATGACCGTGGGCGAGATGCTCCCTGGCGCGTTCACCCCGGAGAGCCTGGTTCAGTAAGCGGTTTTTGCAATGAGCAACCTGCCGCGCTCGCAGCGCGTGGAAGCCGTGGTGCTGCGGCATAGCGATTGGGGCGAAGCCGACCGCATGCTGACCATCTTCACGCGCGAGCTAGGCAAGCTGCGCGTGGTGGCCAAGGGCGCGCGCCGCCCGCGCTCGCGCAAAGCCGGGCACCTCGAGCCGTTCACGCGTGTGGCTCTGCTGCTGGCCCGCGGGCGTGAAATTTGGATTGTGACCCAGGCCGAAACGCTGGACGCCTACCTGCCGGTGCGGGACGACCTGGAGCGCACCGGCTATGCTGCCTATGTGACCGAGCTGCTCGACCGCTTTACCTATGAAGAGGGCGAGAATTCGTCCCTTTACCGTCTGTTTGTCGAGGCGCTGGAGCGCGTTTCCACACTGGAGGACCCCGTTCCGGCCATCCGCTATTACGAAATCCGGTTGCTGGATTTGCTGGGGTTCCGCCCCGAGTTGTTCCACTGCGTACACTGCGGCAACGAAATCCAGCCCGAGGCGCAGTTCTTCTCGGCGCTGCTGGGCGGGGTGGCCTGCCCGCGTTGCGGACTCGACGCTGCCGGGGTGCGACCGGTATCGATGCAAGGGCTAAAATACCTGCGCCACTACCAGCGCAGTTCGTATGCCGAAGCCATGCGCGTGCGCCTGCCGGATGCCGTGCGGCCCGAGTTGGAAGCGCTGATGCAACATTACCTCACCTACCTGCTGGAGCGCGGGCTGAACTCACCGGCCTTTCTGCGCGAAGTGCGGCGCAAGTACACCGGCGATTAACGCAAAGCCGTCCCGGGTGGGCGAGTCTGGGATATAATTCAAGCCGTTCGGCGATTACACTGTTCAGGCCGCAAATCGGCCTGTATTGGATGGATGGGAGTTAGCCTGTATGAACCAACCGCTTGATTTTCAGTCGATCATCCTGACGCTGCAGCGATTCTGGTCTGACCAGGGCTGCCTGATCTGGCAACCTTATTACACCCAGGTGGGCGCGGGCACGATGAACCCGGCCACCTATCTGCGCGTGCTGGGCCCGGAACCCTGGAACGTGGCTTACGTGGAACCCTCGGTGCGCCCGGATGACGGCCGCTTTGGCGAGAACCCGAACCGGCTGCAAATGCACACCCAGTTCCAGGTCATCCTCAAGCCGGATCCTGGTAACCCGCAGGAGATCTACCTCAAGTCGCTCGAGGCGCTGGGCATCGATCCGCGCCAGCACGACATCCGCTTTGTGGAAGATAACTGGGAATCGCCGGCGCTGGGCGCCTGGGGGCTGGGCTGGGAAGTGTGGCTGGACGGGCAGGAAATCACCCAGTTCACCTACTTCCAGCAGGCCGGCGGCATGCCGCTGAACCCCAATTCAGTCGAGATCACCTATGGCCTCGAGCGCATTGCCATGGCGATGCAGCGCGTGCGCCATTTCAAGGATATCCGCTGGTCGGTGGACCGCACCTACGGCGACGTGCACCTGCGCGGCGAGTTTGAGCACAGCAAGTATTATTTTGACCTCGCCAACGTGGACCGGCTGCGCCAGATGTACAAACTGTTTGAAGCCGAGGCCGAAGCGGCCCTGGAGCAGGGGTTGGTGCTGCCGGCGCACGACTACATCCTGAAGTGCTCGCACACCTTTAACATCCTGGATACGCGCGGCGCGGTGGGCGTAACCGAACGCCAGGCGCTGTTCGGCCGCATGCGCGACCTGGCGCGCCGCACCGCCGAAGCCTATGTGGCCCAGCGCCAGCAGATGGAATTCCCCTGGGGGGATGCGGCTGCCGCCGCGCGGGCCAAACCCGTTGAGATGACCCTGCGCCTGCCGCCGCACCTGAATGAAGCCAGCGATTTTCTGCTGGAGATCGGCGTGGAGGAATTGCCCTCCGCCGACCTGGATTCGGCGCTGGCGCAACTGCGCGAGCGCGTGCCGGCGCTGTTGGACGAGCTGCGCCTGGCGCATGGCGAGGTACGCATTTACGGCACGCCGCGCCGCCTGGTGGCGGTGGTGGACGACCTGGCGCCACGCCAGCCCGACCGCACGCTGGTGATCAAAGGCCCGCCGGCGGACCGCGCTTTTGACGCCGACGGCAAGCCGACCAAGGCCGGCGAGGGCTTCGCCCGCGGCAAGGGCGTGCGCGTGGAGGACCTGGAAGTGCGCGAAATGGACGGCGGGCGCTATGCTGCCGCTGTGGTCGATGAGGAAGGGCGCGGCGCGGGTGAAGTGCTGGCCGAAGCGTTGCCCGGCCTGGTCGCCGCGATCAAGTTTGACAAGCCCATGCGCTGGAACGCCAGCGGGGTGTACTTCTCTCGGCCCATCCGCTGGCTGCTGGCCTTGTTGGGCGACGACGTGGTGCCGTTTGCGTATGCCGGGCTGGTTTCGGCCCGGATCACGCGCGGCCTGCGCTTCCATCAGCCCGCACAGATTCCTGTGGGCGGCAAGGAAGAATACTTCAACGTACTCGAACGCCAGGGGATCCTGCTGGACGCGGATGAACGCAAGACTGCCATCCAGGTGCAGGTGCAGCGGCTGATCGCGCAGGCAGGCGGCGATCCAGATCGACTGGATGCTGGGCTGCTGGACGAGGTGACCAACCTGGTGGAAGCGCCTACGGCTTTGCTGGGCAGCTTCGACCGCGAACACCTCAGCCTGCCGCCGGAGGTGTTGGTTTCGGTGATGAAGAAACACCAGCGCTACTTCCCGGTGTTTCAACCGGACGGCAAGCTACTGCCGCATTTTGTAGCTGTGCGCAACGGCGACGGGCAGCACCTGGACGTGGTGGCCGACGGTAACGAACAGGTCATCCGTGCGCGTTTCGCCGACGCGGCCTTCTTCATCCGCGAAGATTTGCAGCAAACGCTGGAAGATTTCCGCGCCAAACTGTCCACGCTGACCTTCCAGGTCAAGCTGGGCTCGATGCTCGACAAGAGCGAGCGCGTTGAACACCTTGTGGAGAGCCTGTCACCGGCGTTGAAGCTGAGCGCAGACGAAACCCAAACCGCGCTGCGCGCCGCGCACCTGTGCAAGGCCGACCTGGCGACGCACATGGTGGTGGAAATGACCTCGCTGCAGGGCATCATGGGCAGCCATTACGCGCTTAGCTCGGGCGAAAGTGAAGCGGTGGCGAAGGCCATCTACGAACATTACCTGCCGCGCTTCAGCGGCGACAATTTACCTGCCTCCAGGCCAGGGCTGGCCGTGGGCGTGGCTGACCGCATCGACTCGCTGGCCGGGTTGTTTGCGGCCGGGCTGGCGCCCACCGGCACCAAGGATCCCTTTGCGCTGCGGCGCGCCGCCCAGGGTTTGGCCCAGGCATTGATCGGTTGGGACCTGGACTTTGACCTGCGTTACGCGCTGGCGGCCGCGGCGGTGAATCTGCCGGTGGCGGCCTCGCCGGACGTGCTGGCGCAGGTGCTGGAGTTCATTGCCGGACGCATGCAAAGCGCGCTGCTCGACCAGGGCTACCGCTACGATATCGTGGCGGCTGTGATGGAAGCGCAGGGCTTCAACCCGGCGGCGGTTGCGCGCGGCGTGAAGGCGCTTTCGGGCTGGGTGGCGCGCCCCGATTGGAACACCATCCTGCCGGCTTACTCGCGCTGCGTGCGCATTACCCGCGACCAGGCGCAGCGTTTCGAGGTGACCCCGGCGGCCTTCCAGGAGAAGGCCGAGGAGCAGCTCTTTGCGGCTTTGACCGCCGCGGAAGGCACACCGCGCAAAGCCGGATCGGTGGAGGATTTCTTCGCCGTGCTGCTGCCGCTCATCCCTGCCATCAACCAGTTCTTTGACACCGTGCTGGTGATGGCGGATGACGCCGCCGTGCGCGCCAACCGCCTGGGTCTGCTGCAGCGCATCGCCGCGCTGGCCGAGGGCGTGGCGGATTTCTCGAAGCTGGAAGGGTTCTAAACCCAGGCGAATCTGTTTCCTTTAACCCCCTGGAGCCGGCAACCGCCGGCTCTAGTGATTTTCACGGAAGTGTATCGACGTGGCTTTGGATTGCTGCGGCATTTGACTGGCACGCCTCTGCTTTGTGGGTTAGAATTCTTGCTGAGGTGAGGGAATGACGGCGATTGACGAGATCAAATCGCGTATTGATATCGTTGACCTGGTGTCCGAGACGGTGAAACTGCGCCACTCGGGGAAAAATTACACCGGGTTCTGCCCGTTTCACACCAACACGCGCACGCCTGCCTTCGTGGTCTTCCCGGATTCGGGCACCTGGCGCTGCTTTGGCCAGTGCAACGAGGGCGGCGACATCTTCCGCTTCGTGATGAAGAAGGAAGGCTGGGATTTCGCCGAAACGCTGCGCTTTTTGGCCGAAAAAGCCGGCGTGCAGCTCGAGCCGGTCACGCCACAACGCCAGGAGGCCGACAAGGTCAATGAGCGCCTGCAGGGGCTGCTGGAAGAGGCGGTGACCTTCTACCGCCATCACCTGCTGCAAACGCCCGGCGGGAAACCCGCGCTGGCCTACCTGAACAAGCGCGGCTTGACTCAGGAGACGATCGAAACCTTCGGGCTGGGCTATGCGCCGGACGGCTGGGAGACCGCGCAGCAGTATTTTCTCGGCAAGGGCTATTCCAGCGCCGAACTGTTGCAGGCCGGGCTGTCCACCGAGCGTCAGGAACGCGAGGGCAGCTACGACCGCTTCCGCAACCGCATCATGTTTCCCATCCGCGACGCCATGGGCCACATGACCGGCTTTGGCGCGCGCATTCTCGATCCCAACGACGTGCCCAAGTTTCTCAATTCGCCGCAGACTGCGCTATTCGACAAGGGGCGTCTGCTCTACGGGCTGGACCAGGCGCGCAAGGCTATCCGTAGCCTCGACCAGGTGGTGATCGTTGAAGGCTACCTGGACGTGATCGCGCTGCACCAGGGCGGCTTTGCCAACGCGGTTTCGCCGATGGGCACCGCGCTGACCGAAGACCAGATGCGCCTGCTCAAGCGTTTCACCCGGCGCATCGTGCTGGCGCTGGACGCCGACGCGGCCGGCGAGAAGGCCACCCTGCGCGGCCTGGAGATTGCCCGCCAGGCGATGGACCGCAGCGATGAGATCGCCTTCGACGCTCGCGGGCTGCTGCGCCACGAAGCACGCCTGCAGGCCGATGTGCGCGTCACCACGCTGCCGCCGGGTATGGATCCTGACGAGGTGGTGCTGCGCGACCCCGAGGAGTGGCGCAAGATTTTGGAGGCTGCCAAGCCCATCGTGGCGCACGTGATGGATACGCTGGCCGCCGGGCGCGACCTGGAGGATCCCAAGACCAAGAGCGAGGTGGCTGCCCAGGTGATGCCGCTGATCGCAGACGTGCCCGACCCGGTGGAGCGCGAAGCCTACCGCCAGCGCCTGGCGCGCATGCTGAAGGTGGACGAACGCGCCCTGCAGGGTGCCGGGCCGGTTGCGGCAACCACCCGCCGCCGGCCGGTGATTAAGAATGAAAAACCAACCCGGCGCACCCAGGCGCTCCCGGCGACTACAGGCCAACGGGCCGCCTCCCTGGAGGCCCACTGCCTGCGCCTGCTGCTGCGCCAGCCGGATATGATTTACCAGGTGGATCGCTTCCTGCTCAAATCTGGGCTGGGGCGGTTTTCGGAGGCTGATTTTGACCTGAGCGGACACCAGCAAATTGCCCGCCTGCTGCTGGACTCGCTGGCGCAGGACCAATTGGACCCGCGCCAGTTCATGCAGGAAATGCTGCCGGACGCACTGGAAGATATCTGGCAGTCGCTGGCGGCGGACATGCTGCACGGTGAACCCAACGCCGAAAAGCGCTTCGAGGACCTGATGCGCACGC
>JAPKMQ010000063.1 GCA_026645875.1 Longilinea sp.
TTGCACATCGCCACCAAAGACCGCGTTTCGGTTGGCGCGGCATTGACCACCGGCGATCCCATCGGCCACCCCTCCTGCGAGGGCGGCAGTTCCACCGGGACGCACGTTCACGTGGTGCGCAAGTATAATGGAGAGTGGATCCCTGCGGATGGGCCGCTGCCGTTTGTGTTGAGTGGTTGGCGGGCGCATGTTGGCAGCAAGGAATACCAGGGAACGCTGACGAAAGAGAATGAGATTGTCACGGCATCACCTTATGGATCATTTGAAACGCGCATCGGGCACACGGCCGATTAGCGCTGCAAGTGGTTATCGGGACAACAATATCCATCGGGGGAGCAACCGTTTCAGGCCAGTGCAAGCGCTGGTGCTGGCGCTGTTTCTACTAACGGCCTGCGCGCCAGTCGCGAACCCGGTTCAACTGCCTGCCCAGCCGGTTGAAAATCTGACAGGCATTGAGCAGCCGCTGCCCACGGCGCAGCCCACCCGTCCGGCTTACCCACCCGGCACGTTGGTGGAGTACACCGCGCAAATGGGCGATACCCTGCCGGCGCTGGCGGCCCACTTCAACACCACTGAAGCGGAAATCCGCGCGGCCAATTCGATCCTGCCGGAGCATGTCACCACCCTGCCGGCGGGCCTGCCAATGCAAATACCGATCTATTATGAACCGTTCTGGGGCAGTCCTTTCCAGGTGTTGCCCGATTCACACTTTGTCAATGGTCCGGCCCAGGTTGGCTTCGATGTGATTGCCTACGTCAACGAGCAACCGGGCTGGTTGAAGAACGCCAGCCAGTATGTGGCCAACGAGCAGCGCCGGGGCGGCGAAATCATCGACTATTATGCCACCACCTATAGCATCAGCCCGCGCCTGCTGCTGGCGTTGATCGAATACCTGGCCGGCGGGTTGACCCAGCCGGAAATCCCGGACGGTAAAGAGGTATATCCGCTGGGTTACGTGGAACGCTTTCATCAGGGCTTGGCAAGGCAATTGAACTGGGTCTCTAATGAGCTGAACATTGGCTATTACGACTGGCGCACCGGCAAACTGGAAAGCTTTGAGTTGCAGGACGGCCGCCTGGAAAGGCCCGACCCCTGGCAGAACGCGGCCACTGTAACGCTGCAAAATTATTTTGCTCAGGTCCTCTCGCCCGATGCGTACACGCTGGCGATATCCGGTGAAGGCCTGCTTAAAACGTATACACAGCTATTTGGCGACCCGTGGAGCAATTTGCAGGCGCACATCCCAGGCAGTCTGGAACAGCCGGCCTTCCGCTTTCCGTTCAAGTATGGGCAGACCTGGGCCTACACCGGCGGGCCGCACACCGCATGGGGTGAGGGCGAACCGCTGGCAGCCGTCGATTTTGCTCCCGGCAACATTGCCAGCGGCTGCACGCCAACGGATGAACCCGCCACGGCGATTGCCGACGGCGTGGTGGTGCGCACCGGCGACGCGCTGGTGGTGCTGGACCTGGACGGCGACGGGGATGAGCGCACGGGCTGGTCGATCTTTTATTTGCACCTTGCAAATGCCAGTCTGCCGCCGGTGGGCCGCAAATTGAAGGCCGGCGATCCCATCGGAATACCATCCTGCGAGGGCGGCAAGGCCACGGGCACGCACGTACACATCGCCCGGCGCTATAATGGTGAGTGGATTCCGGCGGGCGGCGCGCTGGCCTTCAATTTTGAGGGCTGGCAGGTGCAAACAGGCAGCGTCGAATACCAGGGCACGCTGGTGCGCAACGGAAAGGTCGTCATCGCCTGCACTTGCTCGGATCAGAGCAGCCACGTGACATCCAGCCCGCAATAACCCCCGTTTAAAGATTGACTTGGCGTAAAAAAGGACAGGCGGTTAAGCCTGTCCTTTTTTAATAAGTTCATCTGGCCTGTCCGGCGGCGATCAAGCCTCTTTAATCGTGATGAGGTGATCGATTTTTGCCGCCTTGCTGAGCATGGCCTGCGCGGAGCAATACTTGGTCTCAGAGAGTTCCACCGCGCGCTCCGCCGCGGCCGGATCGATTGCGTGCCCGGTGAAGATGTATTCGATGGTGATATGCGTATAGACGCGCGGATGTTCCTCGGCGCGTTCGCCTTTCACCGCCACTTCAAACGAAACCACGTCCTGCTGTTTCTTCTTAAGGATCGAGATCACATCCATGGCGGTGCAGCCGGCCAGACCGACCAGCAGCAGCTCCATTGGGCGGAAACCGCTGTCCTGACCGCCCTGCGCGGCTGTCGTGTCCAACGGCAGGGAAAAGCCGCTGCCGGCGCTGCCCTCAAAGCTCAATCCGCCCTTCCAGACCACTTTTGCGTTGCTCATGTTTTTCCTCCCCGTTCGCTTTTGGCCTTATTTTAACACGGTCTCAATTTCAGCGATTAGGGCCTCTTCGGGGTTCGCGCCGATCAGCTCGCCCGCGCCGTCATTGATGATGGTATGCGGCACGCCGCTGACATTGAAGCGCTCGGACAGTTCAGGGAACTCCATCGCTTCAACCATATCGGCGGTGATATACGGGCTTTCCAATGCCATGCGGTGCGCCAGCACAACCGCGCTGGGGCAGTAGGGGCAGGTGGGGGTGACGAAGACCTGCAGGTGAACGGGCTTATCCAGACCGGCCAGGAAGGCGCGCGTTTTGGCATTCAGCCCGGAATCGCGTGTCGAGGCCAGCACCAGGTCGTGCACCAGCGAGGTGAATTCGTGCCCGGAGGGGATGCCGTACAGGCGGATGCCGAAATCAACCAGCTCATCGCCGTCATTCCCCATCATGGCAAGTGCAGGCACCTTGTCGATCTTGTATTGGGCAGCCAGATCGGCTTCCTGATCGAAATCCACCACGCGCAGCTCCAGCCGGTCGTCCAGCGCGGTGACTTCTTCCACCAACTGGCGGGTCTGATCGCAATAATCACATTCTTCCTGACTGGTGAAAAGCAGTACGGTCACAGGTTGTTTCAGATCGGCGAAGATATCGCTTAATTGTTTTTCAATGTCGGCGTTGAGCAGTTTTTCCATCGGGTTCATCCATCCTTCGTGTTTTATCGTTTGCGCCCGGACCGGGCGGTAAATTTTTCATCAGGTAAAGCAGCCGCCTTCGGCAAAACCGCAGATCGGGCAGCGCAGCACCAGCATGCCATCGTAGTCCAAAATGCCCCGTTGACAGTGCGGGCACAAACCGCCAGGGCGGGCAGGCTGGCTTTCTTCCGCCTTAACAAAATCCAACTCCAGCGCGGTCATCTGGAGTCGGGTTTTATTTGTTTTTGGCGTTTGATCATCCAAAGCGCTGCTCCAGTTTGCTGGTTTCAATTCTTTGGATGCGCCCGGCCGGGAAAAGTTACACGCCAGCGTCGTTTTTCAGGAAATCGTCCAGGTTGAGGGTGTGAAACAGGCGCGCGCGGACTTCGCCGGGCAGGCAGTCGTCTTCCGCGCAGGTTTGAACCAGGCTGATGGTCTTGCGCAGGGTATCAACCACCACGGTGCAATTCTCACATTCGCACAGGTGCTTTTCCAGTTCCGCGCAGAGTTGCGGGCTGAGCGATCCATCGACGTAATCGGAAATCGTCGAGATCAGATGGTCGCATTTGTGGACATGTGAATGACCGTTCATGTTTCTTTCATCCGTTCACGGTAGTAATTCGAAAGCTCGTCACGCAGGCGCAGGCGGGCACGCAATAAGCGGGTCTTGACGGCCGCCTGGGAAATACCCAGCGAGTCGGCTGTTTCATCAATCGACAGCCCCTCAACATCGCGCAACAGGAACACCACTCTGAGCGTTTCGGGCAGCTTATCAACGGCCTGGTCAATGGTTCGCCTGGCTTCCAGCGAAAGCAGTTCGGATTCGGGCATATGACCCCAATCGACGATCTGCATCTCCTCGCCATTGTCTTCCTCTTCGCCGTCCTCCGCCGGGCGCGAAAGCGATAGCTCCGGCTTGCGCTTGCGGATCACCATGAGGGCTTCATTGACGGCAATGCGGTACAACCAGGTGGACAGGCTGGAGCGGCCCTCAAATTTGGGCAGGGCGCGCAGCGCCTTCAGGAAGGTTTCCTGCAGCACGTCTTCGGCTTCCTGCGGGTTCGAAAGCATGCGCATGGCCAGCCTGTAAATGGGCAGCGAATAAGAGTCCACCATGCGGGCGAATTCGGACCGGTCGCCGCGTTTGAGGGCCTCAATTGAGATGGGCTGTTTTTCAGGTTCTGCCATTTAGATGCTCAGCCCCACGAAAAGTATCATCGGCGTGGTACAGGTTACGAAAGCGGCCAGGTCGGCAGCACGTCCAGATCGAGCGGATCGCGCTGGCCATGCATGTAGCGGAAATAGCCGGCCGAGCCGATCATGGCGGCGTTGTCGGTGCACAGGTAAAGCGGCGGGATGTGAACCTTGAATTCGGTTTGCGCCTGGAAGGCTTCGCGCAGCGCACGGTTGGCCGAAACGCCGCCTGCCACCAGGATCTCGCTGGCTTTGAAGGTGCGCGCCGCCTGAAGGGTTTTGCTCACCAGCACGTCCACCACCGCCGCCTGAAAACTGGCGGCCAGGTCGGCCACCGGGATCGGCTCGTGGTGTTCCTCCAGTTTGCGCACCACGCGCAGCACGGCGGTTTTCAGGCCGCTGAAGGAGAAATTCCAGGTGCCTTCCATGCGCGCGCGCGGGAAGGTGAACGCGTTGGGATCGCCTTCAGCGGCAGCCTTTTGAATGGACGGGCCGCCCGGATAGGGCAAACCCAGCAGCCGGGCAACCTTGTCGAAAGCTTCGCCAGCAGCATCATCCTGGGTGGAGCCCAGCCGCTTGTAGGTGATGTGGTCGGTCATCAGGTTCAGCTCGGTGTGGCCGCCGGAAACCAGCAGCGCCATGAGCGGGAATTGCGGTTCGGGCGGTACGGGTTCGCCGGCGCGGTACACCCAGGCCGAGTAGATGTGACCTTCCAGGTGGTTCACGCCCACCAGCGGCAGGTTGCGACCCAGGACGAGGCCCTTGGCGGCATTCATTCCCACCACCAGCGATCCGGCCAGCCCGGGGCCGCGCGTCACCACCACCGCGTCCAGGTCCGACAGGCTGAGGTGTGCCTGTTGCAGCGCCTGGTCGATGATGGCGTAAACGGTTTTGATGTGCTGACGCGAGGCCACCTCGGGGAAGACGCCGCCGTATTTGGCATGCAGGTCGATTTGCGTGGCGACGACATTGGAGAGCAGCGCACGCCCATTTTCCAGGACGGCTGCGGCGGTTTCATCGCAGGAACTTTCAATGGCGAGGATGCGCGTCGGCGCAGATTCTGACCCGCTTGCTTGCGTCATAAAATGCCTTTCTCACTGCCGGACGGGCAGCACCAGGTCTTTGGGGTAATCCGCCAGGATTTCAAACGAACCGTCCGGGCGGATGTAATAGGTATCCTCAATACGTACGCCCATGCCACGGCTGGGATAATACAGGCCAGGCTCGGAGGTGAAGATCGAGCCGGGCAGGAGTCGATCGGTTACACCGGCGCCGCTGAATGGCTTTTCGTGGACGCGAAGGCCCACGCCGTGGCTGAGCGAATGCACGTAGCCTTCCTCGATGGCCGGGTTGGTTTGAATAGTGGGATGTCCCATCGCCTCGAAGAGCTCGCAGGTGCGCTTCTGATAATCCGCCAGCACGCGCCCGGCTGTGAATTCGTCCTTAAGCGTGTTGTACACTGACAGCACCTGATCATACAACTTCTGAGCTTCGTCGGGCGCGTAGCCCAGGCACCAGGTGCGGGTGAAATCGTAGAAATAGCCACCGCCAGCTTCGCAGGGGTAGATATCGAAGACAATCGTCTGCCCCAGGCGCAACGGATCGGTGAGGGTGCCCGCGGAGTGCGGTACGCCAGCATCGCGGCCGATGGCAAAGATGCAGCCTTCGGGATTTTCGGCGCCGGCTTCCGCCAGCCACAGGTCGATGCGCGATTTGACGTCGCCGATGGTGATGGGTTGCCCATCAGAGTGAGTCAACACGCCATCCTTGGCGCGGTGCGAAGTGAGGTAATCAGCCACGCGCCCGACCACGCCGGTGGTGACCTTGCCCATGCGCCGTATGCGCGCCACTTCTGCCTCGTCCTTGGTCTGCATGGCCTGCATCAGGATGGGGTCCTGCGCGTAGCCGACAAAGGTCAGGCCGGGCATGAGCTGCTGGAGTGCGTTGATGACCATGAACGGGATGCCCACTTCGAGCGTGCCGTACAAGGCCACGCGTCCCGAGGTGATCCCCAGGCTGGTGAGCATGCGCTGGTAGCGCAACGCGGCAGCCTGTAGGCGATCGCCGCCGGTTTCCTTGAGCAGCTCCATAAATGGGAATTCATTGTACGAGCGGGTGGCCAGGCCGGTGCGGGCGGCCTCTTCACGCTCCATTGGGTTGCAGAACAAAACCGGCTCGCCTCCCCGCTTGACGATCAGATCGCCAGCCGAAACATGTACCACCCCGGTGA
Organism: Longilinea sp.; assembly: GCA_026645875.1. GTDB lineage: Bacteria > Chloroflexota > Anaerolineae > Anaerolineales > Anaerolineaceae > Longilinea. The sequence continues at coordinate 6,432 of JAPKMQ010000063.1, forward strand.
AGTAAACCATGGCGGGGTTGTGCGCCGCCGCGCCCATGATAAGAAGCGCATCAACGTTATTAGCCTGCATCAAGGCATCCAGTTCATTTTTCATTGGAAAACCCTTTCGAGTGAATGAGTGATGGTGGCAGTGCGTCAGGCTTTAGTGTAATCCAGACGCGCGTGCGCGCGCAAGGGGATTATAACGGCAAACCGCGCATCCGTATGCCGCTTGCCTGGTGGATTTTGCGGGCGTTATTCGCCCGGCAAACCGCGCAGCGCCCTGAGCAGATCTTCCTCCTGCTCGGGCAAAACCGTGCGCGGATCCAGCAGCACGTAGTCGTTTTCAATGTAGGCGATCACCGGCGGGTCGGCCTGTCGCAGGAGCGCCAGGGCGGCATTGGGCTGCCTGACCTTCAACGCGAACAGGCGGGTGGGCAGGGTTTCCTCGGGCAGGCTGCCGCCGCCGACGGTGGATTTTCCAGCAAGCACTTCTCCGCGGCCAAGCGCGGCTGCCCAGGCGGATGCGCGCCGCTCGAGCTGGTCGGGCGTCTGCGCCAGGAACCGCCAGATGGGGATCTCCCGTTCGGCTTCGTCTTTGAGATAATGCGCCAGGGTGGCCGAGAGCGCGGCCAGGCAGAGCTTGTCAGCGCGCACTGCGCGCGCCAGCGGATGTTTTTTGATTTTTGCAATCAGGTCGCTGCGGCCGATCAGAATGCCGGCCTGCGGTCCGCCGAGTAGCTTGTCGCCGGAAAAGCATACCAGGTCCGACCCGGCTGCGAGCGATTCCTGCACGGTCGGCTCGTGCGATAGACCAAAGCGGGCCGTGTCAAGCAGCGCGCCGGAGCCGAGATCGTCGATGAACGGCACGCCCTGGCAGTGGGCTAGCGCGGCCACCTCGGCCAGCGCGGGCTCGGCGGTGAACCCGATGATGCGGAAGTTGGACGAATGCGCGTGCAGCACCATGGCGGCCGGTTCGGACAGCGCGGTTTCATAATCAGCCAGGTGAACGCGGTTGGTTGTGCCGACCTCGACCAGGCGCGCGCCGGATTGTGCCATCACCTCCGGGACGCGAAACCCGCCGCCAATTTCCACCAGTTGAGTGCGAGAGATAATCACGCGGCGGCGTTTTGCCAACGCCGATAGTGCCAGCAGCACGGCGGCCGCGTTGTTGTTGACCACCAAAGCAGCCTGCGCGCCGGTGAGACGCGTGAGGAGGGCTTCGGCATGCATGCTGCGTGAGCCGCGTGCCCCGCGGACCAGGTCGTATTCCAGCGTGTTGTATGCGCTGGCGGTTTGTTGAATGGCAGCGAGCGCAGCGCGGCTGAGCGGGGCGCGGCCCAGGTTGGTGTGCAGCACCACACCGCTGGCGTTAATCACCGGGCGCAGCGTGGGGGCCAGCCAGATTTGCAGCAGGTTGTGGGCGTTGTTCAGGAGATCATCAAAGGCAGGCACCGGACGGCCGCTTTGCACGCCGGCGCGCGCTGCCGCCAGGGCTTCGCGCAGTGCATCCACCGTCAGTGGGCGGCCGTAGGTATCAATCCACTCTGCGGCCTGCCCGGATTGCAGCAATTGATCTACGGATGGAAGCGCGCGAAGATCATTCATCTCCGTCATCGTCTGGGGGTTTAAAGCGGCTGCGCTCGTTCAGGCGCAGCAGGACTTCAATCAGGATCAGGCCAACCGCCAGGAAAACCGCCAGCACAGGGGTGAGCAGCCTTCCAAGCTGGAACCATGCAAGCAGGTCGCCGTATACACCCAGCCAGAGTGCCTGGCGCACAATCACGTTCGGCCCGGCCAGCGGTTTGCTGGGGAAGCGCAGGTTGAGGAAATAGGCAGCCGGCAGTGCCAGACCCGCCAGAGCCAGCGTGAGCAGGACAAAGAAAAGCCAGCGGTAGCCTAAAAAGGGCAGGCTCAGGTTGAACAGGAGGAACAATCCTCCCCAGCCGGTCACGGCCATGCCGATGCCGGTGAAGAGATAAGGCGCGAAAGGTGAAGGTTTAGAGGTGTCCACAGAGGTTTTCCTGCTGAAATTATATCGTATTCAACGTAATCAGGGGCTGAGATCAGGGTTGCAATCTCTCTGCCAGGCGCGGAACTGGGCCTTGTAGTCTTGAAATCATTGCCATCTGTGGTAGAATTTTGTCCAATCAAATGAAACAGGCAGGGACACCCCTGCCGCTCATCGAGAGAGGTGGAGGGACCGGCCCTGTGAAACCTCGGCAACCGCGAACCCAATAACGCAGGTGCCAATTCCGGCAGAACCCGTTCACCGCGGGCGTTCTGGAAGATGAGGATTGGCCTGAATTCACGCATGCCTCTCCATATCCAGAGAGGCATTTTCTTAACTGTGGAGGTAAACGATGAAGCGAGCTTACACCAACCTGCGCTACCTGGATGCCCTTGAGGAAAAGGTGATGATTTTTGACGGGGCGATGGGCACCAGCCTGCAACGCCAGAACCTCACCGCGGTTGAGTTTGGGGGCGAGCGCACCTTCGGCTGCAACGATTACCTGGTGATCACCTACCCGCAGGCGGTGGAAACCGTTCACCGCTCCTTTTTGGATGCCGGCGTGGACGTCATTGAAACGTGCACATTCCGCTCCAACCGCCTGACGCTGGGCGAATACGGGTTGGCGGAACAGACCCTGGAGATCAACCGCACGGCTGCCGGAATGGCCCGCCGCCTGGCGGATGAATACACTCAAAAGACTGGCCAGGCGCGTTTTGTGGCCGGCTCGATGGGCCCATCGGGCAAGCTTCCTTCGATGGATGACCCGGAACTTTCCAATATCAGCTTCGATGAACTCTCCGACATCTTCCGTGAACAAGCGGTTGGGTTGCTGGAAGGCGGCGTAGACTTGCTGCTGATCGAAACCTCGCAGGACATCCTCGAGGTCAAGGCGGCCATCCTGGGCATCCAGCAGGCTTACGAGCAGACCGGTATTTCGGTGCCTGTGCAGGCGCAAGTGACGCTGGATACCACCGGGCGCATGCTGCTGGGCACCGAGATTGGCGCGGTGGTGGCCATTCTGGAGGGACTGCCCATCGATGTGATTGGCCTGAACTGCTCGACCGGGCCCGAGCACATGCGCGAACCGATCCGCTTCCTGGGCGAACAGACTTCCCTGCCGGTCTCGTGCATCCCCAACGCCGGGTTGCCACTCAACGTGGACGGCCAGGCGGTGTACCCACTGGAGCCGGAACCCTTCGCGCAGACCCTGGCCGAGTTCGTGCGCAAGAACCGTATCAACGTGGTGGGCGGCTGCTGCGGCACCACCCCCGAGCACCTGCGCCGGCTGGTGGAAGAATTGCGCGGGGAAAGCCGTCCGGCACGGCCGAAAATTGATGCTCCGTTGTTGGCTTCGGCGGTGCAGGCCGCGCCCATGCAACAGGAACCGCGTCCGTTCCTGATTGGTGAGCGGTTGAACACGCAGGGCAGCGCAAAATTCAAGAAGATGATCCTGGCCGAGGATTGGGACGGCGCGGTGACTGTGGCCCAGCAGCAAATCGACAGCGGCGCGCACGGCCTGGACCTGTGCGTGGCGCTGACCGAACGGCCGGATGAGATTGACCTGATGCGCAAGCTGGTGAAGAAGCTTTCGCCGCTGGTCAAGCTGCCCTTGATCATCGACACAACCGAGCTTGACGTGCTGGAAACCGCGCTGCAAACCGCCCCCGGGCGCTGCCTGGTCAATTCCACGCACCTGGAAGGCGGCCGCGCCAAGGCCGACCGGGTGCTGGGGCTGGCGCGCAAGTACAATGCCGCCGTGATTGCCTTGACGATCGATGAGCAGGGCATGGCCAAAACCGCCGAACGCAAACTGGAAGTGGCCCGCCGTATTTACGACATCGCGGTGAATGAATTCGGCTTCAAACCGGGCGACCTGGTGTTTGACGACCTGACCTTCACCCTGGCCACTGGCGATCCGGAATTTGGCCAGTCGGCTGTCGAAACGCTGGAAGGCATCCGGCTGATCAAGAAGGAATTGCCTGGCGTGCTCACGTCGCTGGGGGTAAGCAATGTTTCGTTTGGTCTTTCCGCCAACGCTCGCGCCGTGCTCAACAGCGTCATGCTCTATCATGCCGTGCAGGCCGGGCTCGATATGGCCATTGTCAACCCGGCGCATATCACGCCGTATGCCGAAATTGCCGAAGACGCGCGCGCGCTGGCCGAAGATTTGATCTTCAACCGGCGTCCGGACGCGCTGCAGCGCCTGATTGAATTCTTTGAGCAGTCCGGCAGCGAACCCGCCCAAAAAGTGGACCAACAGAAGGCGGCTTTGCAGGCCATGACCCCCGAAGAGCGCCTGCACTGGCGCATCCTGCACCGCCAAAAGGAGAACATTGAGGCCGACATCGACGCCATCATCCAGCGCGATACGCAGAACCGGCATGAAACCGCCGTCACAGTCCTGAATAGCGTGTTGCTGCCAGCAATGAAAGAGGTGGGCGACAAGTTCGGCTCCGGTGAATTGATCCTGCCGTTCGTGCTCCAGTCGGCCGAGGTGATGAAGAAGGCCGTGGCGCACTTGGAAACCTACCTGGAGCGCAAGGAAGGCGTTACCAAGGGCACGGTGGTGCTGGCGACGGTGTACGGCGACGTGCATGACATTGGTAAGAACCTGGTCAAGACCATCCTCTCCAACAACGGCTACACGGTGGTCGATCTGGGCAAACAAGTACCCGCGGAACAGATCATCTCCCGCGCGGTCGAATTGAACGCAGATGCCATCGGGCTGAGCGCGCTGCTGGTTTCCACAAGCAAACAGATGCCGTTGATCGTCAATGAATTGCAGCGCCGCGGCTTGAAGTTCCCGGTGATGATCGGCGGCGCAGCCATCAACCGTCGCTTTGGGCGGCGCATCCTGCTCACCGAAAGCGGCGAATTCTACCAGCCCGGCGTGTTCTACTGCAAAGACGCCTTTGAGGGCCTCTCGACCATGGATACGCTGACCGATGCCGTGAAACGCCAGGGGTTCCTGGAGCAAATCCGCGCTGAATCTGAAGCGGAGTTGGGCCGGGCGGCTCAGGTGGTCAGCCAGGCAGGCAGCGCGCGCATCCGCTCGGAGGTGAAACCGTCCGTCAACATTCCGCGCCCGCCCGGTTGGGGGCCGCGCGTGGTGCACAGCATGCCGCTCGAGGCGGTCTTCCAGCACCTGTCGCTCAACGAACTGTTCCGTCTTTCCTGGGGCGCCAAGAACGCGCACGGCGAAGAATGGGTGAAGCTAAAGGCGGAATTTGAAGCCCGGCTGGACCGCATGAAGCGCGAAGCGCTGGTCGAAGGCTGGCTCAAGCCGCGCGCGGTGTACGGCTATTGGCCGGTTCAGGCGGATGGCGACGAGTTGATCGTGTACGAACCCGGCACGGTGCAAGCCGGCGCGCCGGCGAACACCTGTGCCTGGCCGATTACTTCTCGCCAGTCGACTCGGGCGTGATGGACGTGGTGGCGTTGCAGGTGGTGACGGTGGGGCAGGCCGCCACCGAACGGTTTGAACGGCTGCAGGAAAAGGGCGATTACACAGAAGCCTATTTCAGTCACGGGTTGTCCGTCCAGACCGCCGAAGCCACCGCCGATTACTTGCATGCCCACGTCCGCCGCGAGTTGGGGCTGGGCGCGGAGCAGGGCAAACGCTATTCGTGGGGCTACCCGGCCATCCCGGAACTGGCGGACCACGCGCGCGTGTTTGAGCTGCTGCCCGTCGAAAGCGAATTGGGCATGACGCTGACAACCGCTTTTCAATTGGTGCCCGAACAATCAACGGCGGCCATCATCCTGCATCACCCGGATGCCAAGTACTATAACATCGGCGAAACGCGCGTCGAGCAATTGATGAAAAGTTGATGAAATAGGAAGGAACGGACAATCATGGTACTGGATAATCCCTTCTTAAAGCTGCTGGACAGCGGCAAACCGATCCTTTCCGACGGCGCGATGGGCACCATGCTGCACAAACGCGGCATTGGCTTTGATGTGTGTTTCGACGAGCTCAACCTGGTCAACCCGGCGGTCGTCGGTGACATCCACCGCGCGTATATTGAAGCCGGCGCGAATATCATTCAGACCAACACTTTTGGCGGAAACCGCTACAAGTTGGAGCAACATGGTCTGGAGGACCGCCTGGTGGAAATCAACACCGCCGGCGTGGAACTGGCGCGGCGCGTTGTATGGGCGTCTTTCAAGAATGTGCTCATCGCCGGAGATGTGGGTCCGCTGGGCGTGCGCCTGGCGCCGTTCGGCCGGGTGCAACCCGAGCAGGCCCGCCAGGCCTTTGCCGAGCAGATCACGGCGCTGGCCAATGCAGGCGTTGACCTGTTGATCATCGAAACCATGACCGACCTGTATGAAGTACGCGAAGCGATCGCAGCGGCCCGGCAAGTGGCCTCGTATTTGCCGATCATTGCGTCGATGACCTTTACGCGTGACGACCGCACATTGCTGGGCGACGATCCGGTCAAGGTGGCGCGCGCCATGCACGGATACGGCGCGGACGTGCTGGGGGTCAATTGTTCAGGCGGCCCGAACCAGCTTCTGCGCATCCTGAAAACCATGCGCGAGGCCGTTCCGGACGGCAAATTCTCGGTGATGCCAAATGCCGGCTGGCCGCAGCAAGTGGGCGGGCGGATCATGTATCCGGCCGAGCCGGAGTACTTCGGCGAATACGCGCTCTCGTTGTGGAATTCCGGCGCGGACGTGCTGGGCGGTTGCTGCGGCACCACGCCTGAGCACATCACTGCTATGGCGCGCGCGCTGGGAGAGGCTGCTGAACGCTTGAACGGCGAGCGCGAAGCCGCTGAAACACT
>JAPKMQ010000064.1 GCA_026645875.1 Longilinea sp.
AGTAGGAAGTGCGAGTGTAAGACGAGAAGTAAGCGGGTGCAACGCAGTTCCCGGCGGCCACGCACTGCGCATACTGGTCATTGGTCACTTCGTATTTGTCAATGCGGTAGGCATCCAGATAAACGGTATGAAGGGGAAGTCCATCCGAATTGCATGAATACCCGCCGTTGTGGTTCGGGTCACAGCCCATCTGGAAGGTGCCGGCGGGGATGGTGACCATTTCGCCGGTGGATGGCGCCTGTGCCAGCAGTTTTTTCACACCAATCGACAATACTTCATATTCATCCAGGTCGAGAATGGTTGCCAATTCATCCGTGACACGAAAGCCCGCCGGTACATCAATGCCGCCATACAGTTCCCACCAGGGGGTAAGCAGCGGCTGCACTTTCAATTCCAGATAGGGAGTGACCTTCACGTAAGGTCCTGCCAGGCCATACAAATATAAATTAAAACGCGCCCCGAAATAGCCCTTGAGGGTGGCTTCCAAGGTCAATTGCGGCGGGGTAAACGTGTATTGATCGGATAGTTCTGAGATGGGTCTCCATCCATAGGAAAAGGCATAGCTAATGCCGGCACTCATCGTCATTTCATGAGATACGCTGGTGGAAATGCCCACTTTTATGCTGCCATCCACGCCTACGATGACATCCAGTTTTGGCACCGCGACGACCGGAACCGGGCCAATCCAAACCGTGATTGGTGTGAATACCTGGCTGGCTAATATCACTTCTTTTTCCAAGCTGGCAAGTTCCACCTCTGTGAAAATTTCGAGTGTGTCACGCAGGGTGTTATGGTTAGCAAAGGTCAGGTTTCGTAGTTGGAAATTCTGCACGTTAATATAAAACTCATAGTCCATGTCGAACTCGATCGAACCATTGGCCTTTACCTGATCGTCAATGGTTGAAAGATTACCGTCGTCATCATAGAGCACCACATCATTGACTTCGAAGTAAAATGTGATCGGCGACTCTGGCACGACGGGTCGTGGCGTTACACCCGGCAAGGCCTGCATTGAGGTGACAGCAGCGGGTTCCAGCACGTCCGCGAAGTATGCCGACCCATTTTCAATGGCTTCTTCAAGCAACACAGGCGCAGTGGTCACCACTACGGTTCCACCCTGGTCAGCGATATTAACCACTCTGCGCAAATAGCCGTTGGGTGCATTGGTTGTTGGACCGCTGACCATGATATCTCCCGGAACCAATGTCGCCAATTCGGGCGTAGTCTGTGAATAGCTATAAGTTATGCCATCGATAGAAATTGTATCCAGGTACTGGTTCGTCTCTGCGGAGATCGGTTCCGTGATCTCGGGAATCAATGCAGGCAGGATCAGCACCGCAAAATCCTGGCTGCCGGTTGTGGATGGATCAACCACCAGAATTGCGGGTGAAAAATCAATACCACCTTTATTCGGGATTAACTCATACTTTCCATAGGGCAGCGCCGGGAAGGAATAGTACCCGTTCACATCCGTAACAGCCGTCGGGTAACTCAAAGGGGATTTTGTGACAGTTGAGAGGGTACGTGATGCTGATAGCAGGGCACTACCTGCAGTAACGACGGACGGCAAAAACATATGGTAACCGGGCATTGCAGTAATAGTCACATTACCCAGTCCATTCCCGCTTCCATCCGTCACCCGGCCAGAGATGGAATAGGTTTCAGCCTGTTGTAAAGGCGCTGCTCGTGTGGTGCCAGGCGCACCCTGCGCAAAGATCAATCCAAAAACAACCAGCAGAACAGGAAAAGGCTTAAGTTTGGCCTGCATAATCCCCCCGGATGAATTATTTTGTTGGTGTAATGAAAATAGATTACGGATATTATATACTGTTTATTTCAGCATAATTACAGATTTAGGACCATTATTAAGTATTCGACGCAACTCATTCGCAGCGCGTCAAATTCTCCCTGCTACCACGATCCCCGGCAGCAGGTAACAGCGCTCCAGACGCCGCTCCGCGAGCCCGCAGCCGTAAACGACTACGCCACCTGGCGGCGAATCAGGCCGCTGTTCATGCGGAAAACCACGTCCATCTTGGGCAAGATGCTCAAATCGTGGGTGGCGATGACCACGCAATACCCGTAGGCATGGGCAAGCCCGACCAGCAGTTCAATGATATTCTGACTGTTTTCTTCGTCGAGATTGCCGGTGGGCTCATCCGCCAGGAGCAGGCGGGTGTCCATTGACATCGCGCGGGCAATGCCCACGCGCTGCTGCTCGCCGCCCGAGAGCATGTTGGGGAAGCGGTCGAGCACCGATTCGGGCAGCGCGACGCGGGCCACCAGTTCGCGCGCGCGGTCGCGCGCCTTTTGTCCCTTAAAGCCGCGCAATTCCATCGGGTAGGTGATATTCTCGGATACCGTCAGCAGCGGGAACAGCCGGAAGCTCTGGTAGATCATGGCCACACATTCGCGCCGGTACCTGGCCAGGTCCATCGTCGAGGTCGGCTTGCCCTCGAACAGCACCTCGCCCATGGCGGGCAGGTCCAGCCCGGCCAGCAGCGAGAGCAGGGTGCTTTTGCCGCTGCCCGATTTGCCCACGATGGCATAGATCTGGCCCTGCTCGAAGCTGCAATCGATGTGCTTGAGGACATCGACCTGCTGATATTTGCTTTTGTAGCTGTAAGTGACGTCGCGTACCTCGAGAATGCCCAATCGTTGCTCCTTAATCCCTGTCCAGGAGGATGGTCAGTACATTGGTGTGGTTCATGATCAGGATGGAAATGGAACAGCCCAGGAAATAGCAGCCCAGGAACCCGGCCGTGAGCGTGAGATGCAGCGGGTCCGGCGGGCCTGCGATGAGCCGCCAGGCAGCCAGCCCGGCCGCCGTGCCGAGCAGGCAGAGTATGCCCTGCTCGAAAAAGAAGCTGAGGAAGGTGTGAATGCGCGTGGCGCCCAGGCCGCGCAGGGTGGCAAACTCGGCCTTCCGGCTGATCACGAGCAGATAGGACACGACGATGGCGATGATGCCGACCAGCACGTACAGGCAGGGGTACAGGATGTTGATATACTGAATTTGCTGCCGGGTGCTGGCGACGGCATTGTTGAAGGCCGCGTCTTTCAATACGATGAACGCGCGCACGCTGCTAACCTTTTTCACCTGCGAGTAGCCGTAATTGCTCAGGTAATCCTTGAATTCGCCCAGGCCGTGCGAGTCGGCCAGCGTGAAGTTCGCACTGTGGAACACGGCCCTTTGCAGGGCGTCCTTCGCCTCTGGAGTGAGCGCAGATCCGCTGCCATAAGACCTGGATGGCGCTCCTTCGGCAGCCTGACCCTCATTCCAGATCAGCGCGGTATCGAAGAACAGCGCCAGCGGCGCGTAGATGGTATCCTCGGCGCCTTGTTTGACGTAGCTGCCGACGACCCGCAGGTCGAAATGCCGGAAGATCCTGGCCTGGTATTCCGGGCTGGTGTAGACGTAATTGATGGCCACCCGGAGCGTATCGCCAAGCGCGATGCCTTTTTCGGCCATCAGCGAGGTCGGCAGGATGCAGGTGCTCGCCCGCTCGTCGCCGGATGGCACGCGCAGGACCGACTCGTCGTACCCTTCCAGGAACGACATCTCGATCTGGTTGGAATAGAAGAAGTCGGGCGCGGTGCGGATATCATTGGTGGCCGTCAGGTCGGGGCCGCGCTGGATGGCTTCCTCCAGCGCTTCGCGGCCGAAGTAATTGGATGGAACATATAACGGCCCGATGCCGGTTTCGGCGCCGTTGGCGAACCGGGTGATGCCGAGGTAGTAATACGATTCGCTCCTCGAAATGGAAAGATCGCTGATCTGTCCTGCGCGGGACAGATTGCCAACGTCGTATCCGGACAGCACCTGATTGCCGATCTGCCTGCCGTTGATGTCAGTGTAATACCCTTGCAGGGTTGTGTTGGCGTAGATGGCTTCGAGTTGGTCCTGGTAGCGCTGCGTCGTGGCGGCCAGTTGCCCAAAGAAGATCACCACGCACAGGGCAAGAACCGGTACGACCGCGCTGCGGTTGCCGCCGCGCAGGATGGACAGGAGAGCATACTTCAGGCTGCCGCCGCCCAGGCGTGAGGTGCGGTGTTCCCGGTTCGGGCCGGCCGGACGCTTCTGGCTTGGCCGGCTGTGCAGGAAGGTGCCGGCGGTGAACGCCAGGCAGGCCAGGACGGCCAGCACAAACACGGCGGCGCCGACAACCAGGAACAACTGCCAGCCCAATTGCGGCGCGAATTCCAGCGTCTTCGAGATGGTCAGGTTTCCGTCGCTGAAGCGGGAATCGATCAGCGCGAAATTCCCGGCCGACCTGGCGACGAGCGCAATGATGCGGTCGTGCAACTGGTAAGCAGCCACGGCGCCGGCGGCCGCAGCGACCAGGGAAATCAACGCGGAACTATAGAGAAAGTATCCGCAAACCCGCGCCCTGCCCGTGCCAAGCATCAGCATGGTTTCGCTGGTTTCGCGCTGGCGGTAGACGAACAAGAAGCCGAACAGGATCAAAACCGCCAGTTCCATCAGGCCGCAAACTACGGTCACGATTTTTGCCACGCTCAAGATCGTGTGGAACGGGATGGCAACCGTGGAATACCCCTGGTCGTAGAGGGTCAACTGGAACCGGTCGACCAGTGCAGACCCAACCCGCGCGTAAAATTCAGCCGCCTTATCGTTCTGCACCACCGTCTGACCGACGGTATAACCCACCGGGAACGGCGAAGCCGGCACGCCCGCGGCGCGCGGCACGTAAACATACCAGCTTTTGTCCATTACGGTGTTGAAGATCCCGACCACGGTGAAGCTTTCGTGGTAAGAAAAACCGGTATCGACCCAGTAGCTGTTGTAGAAGCCCGGTTGGTCGCCCACGGCGACGGAAAGATCGATGGTATCGCCGATGGCAACGCCAACTCGTTTTGCCATCAATTCGGGGATCACGGCGACGCGGCTGCCCTGCGCGTATTCCTCCGGCGTGAATGCGCGGCCGTCGACGAGGTACAGCTCATGCTGGTGGAACGGCAGCAGCGCCATGAGATTGTCCGTACCGGTAACGAGCACACTGTTATTGGTCACCGGTAGGGTTTTGGAAAGTTTGAACAGGGGAGAATCTTCGGGGAGTATATAGAATTGCCCGTTTGTTTTATCCGCTGTGATATCGATCATGCGGGGCATTTCAACCCCGGCTGCCTGTGCGATGGCGTTTTCAAACGATGCGATGCGCAGATGCAGCATGACCGATGAGCCGTAATAGGCTTCGCCAAAAATCAGGTAATACCGGTCTGGTTCGAAGGTGCCAAAATCGCCGTCGATGTAGATGAGGGTGTTTTCCTTACTCTTCAGGGAAAACAGCGATTTCATCACGACGGCGTTGTAGATATTGTTTTTGGAGTCGTACGTAACGTTGCCGACCACCAACACCGAAAATTCCCGACCAGGCACCCGGGTATCTGTACGCCAGAATCCATCGACGTAACCGAATGAACGCGCTGGTTCTTCCCACGACAATACCGCATCGTCCTCCGCGACCCGGGCGGTGTCAAAAGACGCCAGCGACTGGTGCATGGCCTGGTCGTAGGCCGTATCGTCCGGATAGCCGGTGCCCATGTACTCGACCAGGCCGATGGTGGTGTAGAAGTCGTCGCAGTCGTCGAGGAACTGCGCGACGGACGCCCACACGCTCACGCTTAAGGCCAGCGCCATGGTGAGCGCAAAGATGAGCAGCGTGAAGAGCGCGGTTTTTCCTTTGGAACGGAGTATGCTGTGAAGGCTGTTGCGAAAGATCATTCCTGTTCCTGGTTATTTTCGAAAAATCTTCTCCATGGCTTTTCCCCTGGCCAGCTCGTCAATCAACTTATCCAGGTAGCGAATCTCCCGCATGGTGGGATCTTGGATTTCTTCCACGCGGACGCCGCACACCACGCCGGTGATCAAAGCACGGGCAGGGTTCAGTTGCGGCGCTTCGGCAAAGAAGGTCTCAAAATCTTTTTGTTGTTCAATTCGGGCGGTCAATTCTTCCTGGCTGTAGCCGGTCAGCCAGCAGATGATATCATCGACTTCTGCTTTTGTGCGGCCTTTTTTCTCCGCCTTGGCGATATACAGGGGATAGACATTCGCGAAGATCATGGTATAGACGCGGGGTTTTGCCATGCCACCAATATTCCTCCAGATGCGTTAGAAGTGCTTCATTCTATCATCCAGTGTCGGGATAAAGAAAATGCCTGCCAGTTGTTTCCCGGGTTTTCCCTGCCATCCTGAGGAGCGCAGCGACGAAGGTCTCACTTATCATCAGGATACACCTCATCTGAAAAAGATTCTTCGCCTTCGCTTCGCTCTTGCTCAGGATAACAAACCATTCAGTAATAAAAAACCAATTGGCCTTTAAGGGCAGGCAGCTAAACGCCAACAGTTTTTTTCAGGCGGGATGCAATCCCGCTTAATTAAATTCCACCAGACCGTAGCGCAGCGCGACCACCACAGCCTGCGTGCGGTCGGATACGTTTAACTTGGCGAAAATGGCGCTGGTGTAATTGCGCACCGTGCCCTCCGACAGGTACAGGCGCTGGGCAATGTCGGCGTTGGAAAGCCCCTGCGCCAGCAGTTGCAGCACTTCCGTCTCGCGCTCGCTGAGCGAAATTTCCAGCGGCGGCTGGCGGGGCGGATTGTTCTGGGCAAACTGTCCGAGCAGCTTGCCCGCCACGGCCGGATCGATGAATGAATTGCCCTGGACCGTGCCCTTGATGGCGCGGATCAATTCCGCGCGCGGACGGTCTTTCAGTAGATAACCTTTCGCGCCGGCGCGCACCGCATCAAACAGCCATTCATCGTCGTCATAGGTGGTGAGCACCAACACGCGCACCTGCGGATATTGCTCGGAGATTTTGCGCGTGGCCAGGATGCCGTTCATGACCGGCATTTTTAAATCCATCAGCACCAGGTCGGGCTGGGTGACGGGGATGCTTTCCAGCGCCTCGAGGCCGTTGTGCGCCAGCCCAACCACCATGATCTCTGCATCCGATTCGAGAATGCGCTGCAAACCCTCGCACACAATATCCTGATCGTCGCAGATCAACACCTTAATCATGTTCGGGCTCCCAGCGAAAGTCTACGACTGTGCCCTGTCCCGGCTGGCTGGTGAGGGTCAACTGACCGCCCAGGTATTCAGCGCGTTCGCGCAGGCCGCGCAAGCCAAAGCGGTTTTCACCGCCCGGCGCGGCTGGGTCAAAGCCGGCGCCGTCGTCGCTGACGGTCAGCGTGATGCCGGCGGTATCGCTTTCCAGGCGCACGGCGGCGTGGCTGGCGTTGGCGTGCCGGACAATGTTTTCGAGCGCCTCCTGGGTGATGCGGTAAAGGTTTTGCTCCACGTCCACCGGCAGAGCCGGCAGGGGTTGCGGGCACTCGAAAGTCACCTGGATGCCGGTCCGGCCAGCCGCGGTTTCAGCCAGGCTACGCAGCGCCAGGCACAGGCCCAGGTCATCCAACGGCCCAGCGCGCAGAGCCTTTAGCGCCCGGCGGGTTTCGTCCAGGCCGGTGCGGGTGGTCAGCAGGGCGCGGTCGAGCATATTCTGCGCTTCGGCGTTGTTGGGCGCCACCACGGTTTTGATGGCCTCCAGGTTGACGGCCAGGCCGCTGAGGGTATGCGCAAGTGTGTCGTGCAGTTCGGAGGCCAGGCGGTTGCGTTCGCGGCTGGTGGCCAACTGCTCCAACGTGTTGGCATATTGGCCCAGGCGCACGTTGGCCTGAATCAATTTGCGGCGCTGGTCGCGCTGCGTCTCCACCAGATTGATGACGATATGCCCGACCATGCCAAACGAAAAAGCGCGGATCACCGGCACGCCCACCAGGGTCAACGTTTCGAAGGTGATTTTATCCACCACGGCCAGTAGGACAATCAGGTCAGGCAGGTTTGTGAAGATGATAAAGACCATCACCGAACGAAAATTGTATTGCCAGGCGATCAGCACCAACGGGACGAACAGCACCGGCAGCCACAACCAGCTTCGGCTGATGACATTCAGGACTTCATTTTGCCCGGGTCCAAGCTGGCTGAACAGGCTGGATACCACCGGGAAGATGGCGGCCAGCGCCAGGCCCAGGGGCAGATAGAGGTTTCGCAAATGGCGTTCCAGCCAGCGCCAGGAAAGATAACCCAACAGCAACCCGTAAAAGGTGAAGCTGCTCCAGAACTGAATCTGCGTCTTCCACAACCATCCGGTTGAAATGATGGCATAGATCCACAGGATCGCGAAATACACCACGGCAACGCCGCAGAAGTAGCGAAACATGTACATGAGAGTGGGTTCGGTTTGCCGCTTCATGGAATTGATTAATCATAGCATGATCCAAAAACATAAACCCAAGGATGTGACTGGCGTCATATCAACAAGTGGTTGGCGTCATGCTGGTTGATGTTGCGCCGCATCTGTTCCATTGAAAATGAAGCCGGTATATTCTTTACGAGCCCCCATTCTGTCCGCAGTGCAATCCCACGGACCACAATCTTTTCCACCAAACAAGGTAGCCATGAATATCCAAATAAATGGAGCGCCATGGAATTAATCGTTGCAACCGAAAACCTCTCCAAGCGGTATGGAAGCCGTAATTCCACCCCGGCGGTTAACAACCTGAATTTGCGCGTACCGCGCGGCAATTTATACGGGCTGGTTGGGCCAGACGGCGCCGGAAAGACCAGCACGCTGCGCATGCTTTCAACCGTCATGCCGCCCAGCAGCGGAAGCATTCGCATACTGGGCCAGGATACGCGCTCTCACGCCGACCTGGTCCGTGAACAAATCGGTTACATGCCGCAAACCTTCAGCCAGTACCCCGATCTGACCCTGCTGGAAAACCTGACGTTCTTTGCCGACATCCAAAAAGTGCCCAGGGCCCGCAAGCAGGAGCGCATCGAAGAAATGCTGCGTTTTACCCACTTGAGCGAATTTCGCCACCGGCGCGCGGCCACCCTCTCTGGCGGGATGAAGAAGAAGCTGGCACTGGCATGCGCATTGATCCACGAACCACAGGTGCTGCTGCTGGACGAGCCTTCCACGGGCGTCGATCCGGTTTCGCGGCGCGAGCTGTGGGTGATCCTGGGGCAGGTGGTGCAGGGCGGCGCCACGGTCGTCGTCAGCACGCCATATATGGACGAAGCGGAACGCTGCCACCAGGTGGGCATCTTGTACCAGGGACAAATCTTTGCTCAGGGCACGCCGGATGAGTTGAAAGCGCGCCTGCCGTTTGACTTGCTGGAGGTGAAAGCCACCCCGCGCAAGCTCATGCGACAGGTGGTGGCTGAAATGCCCGGTGTGATTGAATGGCGGCCGCTGGGCGATTCGCTGCGCATCACGGTTCCCACCGGCACGGCAGAGCAGGTGTTGGTTGAACTTCAGGCGCGCTTTGCCCGGCAACCGGTGGAAGTAAAGCTGCTTCGCCAGACCCGACTGATGATGGAGGATGTGTTCGTTCACCTGGTGAACGAACAGCGCCAGAGCGAGGAGCCGCATGAACGCGATTGAAGTCAGCCATCTGACGCGCAAGTTCAACAAGTTCAGCGCCGTAGACGATATCAGTTTCTACGTCCCTGAGGGTGAAATCTTCGGCTTGCTGGGGCCGAACGGCGCCGGAAAAACCACCACCATCCGCATCCTGTGCGGCGTGCTGCTGCCCAGCGCCGGATCGGTGCAGGTGTTGGGTTTTGACGTGGCCAGGCATCCCGAGGAAGTCAAGCGCCGGATCGGTTACATGTCGCAGAAGTTCTCGCTCTACAACGACCTGTCGCCGCTGGAAAATATCAACTTTTACGCTTCAATCTATGGGGTGCCGCGCAAGGAACGCGCGGCGCGCGTGAAAGAGCTGCTGGAAATGGCCGATCTGAAAGGGCACGAACGACAATCCACCGGCAGCCTGTCGGGCGCCTGGCGCCAACGGCTGGCGCTGGCCTGCGCCATTGTTCACCGACCGGCGATGATTTTCCTGGATGAGGCCACCGCGGGCGTCGATCCGATCTCGCGGCGCGAATTCTGGGACCTGATCTACCAACTCGCCGGGCAGGGCGTGAGTGTGCTGGCGACAACGCATTACATGGATGAAGCCGATTACTGCAACACCATTGGCATGATGTACCAGGGGCAGATGGTGGCGCTGGCCAGCCCGGAGCGGTTGAAGGCTGAACTGCCAGGCGCCTTGTTCCAGATCGAATGCGACCGGCCGGTTGATGCGCTGGCGCTGCTGGAAAGCCTGCCCGTTGAAAAGCAGGTGGCGCCGCATGGCGCACAGATCCACCTTACTTTGCAAGATGCAGCCGACGCCGCCCCGGCACGGGCTGCGCTGGAGGGAGCCGGCATCCAACTGCGCATGTGGGAACCGGTTGACCCTTCATTGGAAGATGTCTTTATCAACATGGTCACACGCTGGCAGGCGGGCAATGCCGACCGCCGCCTGGCCAACAACAGGAGGGATGCATGAATCGATTATGGACGATCATGCGCAAGGAGTTCTTTCATATCTGGCGCGATGCGCGCACACTGGGCCTGATCCTGGCGCTGCCGGCGTTGCTGCTGCTGCTGCTGGGTTATGGCATCTCCGGCGAATCCAGCGATATCAAGCTGGCGGTGGCCGATTTTTCCAAGTCCGATTCCAGCCGCTGGTATATCGACCGCTTTACCAGCAGCAACGATTTCGAGCTGGCCTATGATGTGCAGAATGAAGCCGCGCTGCAAGACCTGATCGACCGCGATATCGTGGATGTGGGCATCCTCATCCCGGAGGATTTCGATCGCAAGCTGCTGCGCTCGGAGCAAGCCTCGGTGCAAATCTACCTGGACGGCTCGCTGCAACCGACCGATTCGATGACCATCCAGTTGAAGCTTAATGCCATCAGTTCGTCGGCAGCACAGGATATCCTGGTCGAAAAGGTGACCCGCGCAGGGCTGGCCAGCAGCCTGAACCTGCCCATCAACGGCATCCTCAAAACGCTGTACAACCCCGACGGCGACGTGCAGCTATACATGATCCCCGGGCTGGTTGCCATCATCCTGCAGATTCAAACGCTGATCCTGGCCGCGCTGGCGATCGTGCGCGAACGCGAGCAGGGCACCATGGAGCAATTGATCGTCACCCCAGTGCGCTCGTGGGAACTGATGTTGGGCAAGATCATCCCATACATGGTGGTGAGCATGTTCAACCTGTTCATGCTCGTCTGGCTGAGCGATCTAATGTTCGGCGTGAAAATTGCCGGCAGCCCGTGGGAACTGGTGGGTTTGAGTTTTATTTTTATTGTTGGTTCGCTGGGCATGGGCGTGTTGATTTCAAACATCTCCCAGTCGCAAATGCAAGCCATTTACCTTGCGCTGTTCCTGGTGCTCATCCCGGCCATCATCCTCTCCGGCCTGATGTTTTCACGCGAGAATATGCCAGGTTTCACCTACTGGTACAGCGAACTGCTGCCAGTGACGCAGTACCTGGAGATTTGCCGGGGCATCATGCTGCGCGGGATCAGCGCAGGTACGCTCTGGATTTCCTCCACCTTGCCCATGCTGATCTTAAGTGTCATCTATTTCGTTGCCAGCGTACTGGTATTTCGCAAGCGTATCTGACGCAAAATTGAACGGGAGAGTACAAAATGAAATCAAAATTAAGCAAAATCATCATCGTGGCAGCTTTGCTTGGGTTGGCGTTGAGCGCGTGCACCACCCCTGAGGCCAGTACGCTGGCCGCGTCTGGAAATCTTTCGGCCAATGACGCGGCCATTGCGCCTGAATTGAGCGGCAAAGTGGTCTCGATCGCGGTCGAGGAAGGTCAAAGCGTGGCCGCTGGCCAGGATTTGTTCCAGTTGGATGATTCGTTTTACCGCGTGCAGCGTGACCAGGCCGCGGCCGCGGTGGAATCGGCCGAATCTGGGTTGGACGCTGCCCGCAAACAGGCCGCCAGCGCGCAGGCACAATATGAATTGACGCTGCAGGCTGCGCGGGCACAGGATATCCAAAACCGAGCCACAGCCTGGAACGCAACCACCCCCGACGGATTCCGGCCGGCGTGGTATTTTCAAAAGGAAGAAACCATTCAGGCAGCCGGGCAACAGGTGACCGACGCGGAAAGCGTATTGGCCGCCGCCCAGGCAGACCTGAAAGCCGAGCAGGAAAAAGCCAGCTCGCAGGATTTTATGGCGGCAGAGAAACGTCTGGCCCAGGCTCAGAGCGCTTACGAAATTGCCCAGAAGACGCTGGACCTGGCAAAGGTTTCGGGGTCGGCGGACCTGGAAGAGGCCGCGCAGGAGAAAATGGATGAGGCGGATGCAGAACTCAATGCGGCCCGCTTGAAATACGAACAGATGCTCTCCACCTCGGCTGCGGAAGCCATCACCAAGAGCCGTGCGCGTCTGGCGGTTGCCCAGTCAACCCTGGATACGGCCCGCGACGCGCTGATGATGCTGCAAACTGGCGGAGACAACCTGCAGGTTCAGGCAGCCCAGGCGGCCGCCGAAGCCGCGGCCAGCCAGGTCGGTCAAGCTGAAGCCGGCCTGAAGCAGGCTCAGGAAGCCCTCAACCTGGCCGAACTGCAACTTGAACGCACCACGGTCACCGCCCCGATGGACGGCGTCATTCTGTCCCGCAGCCTGGAAGTGGGCGAAATGGTTGCGGCGGGCGGCACGGTGATGCGCATGGCCAACCTGGAAACCTTGAACCTGGTGGTCTACATTGCCGAAGACCTGTACGGGCGGGTGAACCTTGGCGACAGCGTGACATTGAGCGTCGATTCGTACCCCGGGCAGGTATTCTCCGGCAAGATCATCCACATCGCCGACGAGGCAGAATTCACCGCGCGCAACGTGCAGACCGAGCAGGGACGCAAATCAAGCGTCTATGCGGTCAAGATTCAGGTGGACAATCCCGATCAAAAGCTCAAACCGGGCATGCCCGCCGACGCGGATTTCAATTTGCACTAACCAACCACTTTGACTTCTGATCGGCCAGGGAAAGGCATTGTGCTTTCCCTGGCCTTTGCTTTAAGGTCCGCATGGCCGGAAGGCAATTCGATTCGCTGAAGTCGGTATAGTACATAATGGCCACCGGTTGCTCTGCTCGAAGTTCTCCTGGCTGAAAATGGAAGCGCGCTGCTCTCTGGTGGGGGGTAGGATTGAAAACCGGTTTAAAGCAAAAAGCTGGCAGCTAAACGCTAACAGCTTCTTTTATGGCGGGGAGTGGTCGCAGACTCCCGTAGGGAGTGGGATTCGAA
>JAPKMQ010000065.1 GCA_026645875.1 Longilinea sp.
CCAAGGAAAGCTCAGGCTATACCTGGTTCTTCCTGGAAGCCCCCTATGACACCACGCGCAGCGGCTGGGCCGCGGCGAATTATTTGCAGGTTATCGCCAGCATCGAACCCTGACCCGATCCCTGAGGACTTATGGTTGCATCCATCTTTCCAAAATCCATCACTGCGGATAAGAATGAGCATGTGCTTACCGTCATCTGGAATGATGACCATTCGAGCCAATACCCATTCGGATTGCTGCGGGCAGCCTGCCCGTGCGCTGAATGTCGAGGCGGACATGAGAATATGCGCTCTGCGCCTGATCCGGAGGTTTTTTCTGTGCGGCTGGCCGACTCACCAGCGACCAAAATCAGAAATATTGAAGCCGTGGGTTCCTATGCCCTTACGATTGAGTGGGAGGACGGCCACCATTTTGGCATTTACAACTGGCGTTTTCTAAGGTTGCTTTGTCCGTGCCCAGTTTGCAGGGAAGCATAAAGAAAAAGGAGCGGGGAAAAGCCCCCGCTCCTTCTTCATTGGATAAGTTTAGAGATCGTAGTACATTTCAATTTCGTAGGGATGCGGCCGGGTGCGGATCTGGTAATCCTCTTTGGTTTTTACCTTGATCCAATCGGACACCAATTCTTTGGAAAAGACGTTGCCTTCCAACAGGAATTGATAGTCGGCGTCCAGGGCTTTAAGTGCTTCCTCAAGCGAAGTCGGCAGGCTTTTGATCATGGCGCGCTTTTCCGGCGGCCAGGCGAAAATGTTGTCATCAATCGGGCCAAAACCCTCCCGGGTCGGATCGATCTTTCGGCGGATGCCGTCTACGCCTGCCATCAGCATGGCCGCGGTTGCCAGGTAAGGATTGCAGGTGGCGTCCGGCGGGCGGAATTCAAAGCGCACTTCATCGGGATCGGTGGCATATTTGGGGATGCGGATGGCGGCGGAGCGATTTCCCAACGAGAAAAAGGCGTTGACGGGTGCTTCGAAGCCCGGAACCAGCCGGCGGTAGGAGTTAGTGCTGGGGTTGGTAAAGGCAAGCACCGCCGGGGCGTGCATCAGGAGGCCACCGATGTAATGCAGCGCGGTTTCACTGAGCAGCATGGCATTGTCTGGATCGTAGAACAAGTTCTTGCCACCTCCAAAGAGTTGCTGGTGGAAGTGCATGCCATTGCCGGCTTCGCCATACAGTGGTTTGGGCAGGAAAGTGACCGTTTGACCGGCTTCATGCGCCACCATTTTGGTGACATACTTGATCATCATGGATGCATCGCAAGCCGGTAATAGTTTCATCAATGGGGTTTCAATTTCACATTGCCCGGGGCCGCCAACTTCGTGGTGATGGTATTTGACCGGGATACCCATCTCTTCCAGCGTGACTGACATTTTGGAACGAATGTTGTAAAGTTGGTCCTTCGGGGGGATGGCATGATAACCGCCGTGGATCGGGATAAAATGCCCGTGACCGCCTTGAACGTTGTGCCAGTTTGCTTCGACAGAATCGACTGAATAACTGGCCACGTTGATCCCATTTTCAAATGAGACGTGGTTGAAAATATAGAATTCAAATTCCGGTCCCCATCGGCTTTCATCGGCGATCCCGCTGGACACCAGGAATGCTTCAGCCCGCCGGTTGATCTCGCGAGGGTCACTTGGAAAAAGTTGCTTCGTATCAGCTTCGATGGTGTTGCAGAAGAAACTTAAGGTTGGCACCTCGCAGAAGGGATCCATGGAACCCGTGGATAGATCTGGGATGAGCGCCATATCCCCCGACTTGACGCTTTTTAATCCCACACTGGATCCATCGAAACCAACCCCTGCTTTCATCAACGCAGGTTTGAATTCCTGGGCGGAAATAGTGACGTGATGCCAACGGCCCCACAAGTCGCTGAATTTTAAATCGACCATGCGGACGCCATTGGCCGAAACGAATGCGGAGGCTTCGGCGAAGTCTTTAAACATACATTCTCCTCGAATTTTAATTCTCCCGACCGCGGGAGTTGTACAACAGCCTACTTTTTGGTTTTCTTTCCCAACACCCAGAGTCCAGCACCGATCAGAGCAGCGGCGCCGGCAAGGGCCGCGCCAGCCTGAATGACCGTGCGAGGCTCCACGCCGGGCATGACCACTTTGCCATCCCCGTACGATTCAAACAATCGTCCCCAGGGTGTTTGCAGGGCTTCCTGAACGCGCCTGCGACCTACAAAGGGATACCAGTATACGTTGTGATAAAAGTTGCTGGCGAAATAGCTCCACGGGACGATCGGACTTTGAAGCAAGGGCTTCTCTAGAGGCTTTAACGGACCGTGGTAGATTAATTTTTGTCCGCGTGAGGCAAAGGTATCTTCCTGCAGGAAATGCCAGGGCCGTTCCTGGTTGATGTCATAGCCGATGATTTCAATTTCACGCGGGTCCCCAACGCCCAGCCCCATTTCATGCGCGATGCGGATGAAGGGGATGGAGAGCGGATCAAAGCCCTGCAGCTTGGCGGATATGGCATCAATAGCCACCTGGTCGGCAGAGGCCAGCAAAATATTCTTTTCGTGCCAGCGCATGGCGCGTGGTCCGGGTCCGTCGCCCGCGAAGGTGCCATCCATCAGCGCAAAAATACCGGGGTGAATTTCTTGTTGGATGGTCAGTAGATCGACCAGGGTTTCGTGGATGACAGAATGCGTCCAGTGGCGGTTGCGGTGCAACAGGCCGCCAAAGGCGTTCTTCATGGCTCCAGTGATCGTTGTGAACACATGAGTCTTCACGGTTGGCAGGTGGACTATGTTTTTGCCGACCAGCACCTTGGGAATAAACACGCCTTCCGGAAAGACTTTATCCAACACCAGGAAAGGGCGGCTTTTGGGCTCATAGCGCACCCATTCGAATTGCTGCTCATAAAGATATTCACAAGGAACGCCGTATTGATCAGTGACAAAGCGGTGCTTGTTGTTAAATTCACCCACCCGGGTATCAACCACGACTGTATCATTGTGAATGCCAATCAGGTCGCTATAACCGGCTTTTCGCAAGGTGTTGATAGCACCTTCCAACTGCCAGGGGGTGCTTGAGCAGGCGGGATACCACGTCTGCCAGGAGATATTGATCTTTAAACCGGTGGTCACGTCCTTGGGCAAAGCCTGCTCAACGCCGCCGAGTTTCATTACATTTTCGATATCATCCAGGATTGTTGTTGGGGTAGTCTTGACTACGGCAACTTTTCCTTTTCCCGGAAAATCAGTCATTGGATTTCTCCTTCATCAAATTCATTTGAAAATATCCATTCATGCCTATTTTACTTTACCCCAAAATTGCCGTCCAGTCACCAGTCCATCGATCTGGCCCAACAGCGCATATTGCGCTTATCAAATACGTATATTTGGTTGCGCAACCCTCATTGTGTGCGTATAATTTAAGGATACTAATCTAGGCGCTGCGCTCCGGATTGTTGGCCTGGGGCCACTGGGGGGATACCATTTTGCGTGGATGATGGAGGCCGATCTGGATAATCAAAATGCTACCCAGGGATTGAATCCCGATTTGGAACCCGTTCGTCAACTTCCACAGGGATTTACCCTAGTTAACCGGTACCTCGTGCAGGAAGTGATTGGAGTTGGCGGTATGGGATCCGTATACCGCGCAAGGGATTTGCATTTCCCCAACGTGGTGAAGCTGGTTGCCGTTAAAGAGATGATCAATTCAGC
Organism: Longilinea sp.; assembly: GCA_026645875.1. Classification (GTDB taxonomy): domain Bacteria; phylum Chloroflexota; class Anaerolineae; order Anaerolineales; family Anaerolineaceae; genus Longilinea. The sequence goes on from JAPKMQ010000065.1 coordinate 3,674, forward strand.
TCCCGATCCGGCGGTCCGTCAAACCATCATCCAAAATTTTGAGCGCGAAGCCAATATTTTGGTTACCCTGAACCATCCTTCCATCCCGAAAATCTTTGATTACTTTACTTATAACGAACGGTCTTACCTGGTTGAGGAATTTGTTCACGGCAAGGACTTGGAACAGGTCCTCAACGAATCTGAGGGCTTTCTGACCGAGGACATGGTGATCCTGTGGGCGATTGAATTGTGCGATGTGCTTCAGTTTTTACACACACACCGCCCCGAGCCAATCATTTTTCGAGATATGAAGCCTTCAAACGTAATGGTCAATCAACAGGGGCACATTATCCTGGTGGATTTTGGGATTGCCAAAATCTTCAAGACCGGCCAAAAGGGAACCATGATCGGAACGGAGGGCTATTCGCCGCCCGAGCAGTATCGCGGTGAAGCCACCCCAATGGCGGATATTTATGCACTGGGTGCGACATTGCATCATTTGATCACCCGAAAAGATCCGCGCCTCGAACCGCCATTTTCTTTTGGCGAACGTTCCATCCGGCAAATCAATCCTTCCGTATCCGCTGAATTCGATGCGATCGTACAGACTGCGTTGAAATACTCGCCGCAGGAACGCTTTACAACTGCACTCGCCATGAAGGAAGCGCTGCTATCGACGGCCAAGAAAACCGGCGCGCTTACCCGCATGCACTATCAGCCCAAGGAAACTACCGAAAAAAGCATCAAACCGCTATGGGTGTTTGAGTGTGAGGATGAAATCCGCAGTTCGCCGTTGTATGAGAATGGCTCGATTTACATCGGCTCTTATGATAACAATCTTTACAGTATTAACGCTGCCACGGGTGCGTTTCAATGGAAATTCGCAACAGAGGGCGGAATTGTCAGTCTGCCAGTTTACCACGATAACGCTGTCTTTATTGGCTCTGAGGACAGCCGGGTTTATGCTATTTCCAGCCGGACTGGAAAAATGATTTGGAATTACGCGACCGAGGGGCCGATCCGGTCATCGCCAAAAATCGCTGAGGGCCATCTTTTTGTTGGATCGGATGACGGTTTTCTTTATGCCATTAACCTCCTCGCGCAACGGAGAACCTGGAGATTTGACGCGGGAGGACCTGTACGATCAACGCCGTTTATTACGCAGGATTATCTTTATGTTGGCAGTGAAATCGGTGAATTGTTATGTTTAGATTTCCGTGGCCAATCCAAGTGGCGTTTCAAAGCCAAGCGCGCGATTACCTCCTCACCGCTGGTGGCGCAGGGGATGGTCTTTGTGGGGGCATTGGATTCCACTTTTTACGCGATTGATGCCAAATCGGGATGGGCGTTGTGGCGTTACCGCATGGGCAAAGGCACGGTGTCATCACCTTGCCGGATGGACAATTTTGTATACATCGGTTCAGCGGATGGGTGCATTTACTGCATCGATGCCGGCACTTCGAAGGAAATCTGGAACTATAAAACCACTCATCAAGTCAGCGGATCTCCGGTCGCATATAAGGGGTGTCTCTATTGCGGCAGCGCAGATGGCAATTTATATTGCCTGGACGCCAAGACAGGCCATTTCAAATGGAAATTTGCGACTGGCGGTCCCATCACCGGGACCCCCATCGTGTATAATGACGTCTTGTATGTTGGTTCTTCGGATCGCATGGTTTACGCGTTGTTGACTTAATTTTTTCTCTGTGCCTTGTTAAGGAGGCAATCGTGTTGGACTTTTTCAAGCGTATTTTTGGTCAAAAAAGCGTTCCAGAACCGGATAATGTTAAAACAGCTCCATTAACTGAAGACCTGGGGATGGATGTTGCCAAAAAGCCAGTGGTCATTCGGCCTGCCCAGTTAGCCGTTGGGTGCTCTCAATCGGTTGGCAGGCAGCGCGATCATAATGAAGACACCATCTTTTCATTGAGTTCAATCCTGGCGGATGGCACTTCGGAGCTACCCATTGGAATTTTCGTGGTCGCGGATGGGATGGGCGGTCACCAGCATGGTGAGTTGGCCAGTGGGGCGGCTGCGCGCGCTTTTGCCGATTACATCATCCGCCGGATCATCACGCCATTTGTCACCGGCGATACCGGCAGTCAGACCGAGAGCCTGTTGGAGGTCATGGAAAATGGCGTCAAGGAAGCGCAAACCGCTGTCGTGCGCAAAGCGCCCGGCGGCGGCACCACGCTGACTGCGGCCCTCGTTTTGGGCGAACAGGTCACGATGGCGCACATCGGTGACAGCCGCGCATATTTTATCTATCCTGACGGACGCATCCAACCCATCACCCAGGATCATTCACTGGTCCGGCGACTGGTTGAGTTGGGTCAAATCACTGAAGACGAAGCCAAAGTGCATCCAAACCGGAACGTGCTATACCGCGCTTTGGGACAATCTGAGCCCTTCAAGCCGGATATCCACACGCACCCATTACCCCAACCCGGCTACATGCTGCTTTGTAGTGATGGATTGTGGGGAGTGTTGCCTGATCTTGAGATATTCCGAATCGTTCAAAATGCTAAAAGCCTTTCGTTGGCCTGCCACGAACTGGTTGAAGCCGCGAATGCCGCCGGAGGCCCTGACAATATCAGCGTAATTTTGGTTGGCTACTTGTAAACGGGATTATGGCGGGAGAATTTTATAATTACCTGGGGTTGCCGTTCGATGCCAGCGCGGATGAAATCCGGCAGGCATATTTTGATGCCGCCAGACGATTTCATCCTGATGCCAATCCAGAGCAGGATGCCCGTGAAGAGTTTCTGCGGATTCAGCAGGCTTATGAAACCCTGTCCAGCCCTGAGAAACGTAAAATTTATGACCGCTCCATTCCTGACAATTTAAAAGTGCCCCTGACTGCGGCTATGAGCATCCGGGTCAGCCGTTCGGTGATTCCTGCGATGCAGGAACCGCAACTGCTATACACCTTGATCGATATCAATTGCACCGGAGAGATGGACTCCTCGCGGATGCCGCCTTCTGCGATTTGCCTGGTCATTGACCGTTCGACTTCGATGAAAGGTGAGCGGCTGGAAATGGTCAAGGCAAATGTTGCCCAACTGATCAAAACGCTTAAGCCCAAAGATCTGATCTCGATTGTGGTTTTTAGCGACCGGGCGGATGTAATCATTCCGCCTACTCAAGTCAGCGATTTGGATAAAATCCAGGGAAAAATCAATACATTGGATGTGGGCGGCGCTACAGAAATGTACCAGGGATTGGAAGCGGGTGTAGCGTTGTTGTTACGCAGCCCGGAAAATTCGCTGGTGCGCCAACTCATCTTGATGACGGACGGCCACACTTACGGCGATGAGGAAGACTGCTTCCGTCTGGCAAAGACAGCCGCCGAGGCCAATATTTCGATGGCTGCCTTTGGCTTTGGGTCCGAATGGAATGATGGATTTCTCGATCAACTGGTCAGTATCAGCGGTGGGTCGACTGTATTTGTGACCTCCTCCAAAGACCTCCAGAATTTTTTAAGCCAGCGCCTGCATGCCATTGGAGTTGCCTATGCAAGCGCCGTCAATCTGGTAATGACAGTCGATCCAGCGCTTGAGATCCGGTATGCTTTCCGGTTGCGGCCGGATTTGAGCCCGATTCCAATCGAGTCGCCCATTCCACTGGGAAGCCTTCAATACGGCAAAGGCATCAGCGTTCTACTGGAAATCTATGTTAAATCGATCCCTGTTAATACGCGCGAATTGCAGTTGGGGACGGGGCGGATAATTTTCAAACTACCGTCTCAACCGATTTCTCACGGTCGGTTAACTTTTGACATTCGCCGGCCGGTAGCGCCAGAGGTGGAAAGAGAAATCCCGCCTGCGGCAATTGTTGAAGCGCTTTCAAAATTGACGCTTTACCGCCTGCAGGAACGGGCACGGGTAGAGGTTGATCAGGGCGAGATTGCAAACGCCACCAAGCATCTCCACCACCTCGCCACGCATTTACTGGCGCGGGGCGACCGTGAGCTGGCTCATACGGTCCTTGTGGAGGCAGAGCATATCCAGCAAAGCCGCCGGTTTAGCAAAGATGGAGATAAGAGAATCAAATATGGAACGAAAGCTCTGCTTCTTCTTCCTGGTCCTGGAGTAGAATAAGTTATGATCATTTGTCCAAATTGCCATGTTGATAATCTACCCGGCGCCCTGTTTTGCTCTGAATGTGGCGCGCAATTGGTTACGTCGGATTTTCGGACCACGCAAGCGTTTAAACGCTCGCCTTCGGACACTTTGAACTCAAGTGTGTTACAGGCAGAGCCTGTTGCAGGTGAGCGTCCCCCGATGGCTGGGGTGGTAGATGTGTCTATTTCTTTGCACCTGGTGGACAGCGGCCAAATCATGCACCTGGCTGGACGTAATGAATTTGCTTTCGGCCGGGTAACGGAAGGCCAGCCGATCCTTCCAGATGTAGACCTTTCACCCTACGAGGCTTATTCTCAAGGGGTTTCTCGCCTGCACGCTTCGTTAAAGGTTGCCGGCCAGCGCGTGGTGATCATGGACCTGGGATCATCCAACGGAACCCGTGTCAACGGGCAAAAAATCGTTCCACATGTCGATTACCCAGTTAATCACGGAGACATCATTACGCTGGGAAAATTAAAGTTCCAGATCCTCATCAATCGTTGAAATAAAGGTTAGCCATGCCTACGCTTCTTGTTCACGTAATGAACGACGATCCATTGATGGGTGAGGTGGATAACCTGCCGAATCCCACCGATCAATTCTTGATTTTAAAGAACCCGCGCCGGAAAGACGGGAAGGACCTTGCCTTTATCGAGGCCAATGTCACAACCTTGATTTGGCCGTTTCTCAGGATCACTTTCATAGAGGTTATGCCAACCGGGGAAGAAGAAGAAATCATCACCTTTGTGAGAGAGTGAACCTCATGAGCGATGCGATTTATAAGAACCGTACCATCCTTGTTGTTGATGATGAGGAGCGTATGGCCCGGTTCATCCGATTAAACCTTGAGCAGGATGGTTTTCACGTGGTGGAGGCGCACCGCGGCATGCAAGCCATTGAGGCCGTGCGGGTGGATATGCCGGACGTGGTAGTGCTGGATGTGATGATGCCTGACCTGGATGGTTTTGAGGTGTTAAAAATCATCCGCGAAACCAGTTCAGTCCCGGTGATTATGTTGACCGCAAAAGGCGAAGAGGAAGACCGCGTACGTGGCCTGGAGCTAGGCGCGGATGATTATGTGACCAAGCCCTTCAGCCCGCGCGAGCTGGTCAGCCGTGTGCGGGCGGTCATCCGGAGAAGTGATTCGGCTGGTTTAACCACCCGCGAAGTCATCGATGTCGATGGACGCCTAAGGATCGATTTTGGCCGGCGCGAGGTGTGGGTGGACGGTGAACTAGTCAAATTGCGACCTACGGAATACCGCCTTTTATACCACCTGGTTCAAAACGCCGGATGGGTGATGACTTATGACCAGTTATTGACAAAAGTGTGGGGGTATGAGTACCGGGATGAACCCCATTACGTGCGACTTTATATCAACTATCTGCGGCAAAAGCTGGAAAAAGATCCTGCCGACCCGCAATACATTCTCACCGAACGCGGCGTAGGTTACCGGTTTGTCGATTACCTGCGGAAAACTGGATAAAGCATGCGCGGGTAACCTGCTTTTCTGATGGTTTTCTAATAAAACGTTTGCATTATTTTCATGCAAACGTTTTATATTGAAATTGTGTTGGGGCGAGGGAAAGTTAGGGCGAGCTCGATCACCAGCGCTGAACCGATCCTCTTGATTGCTCATGCCATTCCTGGCGGGGAGGCTTCAAGGAAATGTTGCGAGGAGAATATGCCAGTCTATCCATATCAATGCGATGAATGCGGACGGTTTTTTGACCGCAAGCTGCCGATCTCACAGGCAGATGCGAAACAAATTTGCCCGAATTGCCAGGGTTCCGCCCACCGCGTTTTTCAGGCTCCTTCCATCATCTTCAAGGGAGGTGGTTTCTATGTGACGGACCACCGCAAAACCTCCGGAATTGCAAAGGATCAATGATTGCATTCGGATGAAACTTTTTCGCCGAACGAGCATCTGTTAAAAAGTACGTATGATATACTACTTTAAGCTTGATTAAGCCTACCAGGAGAAGATGATGATTACTGAGCCGATCCATGTGACCGACAGCGCGTTTGAACAGACTGTGTTGAAATCTGCAATCCCCGTAATCGTGGATTTTTGGGCGCCCTGGTGCAGCCCTTGCCGAGCGGTTGCGCCTGTGCTGGATAAACTGGCGAAGGAATTTGCCGGCAAATTGGTGGTGGCAAAGGTCAACACTGACGATGATCAGGAGTGGGCAGGGAAGTATAATGTTCAGGGCATCCCGACCATGCTCTTTGTTGCCAATGGAAAAATTGTGCACCGACAGGTCGGCGCTCTGCCCGAGAAAATGTTGCGGGAAGTCGTCGGTCAGTTTCTTGAGGTTGTGAAAGCAGCGAGTAATTGATCTAAAAATTAAGTTAAATAATAACGGGAGGCGGCAATCCATACACCGCCTCCCGTTTGTAATTATTCTTTGGCGCGTACGATGTGCGCGCCCAGAGATGCCAGTTTCATGTCTACCTGTTCATACCCACGGTCGATCTGGCCAATGTTGCGAATTTGGGATGAGCCTTTGGCGCTCAGCGCGGCCAGCACAAGGGACATGCCCGCACGGATGTCGGGACTTTCCATTTTCTCGCCTGCCAGCCGGGTAGGACCTTGCACAATGCAACGGTGCGGATCGCAGAGGACGATGTGCGCGCCCATGCCGACCAGTTTATCGGTAAAGAACATCCGGCTTGGGTACATCCAGTCATGGAAGAGGATGGAGCCGTTGGACTGGGTAGCCACCACGATGGCGATACTCATCAAATCGGTCGGGAACGACGGCCAGGGCATCACGCTGATCTCGGGGATCATGCCGCCCAGATCTGGTTCAATTTCGAGGGGTTGTTCCGCCGGAACGATCAGATCTTCGCCGTCATATTCCCAGACAACGCCCAGGCGACCAAAAACCAGGCGGATCATGTCCAGGTATTGTGGACCGGCGTTGCGGATGCGGATTGATCCATGCGTTACCACGGCCGCCCCAATAAAGCTGCAAACCTCAAGGTAATCCGGGCCGATGGTGAATTCGCCGCCGTGCAATTTGTCGACTCCCTCAATGCAAAGCGTGTTGGAGCCGATGTTTTCGATTTTTGCGCCGAGGCGGTTGAGAAAATGGCACAGCTCCTGGATGTGCGGTTCGGAAGCAGCATTCCGGATGGTGGATGTGCCTTTGGCCATTGTGCAAGCCATGATCGCATTTTCTGTCGCGGTCACCGATGCTTCGTCCATCAGGATGTCAGCGCCGGTCAACCCCTGGGGTGCTGCAAAGCGGAACGACCGGTCATAGGTCACATCTGCGCCCAAGCGTTTCAATGCCAACAAATGCGTATCCACGCGGCGACGGCCAATTACATCGCCGCCTGGTGGGGGCAAGACCAGTTCGCCGCTGCGAGCGGTCATGGGGCCTGCCAGTAGGATGGATGCACGGATTTTGCGGCAGATATCCGGGTCGAGGTCAGCCGGGCGGACATTCTTAGCTTGAATTTTCCAAACGTTCGGAGCAATTGTTTCAATTTCCACACCCAGGCTAAGAAGCAGGTCGCGCATGGTTTGTACATCTCGGATTTCGGGGACGTTCCTCAAAACGATTGGCTCGTCTGTTAACAAACAAGCTGCCAGCAAGGGGAGGGCAGCATTTTTGTTACCAGCAGGAGTCACTTCACCATGCAGAGGATATCCGCCTTCGATGATAAATTTTTCCATGCCTACCTCCTGAAGTTTATAATATTATAGCCGGAAATGATCTCCAGAATGTCTATAACGCCAGGAGGCTGGCATGAACATCCATTTTCTCGATCCCGCGCCAGAAAATAATCACCCCATTTTGCTGTTGCACGGTCTGGGCACTGACTCACGCTCTTGGGGTTACCAATTCTCAGCGTTGGCATCGAGTGGATTTCGCCCGATTGCTGTAGATCTGCCCGGATTTGGGCGATCGGCGCCGTTGCAGGGCAGGTGGAATATCCCGACCGTCGCTGATCACATGGCAAGTTGGCTGAGTGGTTCAGGATATGGCAGTATCCCGGTTGTTGGCATCTCCATGGGCGGTACGGTGGCCTTGCAGCTCGCGATTTCCCACCCGGAAGTTGTGAGCAGCCTGATCCTGGTGAGCACGTTTGCCTGCTTGCGCCCGCGTAATCTTCATACCGCGTCGTATTTGTTTCGCCGGTTTGTCAGCGTTGCTATGCGGGGTGGGGCCTCTCAGGCCGAGATGGTCGCCTGGCATCTGTTCCCGCTTCCCGAACAAAAAGAACTGCGGACCGCGATGGTTGATTTGATCCACGAAACCGATCCTGGGGTCTACAAGGCCGCCATGAGCGCGCTGGCGACTTTTGACGTGCGCAAAAAACTGGCCACTATTCGCGCGCCGGTTCTGGTCATATCTGGCGAACAGGATGCCACCGTTCCGTTGGACAACCAGCGCGAACTGGTGGAGCATATTCCCGGCGCAAGAATGGTAATCATCCCGGGCGCCAGGCATGCCGTGACCGCCGATCACCCCGATTCATTCAACGCAGCTATGCTGGCTTTTCTATTTGAGCTTTCCCCGACCAACGCTGTTGAAATTCGGTAAAGTCAGTCAGCGGGGCCTGGCAGGTAAAATTTTCGCAGATGTATACGGTGGGTAATTGATTGATAGCTGTTCGCTCTTCCAGCAGCCTGGGCAGCGAAACCTTCAGCGGGAGAGACGCGGCTGCTTGAACGCTGAACGGCCGGTAGGTTTGGCGCAGGTGCGATAAGAAGTTCATGGGCTCAGCGGTGTTTTCAGGCCACACCAGCGCGATTTCTTCGATTGGGCCAAGTGAAAAGCTCAGGCATTGCAACCAGGCGCTAAAAGCGTTGGGATAGCGCGCCATCATATCCTGGAGATTGCTGAGGAGCGAAAGGCATGCATCGGTCCAGCGTGCGTCTCCCGAATACTTTGCCAACTGCGCAAATGCCAGGCATGAAAGCGAGTTGCCGGAAGGTGTGGCGTTGTCCTGGAGATCTTTTGGTCGAACCAGCAGCGCATCCTGGTGGGCATGCGTGTCAAAGAAGCCGCCCGCAGGATCGGAAAAATGGGCTTTTATAGCCTCGCCGGTTTTTTGGGCTGCCTGATACCATTCCGGATCAAAATCGGACTGGTAAAGCGCCAGGAGGGCCAGAATCAGGCCAGCGTGATCCTCAAGGTAAGCGGTGTTTTGGGCCTTGCCACGCCGCCATGACCTCAGCAGGGTCCCATCCTCAGCCACCATGCAGGTCAAAAGAAAGCGTGCGGATTTCTGGGCGGCAAAAAGGTAGTCTTGGCGGTTAAGGACCTTGCCGGCTTCGGCGAAGGCGCGTATCGCGAGCGCGTTCCAAAAGACGA
>JAPKMQ010000066.1 GCA_026645875.1 Longilinea sp.
GCGGTTTTGGGCGTGTTTGGTCTGGTCAATGCGCAAGGGCCGGTGGCACCACTGCAGGATGGCCAGCAGCCGGGTTACGGCATGATGGGACAGGGCCGGATGGGCGGACGAGGCGGTATGATGGGGCAGGCGTACGCCGGCACCCAGCAAGGCCCAATGCACGACCTGATGATCGACGCATGGTCCGAGAAGTTGAGTTTGAGCGTTGACGAACTCAACCAGCGCATCGCCGACGGTGAAACGCTGTATGAAATTGCCGTCTCGACCGGCATGACCGCCGAAGAATTCCAGGCGGCGCGTGTAGAAATCCACGCCGCGGTGCTGGAGCAGGCAGTCGCGCAGGGCCTGATCACCCAGGAGCAGGCGGATTGGATGCAATCCCGCGGCGCGCGCATGGGCGGGGCTGGCTGCACCGGCGGCATGCGCCAGGGGCGCTGGGGAAGTGCAGCCCCGCAGGTAAATCCATAAACGATCGCTCATGTAGTCCAATGGCAGCCGGGGTTTCCCGGCTGTCTCTTTTTAATGTTTCCAAAACGCTGAGATATGCTACACTAAAGGGACAAATAGCCTATGAGGGGAGGCGGCAATGAATCAACTGACACAGGAAGGGGTTGCAGCACTCAAGGCGGGCGATAAAGAGCGCGCCCAAAAGCTTTTTGTGGCTGCACTTGAGGAAGATAACGATGATTTGCAGGCCTGGCTTTGGCTTTCAGGCGCCGTGGAGAGCGACGTGGACCGCCTGGAATGCCTGGAGCAGGTTTTGCGGATTGATCCCTTGCACGCGCTGGCATCCAAAGGCGCGGCGCAGTTGCGGGCGCGTGGGGTTAAACCCGCTGAGCCGGTAAAAACGCCGCCGGAAGAAGCTTTCCGCGATGGCTATGAGACGCACGAACCTGAAGCTGATGAGCACCCGTTTGGCGATCTGGAAGAGACTTCCGAACCGGCTGAAGTGCCCACGCTCGCGTCGATTGAGCCTGCCGCGGAAGAACCGCGGGAAAAAACCCAACCTATAAAAGTCGAGGTCGATGCGCGCGCCGAGCACCCTACGGAAAAAATCGTCCTCAAAACCAAGCCGTCGCTGATGCCTGTGCTGACCGTCGGCATCTTGATCGTCCTCCTGGTGGTGGCACTTGTGGCGGTGGTATTCCCCTGGGCGGTGACCCGCCTGACGGTAAACCCGAACCTGCTGTTCATGTCCATGCTGGTTGTGGTCGCGCTGACCATCGCGGCAGTGACCGTTCGCGTGCTGCAGCAGCAATTCACTGCCTACATCCTTACCAACCGCCGGCTGATTGTGGAAGACAGTCTGGTGTCGCGCGCGCAAAAAAGCCTGCCGCTCGACAAGATCCAGGGGATCAGCTACCGGCAGAATTTTATTGAGCGGATTTTCGGACTGGGCACGGTGATGCTTGCAGCCAACGGCGAAAACAGTCCGATCCATATGCAGGATCTAAAGGCGTACATTCAACTGGCCGAGCAGATTGAGGCGGCCATTGAAACGCATCCCAGGGAGTGAAGCCGTTGCGGCGAGCGGAAGTATGACATCATCCCCGTATCGAGCCCGCTACCGCCGCATCCTGTGGTTTTTTGCCCGTGTTTTAATCAATGTGGGCTTTTGGGATATCCTCCTGCCCAGGTTGCGGTTAACTGGACCGGGAAACCGCACCCGCAAAAGCCGTTACCACCAGATCGCGGTGGATTTTCGCAAGCTTGCCATTCAGCTTGGCGGCGTAATGATCAAGGTGGGGCAGTTCCTTTCGGCCCGGCTGGACGTTCTGCCGAGGGAAGTCACGGATGAACTGGCCGGTTTGCAGGATGAGGTCAAGGCTGAACCCTTTGAGCGCATCCGGGTCGTCGCGGAAAACGAACTGGGCGCATCGCTTGACGAATTATTTGACTGTTTCGAGGTACAGCCGGTAGCTTCGGCTTCAATTGGCCAGGTGCACCGTGCCTGCCTGCGTGCCAGTAATGATGGGGCCAACACCACGCGCGACGTGGTCGTGAAAGTGCAACGCCCCAACATCCAGCAAATTGTGGAGGTTGACCTGGCTGCCCTGCGCGTGGTGGGTGGTTGGGTGAACCGTTTTGCCTTTATCCGCAAGCATGTGGATGCGCCCGCCTTGATCGTGGAATTCAGCCGGTCGCTGTATGAGGAAATCGACTATTTACACGAAGGCCAGAACGCGGAGCGGTTTGCCGCCAACTTTAAGAATTACCCGGGCGTTTATGTTCCGCGGGTGCATTGGCCCACGACGACCCGGCGCGTTTTGACGTTGGAAAATGTGCAGGCCATCAAGATCACGGATTACGCCAGCATCGAAGCCGCGGGGATTGACCGCGCGGAGATGGCACAGCGGTTTTTTGGCACGTACATGAAGCAGATTTATGACGACCGCTTTTTCCATGCCGATCCGCACCCGGGTAACCTGTTCGTCAAACCCTTGCCGCCCGGTGAAGGGAAAACCAGGCCGGAATGGCTGCTGGTGTTTATCGATTTTGGTATGACCGGGCAGATTACGCCGGGGCAGATGAACGGCCTCCGTGAGGTGTTGATCGCCGTAGGCACCCGCGACCCGGCGCGCATTGTCAAAGCATATCAGATGCTGGGAGTCCTGTTGCCAGGCGCCGACCTTGATTTGTTGGAGCGGGCTGGCGCGCGCGTTTTTGAGCGTTTCTGGGGCATGACCGCGCCGGAACTCGTGAATTTCTCACAGGAAGAACTGTTTGCCTTCCTGCATGAATTTGAAGCCCTGCTATATGAAATGCCCTTCCAGGTGCCGCAAAACATTGTTCTGCTGGTACGCTGCCTGAGCATCCTGTCGGGCCTGTGCACCGGGCTGGACGTTGGTTTTAATGCCTGGTCGAGCATTAGCCCGTACGCGCAGAAACTGGTGTCTGAAGAAGTTGGGAGCCGCTGGAAGACCTGGCTGGCCGAATTGGGCGTGTTTGCACAGGCTTTGTTCTCGCTGCCGCAGAAATTGGATCGATTGGCCGCGCGCATGGAGCAGGGCAACCTGGAAGTGCGCACGCCGGATCTGAAAAAGGGCGTCGACCGGTTGGATCGGAGCGTCAACCGGGTGGCCGGCGCGGTAATCTTAGCCGCGCTGCTGCTGGGCGCGGTACAGCTTTATATCGCCGGGGAGTACCTGCCAGCCGGCATATTATTTGGCGCAGCTGTTCTGGCGTTTCTGTGGGTTTTACGCTGATTCAGCCTGCCTGCATGTGGAGCGGTCGACTCAGGGGGCAAACAGCTCAACGACCAACGGATGAATGGCATCCCAGTTGGGCAGCAATATGTTGGCGCCCTGACCGGTGGTGTAGGGTGTGACGTAGTCGCGGTCGATCACGTGCGAATCGATCGTATTGGTCAAAGCAGCGCGCAGCAGGGCTAATCCAAGTCGCGGCCAGTCATAAAAGGGAACATTGGTCTTCACGGCGCGGCTGAGCGCGCTGACAATGCCCGGCCAGCGCCACCAGTTGGCCGGGTTGGCCATTTTGCCAGCCGCCGCCTGGACAACCATTTGCCCATGACGCATGCGGTAAAAATCGTCGCTGCTATAGCGTTCGCGGACGAATGCCAGCGCCTGGCCGGCGTCCAGGTGATGTGTTCCCGCGGGCAGGCCGCCTTCAGCCTGTGCCAGCTCGATGTCCACACCTCCAACAGCATCGATCAATTCCACAAAACCGTCGAAATTGATCGTGACGTGCCGGGTGACGCGCACGCCGAAGTTGGCGCGAATGGTCTCCAGGGTTGCGTCCGGCCCGCTGCCGGGCTGGCTGGCTTCGGCGTAAAAGTGGGCGGTGTTGATGCGGTCCTCACCGACGCCCGGGATGTTCACCCACAGGTCGCGCGGGATGGAGAGCATGGATACATAGGGCTGGAGTGGCACGATGCTGAGCAGCAGAATGGTGTCGCTGCGGCCGATGTTCATGCCCTCGGTGCGGTCCGTGCCCAGCACCAGCAGATTGGTGCGCAGCGGGGCCAGAAAGTAGACCAGCACAAGCACGACCAGCCACCAGCCCCACTTACGCCGCTTGCGCGGCAATGGTTTGAGCGAATTGATCGGGATGGGCTGGTAATGCGAAAGCGGATCCGTTTTTTGCGACGGTGGAACGGGTGCGGTGTTGCCCGATGGATAAACGTGGTTGGGTTGTGCCATGCAAACAAACAGGCCAGCCGGGAAATTCCGGCAAGCGCCTCCATTGGTCTATTTATGGATGGTCAGGTTATGCCGTTGAAGTTTGACCAATCCGCCTTTGTTGATCTTCACGCAACCCTGCAGGTCCAGGTATTCCAACCGTCTCAGGTTGCGCAGGTGCAAAATCCCCAGATTGGTAATGCGGTTGCAATAGCTGATATTTAAACGCAGCAGCCGGGTGAGCGGTTTCAGCTCGGCCAAACCGCTGTCGGTGAGGCTGCACGAACTGAGGTTGAGTTCCGTCAGGTGGTTCAGGGTTTTGATAAAGCGCACGCCGTCATTGGTAACGTTGCGGCATTCGGCCAGGTTGAGCGAGATAATTTCTTTGAGGCCGTCCATTTCGGAGATCAACTGCTCGAGTAGCTCATCATCCAGGTTTCGGCCGCGGACGGCAAATTCGGCCCCGGCGGGCAGGTGCAACACGCCCGGACCGGCGTCCAGTTCCTGCCAATCGCTGCCCGGCGCGGAGCCAGCCGGCCGCTGGAGGACCTGGATTGGAAGTTGGGTGTGAAGCGCTTTGTTTGAGCTTAAAGGTATACTGTTTTCCACGCGGTCCATTATAACATTGACTGCCGCCTGGACTCCTTTGTTGGAACAGATTGAGGTTTGCCGGAATATGCTGCCGCACACAGGGACAAAAACACCGGCTGCGCATGGATTGGTGCGCAGCCGGCGTATAAAGCCTCAAGGCTATTTCTTGTTGGTGCGGATTTTTGCGAGCGCGTAAAGCGGGCAGAAACCGATCAGACCGGTGAGCAGCGGCACAAGGCCCAGATAGCGAAACACGATGCCGAGTGTGCCGGGAACGATATTGGCCCATCCCAGGACCAGAAGGGCAATGCCCAAAATGACGCGAATAATTCGATCAGTGGTTGATTCGTTTACCGTAAACATATTTTCATTCCTTCATTCCATGAATGTTTTGGATCATAATGATTGGATGCATGAAAGAAGAATAAGTTACAGGCTGCCTTTCGACGGCACTATTCTCAGGTTGCAGCCAATTTGAAATATGAATGAAAGTTCCAAAAAACGCCAGGTGGGATGCCTGGCGTTTTTGCGTGTGCGTAAAGCGCTTATGCCAACGTCTTCACCGGGTTGGAAAGCACGCCCAGGTTTTCAATTTCAATCTCCACGCGGTCGCCATTCTGCAAAAAGACCTTTGGATTGCGGAAGACGCCCACGCCATCCGGCGTGCCGGTGGCGATGACGTCGCCGGGTTCGAGCGTGAAGGCATTGGACAGATAGGCCACCAGCTCGTCCACCGGGAAAATCATCTCCGCGGTGGTTGAATTCTGCATGGTCACGCCGTTGACGCGGCTGGAAATGCGCAGTGTCTGCGGATTGGGGATTTCATCTGCGGTGGTGATGGCTGGACCTATCGGGCAGAAGGTGTCCAGGCTTTTACCGCGCACCCACTGCTTGTCGCCGAATTGCAGATCGCGGGCTGATACATCATTCAGCGGCGTGTAACCGAAAACATACGATAGCGCTTCCGACCGGCTGACTCGGCGCGCGCGCCGGCCAATAATGACGCCCAGTTCGGCTTCCCAGTCCACCTGGTTGGTCAATGCAGGGTCGTACTCAATAGCCTCCTCCGGGCCGATAATGGAGGATGTGAATTTGGCGAACACCAGCGGGCTGGTAGGGACAGCAGTATTTTTCTGCTCGCGGATGTGATCCATGTAATTCAGTCCAATGGCAATAACCTTTTGCGGATCGGGAATAGGCGCGAGCAGGCGGACGTCTGCCAGGGGAAGAGTGGGGTTTTCAACCCCTGCGGCAGCGGTCCATGCGTCTGCGCCAGCGGCGATCAGTTCGCGCATGCTACCAGCCAACCCGGCAGCGCTCAGGTCAACAATCCGGTCGTTCTTCAGTATGCCAACGCCGCGGCGGCCAGCAAATTCGAAGGTAACAAGTTTCATGGGATATCCTCAGCATGATGAGATGATTCACTCTATTTTTCCAAATCTGATGTTCGCGGTCAAGTAACAAAACTCCTTGCGGTGTGCGTAGAATTTTACCCGACATAAACTGGTTGTGTATGGGTTTTTTGCACCTCGATGGTGCGCGGGTGGAAAAAAGGAACTGCCGCCCGGCGTTGGCGGCAGTTTGGGATGTATTGTGGGCGCGGAGGGGCTCGAACCCACGAACCTCACGGATGTGAACCGTGCGCTCTGACCAACTGAGCTACGCGCCCGTAGCGAAAGAGATTATAGCAGAACTCTCCGTGGATGGCAAGATGATTGTTACCGCGGAGATTACCCAAACTTGCCTTCGACATAGTCCTCGGTGCGCTTGTCCTTTGGGAAGACAAAAAGCCGCTTTTCCGCGGCAAATTCCACCAATTCACCCTGCAGGAAAAATGCCGCGTAATCGGCCATGCGCGCGGCCTGCTGAACGTTGTGCGGCACCCAGATGATGGTGAAGCGCTGCTTGAGTTCCTGCATCAGGCTTTCGATTTTTGAAGTCGAGACTGGATCCAGCGCCGAGGTGGGCTCGTCGAGCATGATCACTTCCGGACCGAGCGCAAGTACACGTGCCAGGCAAAGGCGCTGCTGCTGCCCGCCGGAAATGGCGATGGCGGGGTCGTGCAGGCGGTCGTAGACTTCATCCCACAATACGGCCTCGCGTAAAGCCTGTTCCACCGCCTGGTCGAGACGGTCCTTCCGGTTTTCACCCATCAAACGCAGGCCGTAAGCCACGTTTTCATAGATGGTCAGCGGCAGCGGCACCGGGCGTGAGAAAACGATTCCCACCTTTCGGCGCAACTCTACCGGATTCACCTCGGGATCAAGGATGTTTTGGCCGTTCAACAGCACTTTGCCAGTCAGCGCGGCGACATCCGATCGATCGTTGAGGCGGTTTAGCACGCGCAGCAGGCTGGACTTGCCGCCGCCGGCCGGGCCGAAAAGCACGGTGATGGCATTGGCGGCAATGGTCAAATTGACGTCGCGCAGGCTTTCGGTGCCGTCCTGATATTTCAGGTTGAGGTGCTCGATGACGATTTTATCCATGGGTCACCATTGGCGTTTGGCGCGGGCGCGGACGCGTACCAGCGAAGCAAGCAGATTCATGCCCAGCACAAAGAAGAGCAAGACCAGCACCGTGCCGTATTGAATCTGCACCGACATCCCGGGAACCGAAGTGGAGATGACGAAGATGTGATAGGGCAGCGCCATGGTGGCGTCGAACACCGATTGCGGTAACTGCGGCAGGAAAAACGAAACGCCGGTAAACAGAATAGGCGCGGTTTCGCCGGCAGCGCGTTCCAGGCCGAGAATCACGCCGGTGAGCACGCCCGGCATAGCCTGTGGAAGCACAATGCGCCAGGTGGTTTGCCAGTGCGTGGCGCCCAGCGAGCGGCTGACCGCGCGGAACGAATACGGTACCTGCCGCAAGGCTTCTTCGGTGGTGCTGATGATAGTCGGCAGCGTCATGATGGAGAGCGTCAGGCAGGAGGCCAGGATGCTGGTGCCAAATTTCAAAAAGAGCACGAACACGCCCAGTCCGAACAGGCCGTAAACGACGGATGGAATGCCGGCCAGGTTGATGATGGCGATGCGAATTAAGCGCGTCCAGCGGTTTTCTGGCGCGTATTCGGCCAGGTAGATACCCGCCGCGATCCCCAGTGGAACGGAAAAAACGGCCGTGCCGAGGGTGAGGTAAAGCGTGCCGACAATGGCCGGCCAGATTCCGCCTTCGCGCATGCCATTGCGTGGAAAGGCGGTGATAAATTCCCAGGAGATGGACGGCGCGCCTTTCACCATGATGTAGATCACCACCGCCAGAATGGGTAATACCGTCATCAGTGTAATCAGCCGCAGCAGCCAAAGCGAGGCCGTTTCCTGGCGGTGCGAGCTGATCAGAATGGGGTTGGGTTTGATTCCATCTTCCATCGCAGGAAATTCCTCAGGAGAGCGAGCGCTCAGAACGCTTGAGGCCGCGGGTGCTGACCCACGAGGCGACAACGTTAATCGTCAGCGAGAACAAGAACAGGATGATACCGATGAAGAACAGCACCTGGTAATGCGGGCTGCCCGTGGCGACTTCGCCCATTTCGGAGGCAATCGTCGCGGTCATGGTGCGGATGGGCAGGAAAATTGCGTCCAGGCCGTGCGGCATGACCGGCGCGTTGCCGGTGACCATCATGACTGCCATGGTTTCACCGATGGCGCGGCCTATGCCCAACATCACCGCCGTGAGCACGCCCGATTTTGCCGCCGGCAGGGTGATATTCCACAGGGTCTGCCACCGGGTCGCGCCCAGCGCAAGCGCCGCCTGGCGGTAGGATGCCGGCACGGTGTTGAGCGCGTCTTCTGAAATAGAAACCACCGTTGGGGTGGCGATGAAAGCCAGCAGGATGGCGCCAGTGAGCCCTGAAAGGCCGGTGGGCAGGTTCAGCCCTTCGCGCAGCAGCGGAGCGGCCACCTGGATGCCGATGAACCCCAAGACTACGGAGGGCAGCCCGGCCAGGATTTCGATGATCGGCTTTAGAATGTTCTTGATCCACACGGGGGCGACTTCCGAAATATACAGGCTGGTGCCGATGCCCAGCGGGATGGCGATCAGGATGGCCGTGATGGTCACAATGATGGAACCGAACAATAGCGGCCAGATGCCGTAATAGCCTTCAATGGGATACCAGATGGTTCCAAACAGGCTGGAAAGATCCGCGCTGGCCACGGCTGGAAGCCCCTCGCGCAGCAGGAAAAACAAGATCAATATCACAAACAGAATGCTGGAATAACCAGAGGCCTTGACGAGCAGATTGATGGGGCGTTCGCGCGGGGTTTGTTCGATCATGCAGTCATTCTCATTGGGCGGTCTGAACAGGCACGAAACCCAGGTCGGCAACAATTTGTTGTGCCTCGGCGGACAAAATCCACTCAAGGTAATCCAGAACCGCCTGGCTGCTGTCCTGGCGTGAATACATGTACAGGTCGCGGGCGATCGGGTAGGATTGATCGTTGACCGATTGGATGGACGGCAGAACGTAGGGCTGGTCTTTACCGCGAGAAACGGCGATCATCTTTACCTCATCGGTAACGTATCCCAGGCCGTCATACCCAATGGCGTTTGGATTGCTGGCGACTTCCGAGATGATGCCTTCGGAGGACGGCAGCAGCAGAGTCAACGGGGAGAAAATGGTCTTATCGTTGGAGTTGCCCAGGCGCACTACGGCTTCCAGGAAATAGACGTGCGTGCCCGAATTGGTTTCACGCGACAGGCGCACGATGGGCCGGTCCTCGCCGCCCACTTCCTTCCAGTTCGTGATCTCTCCGCGGTAAATGCGCGAGATCTGGTCGAGGGTGAGTTCGTCAACCGGGTTTTGCGGGTTGACGATCACGGCAATCGCATCGCGCGCGATCACGTGTTCCACGGGTTCAATGCCGTTGGCTTCAGCGGCTTTAATTTCTTCCGGTTTGATCGCCCGCGAGGCGTTGGCGATGTCCACGGTGCCGTTGATCAGCGAGGTGATGCCGGTGCCGCTGCCACCGCCCGTCACCGACAGGCGCACATCCGGCCGCAGAGTCTGGTAGCGTTCAGCCCAGGCCAGTGCCAGGTTGACGATCGTGTCGGAGCCTTTATTTTGAATGTAAACGGAGGTTAACTCGGGAGTGGGATTTCCAGAATCGGCCGCGCAGCCTGCAAGCAACAGGCACAGGCCAAGGAAGAGGGGAAGAATGCGCCATTTCATACCAAATACTGATTATAGCGTAAAAATGGGTGCCGATCGGAAAAAAAGGAAATTTGTCATGGGCTGCGGTATAATTGAAAGGTTGTGAACACCCTGGAGAGGAACTGAAATCTATGGATATTGGTACGATCCAATCGGTTGACATTGACGAACAGATGCGGACCGCTTATCTGGATTATTCGATGAGCGTGATCGTTGCGCGTGCCCTGCCCGACGCCCGCGATGGGTTAAAACCGGTGCACCGGCGCATTCTCTTCGCAATGCAGGGGTTGGGCTTGCATTCCAATACCGCGTATAAGAAATCGGCGCGTATTGTTGGCGAGGTGCTGGGCAAATTCCATCCGCACGGCGATGCTTCCGTGTACGATGCCATGGCGCGCATGGCCCAGGACTTTTCAATGCGCTACCCGTTGGTGGACGGGCAGGGGAACTTTGGCTCGGTTGACGGCGATCCACCCGCGGCCATGCGCTACACCGAAGCGCGCATATCGGCGATGGCAGAAGAGATCCTGACTGACATCGATAAGAACACGGTCGATTTTAGCCCCAACTTTGATGGCTCGTTGGAAGAGCCGCTGGTGATGCCCTCGCGTCTGCCCAACTTGCTGTTGAACGGCTCGTCGGGCATCGCTGTGGGCATGGCCACCAACATCCCTCCACACAACCTGCGCGAACTCAGCAACGCGCTGATCTACCTCATTGACCACTTCGACCACCTGGATGACGTGTCCATCGATACGTTGATGGAACACGTTCCCGGGCCGGATTTCCCGACCGGCGGCGTGATCGTTGGTCGTGAAGGCATCCGGCAGGCTTACACCACAGGCCGTGGCCGTCTGGTGGTGCGCGGACTGGCAAAAATTGAGGAACTCAAGGGCGGGCGCTACGCCATCATCATCACCGAAATCCCCTATCAGGTCAATAAGTCCGGCCTGATCGAACGGATTGCGGAACTGGTGCGCGAGGGCCGGATTGACCAGATTTCGGATCTGCGGGATGAATCGGACCGGCGCGGAATGAGCATCGTGATCGAGCTCAAACGCAGCGCGCAGCCCAAGATGGTGCTAAACCAGCTCTACAAATACACGCCGCTCCAATCGACCTATGGTATTCACCTGCTGGCGCTGGTGGATAACGAGCCGCGCGTACTTTCGCTCAAACGCGCATTGCAGTTGTTCGTTGAACACCGCGAAGCGGTGATTACGCGGCGCTCGCAATTCGAGCTGGATAAGGCCCGCGCCCGTGCGCATGTGCTGGACGGACTTTTGATTGCTTTGGCTAATCTGGATGATGTTATCCAGACGATCCGGCAGGCGAAGGATGTTGAAACCGCCAAGGCCAATCTCATTGATCGGTTCAAGCTGACTGAAATTCAGGCGCAGGCAATCCTCGATATGCAGTTGCGCCGCCTGGCTGCGTTGGAACGCCAAAAGATTGAGGATGAATACCGTGACATCCAGTCGCGGATTGCCTACCTGGAAGATTTGCTTGCCAACCCGCAAAAAATCCTGGGCGTCATCCAGGCCGATTTGCGTGAAATGAGCGAGAAGTACGGTGATGAGCGCCGCACGCGCATCACCGCGGAAGCCCATGAAGACTTGAAAATTGAGGACCTGGTGCCGGATGAGGCTGTGCTGGTGACGATCACGCAGCGTGGTTATATCAAACGGACTGCCGTCAGCCTGTACCGCACGCAAAACCGCGGCGGGCGGGGCGTGAGCGGCCAGACGGTGCGCGAGGAGGATGAAGTCATCACGCTGCTGCCGGCGCGCACGCTGGACACCATCCTGTTCTTCTCTGACCTGGGCAAGGTGTACTCGGAGAAGGCCTACAATTTGCCGGATGCCGGTCGGACGGACAAAGGTATTCCGATTGTGAATGTGCTTTCATTGGATCCAAACGAGCACATCACCGCAGCGCTGGCAGTTCACAATTTTGACGCGGCCAGTTACTGCACCATGGCAACCCTCAAGGGACGCATCAAACGCGTGTCCCTGTCTGAATTTGCCAATGTGCGCCCGAGTGGTTTGATCGCCATTTCGCTGGATGCTGGCGATCATCTGGGCTGGGCGCGCCTGACCAGCGGCAAGGATGATATCATCCTGGTGACGGCTGGCGGGCAGGCACTGCGCATTGGCGAGGATCAGATCCGCGTGATGGGCCGGACAGCGGGCGGCGTCACCGGGATCAAATTGAAAGGACAGGATCTGGTCACTTCCATGGAAGTGGTCGAGCCGGGCGGTTATCTGCTAGTGGTCACCCGCCAGGGATTTGGCAAGCGCGTTTCGCTGTCGGATTATCCGCTCAAAAACCGCGCCACGGGCGGCGTGGTGACCCAGGACATCAAGAACATGAGCCGCACCGGGCCGGTTGCTTCAGCCCGCGTGGTGCAGGAAGCCGATGACGTTACGTTTATCTCGAGCAACGGCATCGTATTGCGATTGAAGGTGAAAGAGATTTCACATACCGGGCGGGCGACCCGCGGCGTGCACCTGATGGATCTGGGCAAGGGCGACGCTGTGGCGTCGCTGGCACGTTTCCCGGCGGTGGAAGCCAACCGCAACGGTGAGGAAAAGAACGGCAACGGTTAAGCGTGGCGACTTAGCCAGCCTGTTAGCCGAATCAAAAGCACAGCGGATCCACGCCCAAACGGCGCGGGTCCGCTGTGCTTTATACGCAATCCGTGATGTGATTAGAAGGCGATTTTGCCAGTGACCAGCAGGCAGAATGTGCTGAGGACCAGCACCATCAAAAACAGCATCAACAGGATGACGAAGCGCTGTTTGGCAGTCATGCCCAGGAAGGGGCCGCGCGAGCGCCGCAGGGTGCGGCGCACTTCGGGCGTTTCGGTCGGCAGATCTTCTTCAAAAGGTTGCGATGCGGCAGAATTACGCAGATCATCGAGCATGAGCGACCTCCAGGACTGTTCAGGAACTCTCAGCCGGGCGTAAAGAAACATCTCCGGCGGTAATTACTTCCATCTTTCCCGCACCGGTTTGCAGTAATAAATTGCCATGCGGGTCAATTCCAACGAATTGTCCTTCTAGTTTACCATCAGGTGCCTGAATCTGCACCGATTCGCCTTTGAAGGCAAGGCGATCTTCCCAGCTTTGAAAGAATTGCCGGCTGCCCAGCTTTGGCCGCCAGGAGAATAAAGAGCGCAGAATGGCGGCCAGCAGGTCCCACCGGTCAACCGGGCGG
>JAPKMQ010000067.1 GCA_026645875.1 Longilinea sp.
CTTATCCGTTCTTTGGCGCGCTGGGCGACCTGCTGCGGCCGGGCGCCACGCGCACGAATGTCAATGATTTAATGGTCGTGTTTGTCAGTTAAAGACTGGTTACGGCATTAAGTTTTTGCGTTAAGAAATAAATACCCCAAGAGGTGCTTATCTCAATAGGCTACGGCCATCCACGTCCTCAAAATGGCTCTCTCGCTAAGAATGAACACTTAACCAAGTTCTACTTTTCTGACCTATCCCCCGCGGCTACGCCGCTTCCCACTTCCCGAACCGGGAAGGGGGCCAGGGGGTTAGGTACATTCGCATGAGAACCACACAATGGATCATTGATGATGATGCAATTTGATTAGGAGAAGCCAATTATTACTTCATCTTTGATGGGCAGCATTCCCCTTCCACCCGGCGTGCTGCTGCGCCGCGCTGAACGCACCGACGCGGCCGCCATCCACCGGTTGATCTGGCGGGAGCGGCTCAACCCGCTTTCGCTCGACTGGCGGCGGTTCACGCTGGCGGTGGACGCGCAGGGGCGCATGCTGGCTTGCGCGCAAATCAAGCCGCATGGCGGCGGAACGCGCGAACTGGCCTCGCTGGCGGTGCTGCCGGCCTGGCGCGGGCAGGGCCTGGCTGGTGCGTTGATCCGGCACTTGCAGGCGCAGGCCGGACCACCGCTGTACCTCACCTGCCGCGCCGCGCTTGTCCCGTTCTACGCGCGGCATGGTTTCCGCGCCCCGGCCGAAGCTGAACTGCCCGCGTACTTTCGGCGCCTGCGCCGCGCCGCCGATTGGCTCTTCCGCATGGCAGGCCGCTGGTCGTCCATGCGCATCCTGTGCTGGAACGGTGGGCAACTTTAAGGTGATTGACCGTTCCTTGCGGGCTGGTTATTGTTTTGTTTTGGTAGTAGATTGCTATAATAACCATGTAAGCAGATTTCTCCAACCAATAAATCTTCACCGGAAATCCCATCCGGTTTGGACGCGCTGGCCGGGCGATCCTTCGTCCCCTGGGGGCAGCCCGCCGCGCAGAAAATCAATCGGGCAGGTCGATAATGACCTGCCCGATCCGTTTGCTTTCCAGGCTGTCCGGCGCTTACGAAATGCGCTCGAACTTTGCGCCGGGCGCGCCGCACACCGGGCAGCGCTCGGGGGCGTTGCGCTTTTCAACGTAGCCGCACACCGGGCAGACAAAGTAATCGAAAGGCTCAACGGCCTGCTGGCCCGCTTCGAGCATTGCCAGGGCCTCGCGGTACAACCCCTCGTGCACCTTTTCGACGGCAAACGCATTCTTGAAGCTGACCACCGCGCGGCGGTCGCCTTCGGCTTCTGCATCCGCGATCATGTCAGGGTACATGCTGACCACTTCATAATTCTCGCCATTGATGGCATCGTTCAGGTTTTCGGTTGTCGACTTCACGCCGTCCATGGCCTTGAAATGCGCAATGGCATGCACGGTCTCGCCGGCAGCCGCGGCGCGAAACAGTTTGGCAATCTGCGGGTAGCCGTCTGCTTCAGCTTTTTGGGCGTAAGCGGTGTACTTGCGGTTGGCCTGCGATTCGCCGGCGAAAGCATCCTGTAAATTCTTCAACGTCTTGCTCATGGTTCCCTCCCAATGGTATTTGCGCGGGTCTGATGGCCCGTTTTTGACTGCTTTAAAGTTAACCGATCCGGTATTTTTTGTCACCTTGCGCAAGTCACGCGCTGGTTGTGATGAAACTCACAAGATGATCATCCTTGCCGCCTTATAATCTGAAGGTCAACTCGCGAGCCGCGCGGTCGTCGTCCAATTCCAGGGTCAGGCGGTGGCGGTTACGCTCGTACAGCCCGCCGGTGTGACCCAGGCGGCTGTATTCGGGCACGCCGTAGATGCGCAGCACTAGCTTGCGTGCCGGCGGCCGCCAACTGCCCTGCCGCTCGCCGAGCGAGAGGCGCAATTGGCCGGCGGTGCGCTGCATGCGCAGCGCGCGCAGGCTGCTGGCCCCCTGCCGGTACGCCAGGCTGTGGCCGTCATCCTCATACAGGGTAAACTCGCAGTCGCCGGGGTAAATTTCCAGCGTCAGCGGGCTGAACGGCTTTTCGCCGGTGTGGATCATCTCCGGGCCTACCGGCAGGATGGCGCCGCCGCGCACATACAGCGGCATATGCTCCAGCGGGGCTTCGGCCAGGATGTGCTGCCCACCCGGCAGCGCCTCGCCGCTTTCCCAGGCGTACCATTCGCCCTCTGGCAGGTATACGCTGCGCGCGCGCACGCCAGGACGCACTACCGGCGCCGCCATCAGGAAAGGCCCCAGCAGGAACTGGTCGCTCAGGTGGGCGGTGAGCGGATCTTCGGGATATTGATAGAGCAGCGGGCGCATCACAGGATCGCCGCGTTGGCTGGCATTCCAGAATAAAGAGTAGATGTACGGCAGCAGACGGTAGCGCAGGCGCAGGTAGGCGCGCGCGATATCCTCCACCTGCGGGCCAAACGACCAAGGCTCCTGGCGGATGGTGCCAATGCACGAGTGGCCGCGGCAGAACGGGAACAGCGCCCCGGCCTGAATCCAGCGCGCGAACAGTTCGGGGCTGGCGTTGCCGGTGAACCCGCCGATATCCACGCCCACGAAGGGCACGCCCGAAAGCCCCATGTTGATCAACTGCGGCAGCGCCATTTCCAAGTGTTCCCAGGAGGAATGGTTGTCGCCCATCCACGAGGCGGTCCAGCGTTGAATGCCGGCGTAGCCCGAGCGGCACAGCGCGAAGGGACGCTCGCCCTCCAGGCCGTGCTCCAGCCCTTCGTAACAAGCCTGCGCCATGCCCAGCGCGTACAGGTTGTGCAGTTCGGCGTGCGTGCTGCGTTCGTCCAGCGGGCCCTGCGGCGCGTCCAACGGCAGCGTGCGCGTGCCTCCGCCGCCCTCGCTGAAAGGCCGGTCGAAGACCACCGGCTCGTTCATGTCGTTCCAGATGCCTGCCACGCCCGCGGCCAGCAGGCGTGCCTGCTGTTGGCCCCACCAGGCGCGCACATCCGGGCGCGAAAAATCCGGCCAGACAGAATCGTCCGGCCAGACGTAACCGGGTGCTTCCTCGCCCTGCGCGTTGCGCACAAAGGCGTCCTGCGCCTGGCCGCTGGCGTACACCTCGTAAGCGGGATCGACCTTGACGCCGGCATCGGTGATGGCCACCAGGCGCACCCCGCGCGCCTTCAGATCGCGCGTCAGCCCGGCCGGGTCCGGAAAGGTCTGGCGGTTCCAGGTGAAGTCGCGATAGCCGTCCATATAGTCGATATCCAGGTGCACAGCGTCCAACGGGATCTTGCGGCGGCGGAACTCTTCCACCAGGTCGCGCACCTCCCCCTCGCTGTTATAGCTCCAACGGCTCTGGTGGTAGCCCAGCGACCACAGCGGCGGCAGCGGCGCGCGCCCCACCAGCTCGCTGAAGGACTGCACCACCTCGGCCGGGTTGAGCCCGCACAGGATGTAAAAGTCCAGCTCGCCGCCGTCGGCCTTCACGTTCAGCTCACCGGGTTGGGTCAGATCGAATTCGGAGCGGAAGGTGTTGTGGAAGAACAGCCCCCAGGCCAGGCCGGGACGCAGCGCCAGCGCAAAGGGGATGGCGATGTACATTGCCTCCACGTCCGGGCCGTGCAGGTGGTTGGGGTCGGTGGCCCAATTGATCATACGGCTGCCGGTCTTTTCCAGCAGCCCCGAGCGCTCGCCGAAGCCGTAAAAATGCTCGCCGGGTTCCACCGGCAGGCGCAGCGCCAGCGGGCCGCCGGGTTGGACGGCGGGCAGCTCCTCCAGCCGGAAGAAGCGTTGCTCGGTGAATTCAAACCACAGCCCGCCCCCGCGCTGGTAAATAACCTGGAACGCGCCCATCTCAAAGCGGATGCTCTGGCCGTCTTCGCGCAGCGCGACAGCCGGAATCGGGAAATCGTCATCCGCCGGCACCACATCCCACGAGCGGCGCGGCGCAAACTTACCGCTAGGCGCGATGCGCAGCCGCGCGACACGCCCGCCAATGGCCGAAATGCGCAGGTGGGCGTTATCGAAGATCAATTCAAGGTCGCGGCCGCCCTGCCAGTAGCGCAGCAGCGTGCCAAAGGTGCCGGGTAGAAGTTGCGTCATGCGGTCCTCGCGGGGGGGATGTGTTGCTTTGATTCTATCACCGGAAGCCCAAAAACGACTTGAGAAATGCTTTGCAGGTGTGTTTGGCGCATATATGGATCATTAATGCAACGGGCGCGGTCTGAGACCGCGCCCGATCGATCGAGCTTGGTTTGCCAAAATTCAGCCGTTTACAGGCGCAGCGTGCCCAGCTTGGCTTCCATGCGGCGGCTCATCACCTGCTTGAGGTGATTCTTTTCTTCCTGCAAAATCACATGGAAGTCGTCCGGCTGCAGCATCGGGTACAGGCCGATCAATTCCTGCACAAACAGCACGGCGTCGCGCTCGCCCTGTTCGGCCAGCGCGTACAGTTCGTCCTTGTCGGTGAATGTGGCGGCCTTTTTGGCCAGCGCGTCAGCTTCGGTCACGGCATTGTTCTTGACCAGCAGTTCCAGGTATTCCGCCTGATCGTCGGTGACCTCAACCGTCAGGCCCTTGGTATCGGCGTATTTCTTGAGCAGGGCGGTGTAGATGGCGTAATGGCGCTCTTCGTCTTTGGCGAGATGCTCGAAGAATTTCGCTCCGAGCTTGACATTGGCAGCGAACTGCCGGTACATGGCGGCAGTCGCCTGTTCGTTGACTGCCATCATCTTGAAGAACTCGGTCCCGTCAAATTGTTTGGCCATGTTTCCCTTCCTTTTTGGTAACAGAACGTACTTTTAATCATTGAATTGTATTCTTATTTTATAGAAGAACTCACCTCAGGGCAAGCGAAAACGGCGGGCAGTCTGTAAATCCT
The DNA here is from genome assembly GCA_026645875.1 of Longilinea sp. GTDB lineage: Bacteria > Chloroflexota > Anaerolineae > Anaerolineales > Anaerolineaceae > Longilinea. Next base: position 4,875 of record JAPKMQ010000067.1, read on the forward strand.
CCTATCCGCCGGGCGGCGTGCGTTTTTCAATTATAGGGTCTGGAAACAGGCCAGGCCGCGTTATGCCCCCCTAAAGTGGAGGCTGGGCCTGCGGCGGATTCAGGCGCGATTTCACATCCTGCAGGTCGCTGCGGATCTCGGAGAGGGTTTCATTGATGCGGAAGAACAGGATGACCTGTTCGCAGATGATGCGCACGACCACCGGGCCGACCAGGATGGTCAGCAGCCCGACGATGGCGCCGGCCGCGTCGCCGTAGCGCCCCAGGCTGGAGAAAAACGCCACCAGCCCGCCAATCACCATCAAGCCTGAACCGATCCAGAAAATAAAACGAATGATGGTTGGGGTGATCATCTTACGGAAGGAGAAAAATTCCTGCATGGTTGCTTGTCCTTTCGAGAGAATGTGACTGTCCACCATTATGGCACAGGTTTGAAGAATCAGTGGATTTTAACGGCGGTTGGTAATGCTATCCTGTCGATACTTTTTCCAAATCGCAGATCGATGGTTTTCGACTGTGTGACATCCATCCTCAATAAAAACCGACAAATAACGGTTATCTTTATCGATCGCTTTTTGTACAATGTAGGCTAAGGATAATTGTAAATAGATTGCTCTGAGGGGAAACTGATCCTTTTTATCTGCTCCCCCACCCAAAATTGCAAAAAACACCAACCTTCAACAAGGACCGAATAATTAATGCCAGCTTCCATCGCCAAGGCCGGTACGAAAAATCGGTCAAGTAAAAATAACAAGCGGCCGTCTCCCGGCATGATCCTGCGGATTTTGCTAACAGCATTTTTGCTCCTGATCCCGTCGAGCCGCCCTGCGGCGGCGCAAACTGGCCTGGAAATTCAGCACGACAGTGCCCGGGTGGTTTTTCCGGATGAAATCCGCTTTGAGTTTTCATTTCAATTGCCTGGCGACGTGGAGCGCGTTTCGCTGCTGTATGCCACCAACGCGCAAACTTGCCAGAATGCCGCCGCGCGCCAGAGCGTCGATTTTGAGCCAGACGGCAATTGGATACTGGCGGAATGGAAATGGGATCTGCACAACGTCGGCAGCCTGCCGCCCGGCGCGCGCCTGACCTGGAACTGGGAAATAACCGTCGCTGGCGGCCAGCGCTACACCACCCCCGAGCAGGAAATCTCCATCGAAGATCTCCGCTATTCCTGGAATCGCACCTCCTACGGCGGGATCTCGGTTTACTGGACGGCCGGCACGTCCGCCTTTGGCCAGCGCCTGCTCGAGTTGAGCGTCCAATCGCTGGCCCGCCTGTCGCGCGAAATGGGCATCGAGGCGCCCGAAAACGTCCGCCTGATGGTGTATCCCGGCGCCGAAGCGGTTCAGGGCGCGGGCATCAACCTGCCGGATTGGACCGGCGGCTTTGCAGTGCCCGAATACAGCACGGTCATGCTGGGAATCAACCCGGATGAACTGGAATGGGCCGAAACCATCATTCCGCATGAACTGGCCCATCTCGTCTCTGACCAGCGCATTTTCAATTGCAAGGGCGCCGACATGCCCACCTGGTTGAGCGAGGGCATTTCGGTTGCAGCGGAGGGTCCGCAGGTCGCCGAAGAACGCCAGCTTGTCATCACGGCGTTGAAAAACAGCAATCTCCCCGATCTGCGCTCCCTGTCCAACGGTTTCGCGGCCAATTCACAGCGCGCCAGCCTGTCCTATGCGCAGTCGGGCATGATTGTGCGCTACATCCTCGAAACCGCCGGAGGCCTCGAAAACCTGCTGCAATCCATCCAGGATGGGCAATCCATCGACCGTGCGCTGGAAACTTCGCTTGGCGTGGATACCGAGGGGCTGGACGCTGCCTGGCGCACATCGCTGGGCTTTGCCGCCGCGGACGGAACCGCCCAACCGGTAGTCACACGCACGCCGCGCCCGAAGGGCACGGCCATCCCCACCCTGGTCTTGTGGACGCAGGCCGCCGAGGCAGCCACAGTCACCCCCGGTCTGTCCGCCACCACTGCGCCTACCGACGCCGTGTTCACCCCATCGCCAACTCTGCCTGAATCCATCCCCCAACCCGCCAGAGGCGCCGCTATTTGGCCGTTCCTTGCCATTGCCGCGGCCCTGACCGCTGCTGCCATTCTGTTCGCGGCGCGGCGCACCTCAAGGAGATAAACCCCATGCATACACGCCGTCCTTTGCCCCCCGTGTTCGCCGTTGTGCTGATCGCGGCGCTGCTGCTTGCAGCCTGCCAGCCCGCGGCGCAAAAAGCCACCGAAACGCCCACCCAGGCGCCTTCGGCCACCGCTTCGCCAACCCCGGCGCCCACGGCCACCGCCACCGCCACCCCTGCGCCAACCGCCACGCCGCAGCCCACGCCGCTGCCGGCCGGATACCATGCCCTGGATTGGGCTGGTTTTTCTTTTGTATCCCCCGAGAATTGGGAAATCGTCAATTCTGATTCGACTTTCATCGTGTTGCGCGACCCAAAGGACGGCAGTTTCTTCATGGTTGTGTTTGCCGAGGCTGCGGATGAGACCATCACCACCGAATTGCTGCTCGACGCGGTGGTGCAAATCTTCGAAGGCGAGTTGACGGAATACGAAGCCTCTGATCCAGTGGAGGTGAACCTGAAGGGCGCGGACAGCGCGCAAATGATCGAGATCATCCGCGGAAGCGGCTTAAAGCAAGTGACCTACCGCGTGTATGAAATCCATTCGGCCCAACGGGTCATCGTGATGGTCTTTGGCGGATCTCAGGCCACGCTGGATGCAAAGAAGCTGACCCTGTCGCGCGTGTTCAACAGCGCGGCGGTCACCATGCCCCAGCCGTACGGGCTGGACCGCGCTGAAACGCTTTACCAGCTTGCCAGCGAGCCGGAACCGGTCAATCTCGACCCGGCCACCAGCGTGTCATCGGCTGCCGATTTCACTGGCTTGCTCTTCAGCGGGTTGGTGCGCCTGACCCCCGACATGCAAATCCAGCCCGACCTGGCTGAAAGCTGGCAGGTCAGCGGCGAAGGTGCCGTTTACACCTTTACCCTGCGCGAAGGGCTGATGTTTGCCGACGAAACGCGGCTCACCGCTCAGGACGTGGTTGACTCGTGGGAACGCGCCACCGACCCCGAATTGGATTCAACCACCGCGCGCACCTATCTGGGCGACATCCAGGGCGTCCAGGACAAGCTGGACGGCAAGGCCGACGCCATCAGCGGGTTGAAAGTGGTCGATGAGCGCACCCTGCAGGTCACGCTGCTCGGCCCGCGGCCTTACTTCCTGGCCAAGCTGACCTATCCAACGGCAATGGTTATCGATAAGCGCCAGGTCAGCAGCGACGACGAAGACTGGGTCTGGCAGGCCAATGCCAGCGGCCCCTTCACGATCAAAGAACACATCGAAGGCGAAGCCCTCATCTTCGAGCGCAACCCCAACTATTACCAACCCGCCGGCGTGCGCTATTTGCTCTTTTCATTCGTGTGGGGCGGTTCGCCCAAGAGCCTGTTCGAAGATGGAGAGCTGGACCTCCTGCCGGTGGGCGTGGATGACGTGCTGCAAATCAGCAAGGAAGACGATCCGCTGCACGACCGCCTGGTGAGCACGCCCAACATGTGCACCACCATGCTGCAAATCAACCTCACGCTGGCCCCCACCGACGACCTCAAGCTGCGCGAGGCGTTGGCTTTGGCCATTGATCGGGATGAATTAAACGAGGTGATGAGCAGCGGCCTGGCCATGCCTGCCGGAGCCATTCTTCCGCCCGGCATGCCCGGTTACTCCGCCGACCTCGACGCCTACCGCTTCGATCCCGACGCGGCCAAACAGGCCCTGGAAGAATCCACCCTCGCGGGCAAGTCCGTCACGCTCAAGGTCAGCGTTTCCGGTTATGCCGGCAGCGAAAACGCGCTGGTTTCAGCGCTGACCGAGATGTGGAAAACGCACCTGGGCATCAACGTCCAGGTGGTCAACCTTGACCCCGTTGATTTCACCCGCGCGTCCCGCGAAAACCCTGCCAACGTGGTGGTTTACGGTTGGTGCGCCGATTACCCAGACCCGGAAAACTTCCTCGACCTGTTGTATCACACCGGCAGCGATTTTAACGTAGCCGCATACAGCAATGCTGAAATCGACGCATTGCTCGAGCAGGCGCGCATCGAACCGGACCCGCAGCAGCGCCTTGCGCTCTACCACCAGGTGGAGGAAACGCTGTTGAGCAGCTACGCCTCGCTGCCGCTGTTTTACAGCATTTCACATGAACTCGTCAGCCAGCGGGTCGGCAACTACCAGCCGGCGCCGGTGGGCGTTGCGCAAATGCAAAACGTGACACTCGGCAAATGACCACCCCGCACAGGATGAATGCCACAGGGAGCCTCATGACCGAACCCCAACCCAACCTGCCCGACGAACTTTTGCCAGAAAGCGCCCCCTTTCTCGAAGATGTTCTGCCGCCCGCCGGCGAACCGCAACCCGAACTGGCGGATAATTTCGACGGCAACCCGCCGGAACCGGTCGTAACGCTGCCCGCAGCGGCCAGAAAACGCCTGCCGGTCTGGCTGATCGTTTTACTGGCGGCACTGGTGCTGGCGGGCGGCGGCTTTGGCGTGCTGCGGCTGCTGGAACGCAGCGCGCTCGATCAGGCTGCCGCCCGCCTGGACGGGGGCGATTTTTCCGCCGCCGAACAAGCCGCCAGCCGCGCGCTTGCGCTCCCGTTCAAAACGCTGCAAGCGGAGCCTTCGCGCGCCTACCTGCTGCGCGGGCAGGCGCTGTTCCACCAGGGCCAACTGGACGCGGCACTGGCCGATCTGCTGGCGGCCGAGCAAACATATCCGCAGGACGTCGCGCTGCAGTCCGCGCTGGCGCAGATCTACCTGGCCAAAGGCGAACTGGAGCAGGCCTACGCCGCCGGCGCGCTGGTAAAAGCCGCCGATGACGGCCTGGCGCTGCCCTACGCGCTGGACGCATTGAAAGCCTACCAGGCCTACCAATGGGACGATGCGCTCAGTGCCGCCAACACCGCCCTGGAACGCGGCGACGATTCGGGATTGGCGCTGCGCATCCGCGGTGCCCTGGCCTTGTGGCGGGAGGAATTCGACGCCGCGGCCGCCGACCTGGAGCAGGCCGCCACCCTGGCCCCGCAGGATATTGAAGCGCATGCCCTGCGCGTGTATCTCTACTCCGAACTGTCGCGCCCCGCTGAAGCCAACGCCGCTTTGGAACAGGTTACGGCGCTCTCCACTGATTCAGCCGTTTCCCTTTGGGCGCAGGGCCTGGTGAAATGGCTGCATGATGACAATCAAGCCGCCCTCGACCTGGCCCGGCGTGCCCTGGCGCTGGAAGAACGCCCTGAGTTTTACCTGCTCAGCGCCGTGGCCAACGAACTGGATTCCATTGAAGCCCGCCAGCGCGTGGAGGACGATCTGGAACAATCTCTGGCCCTGATGCCCGATTTCTACCCCGCCCTGGTGACCCAGACCCGTTTCCGGTTGATCGAATACCAGTTGGAAGATTTTGAGGCGGTTCGGCTGAAGTTGAAGGAACTGGCGCCCTCTGCGTATTCGACGCCGAGCCTGCGCTGCCTTTATCACATGCGCCTGTACAACTTTTTCGCCGCCGAGCCGTTTTGCAAGGAAATGTTGGAACTGGCCCCCAACATCCCTGTGGCGCATTCGCAGATGGCGATCCTGCACCTGGCGCGCTATGAATTTGATGAAGCCTGGCAGGAGATCGACACGGCGCTCAAATTAAACCCCGACAATGCGGCCACCTTGCTGGTTGCTTATTACGGCGCCGACGCCCGTGACGATGATGAAAAAGCCATGCAATACCTCGAGCAGGCGCTAAAAATCGACCCCGACTCCGCGGATATCCTCGCCTACAAGGCCGTGCTGCTGCAGGAAACCGGGGAAAACGATGAAGCTGGCAAGGTTCTCAACCGGGCCTTCGAGATCGATCCGAATTCCATCGGCGCCCTTCAGGCGCGCATCCAGATCAGCCTGGCCAATGAGGATACCCTGACCGCGCTGAATGACGCCAATCAATTGATCAAGCTCCAACCGAAAAACCCCAATCACTATCTTTCCCGCGCCTGGGTTTATTTAAGCAGCGGCAATTTCAACAAGGCCCGTCAGGATGCCAACACCGCGCTGGGCATGGAAGAGCGTCTTCCAGACGGCCGGGCCATGCTGGCGGCCATCTACGACCAGGAAGGCAAGATGGCCTCCGCCATTATGAACGCGGAAAAATCGTTGGACATTCTGCCCTATCAGACCCAAGCCTACCTGGTGATGATGTCGGCCCAGGCCAAGCTGAAAAGAATGGACGAGAGCATCGCCGCCATTGAAAAAGCCAGCGCACTGGAACCGTGGAATGACGATGTCCAGCTGGCGCTCGCCTCGGCTTACCTGCAGGCTGGCAAATTCGAGCAGGCCGTGCCGGTGCTGGAGGCGCAGCTTGAACAAAATGACGACCTGAGTCTGGACGCGCTGGAACTGGTCGAAGCGATGCTGGCGTTTGCTAAATCAATTGCGCCGGTCGAGAACGGCATGCGCACCCAGGTGGACGACGCCAGCCAGTTCAGCATCACCACTCCCGCCGACTGGATTCCCCTCAATCCCGCGACGGCGGAAGCCGGCTCGGAAACCTTGCAATGGGCAGCCACAAAGGCCGGCCGGGAAGATTTGGCCGAGATCAAGCTGTATGTGATCGAATCGGAGGGGCTTTCGAAGGGCAGCCCCAGCCTGTTTGCCAACGCCTTCCGCCAACAGCTTGCGCAGGACCCAAGTTTTCAGTTGTTTGGCACGCAATCCTTCCGCGCGGGCAGCCTGCTCGGCGCCACCAACGACTATCAGCTTGAACAGCAGTTTGAGGACGGGTCGGTGCTCACCTTCCGGTCCAAGACATATTTCTTCCTCAAGGGCGACCGCCTGTACGTGATCGAACTGACCGCGACGCCGTACTCGTTCGAGAGGCTGATCGGCGAAGTGGATCAAATCATTTCCACCTTCCGCATCCTCGAGTAATCAGCGACCGAGGGGTGACAAAACAGCGGCTTACTTGAAAAGGCAAGCCGCTGTTTTGGCTACGGAAAGCATCCGATGGTGCGTCGAACTGAAACAAAAACCGCCTCACTGGGCGGTTCAATCAGAAATCAGCAATCGAAAATCAGAAATTCTTTAGGCTCCCCGACCAGGACTCGAACCTGGAACCTAGCGGTTAACAGCCGCCCGCTCTGCCAATTGAGCTATCGAGGAAGGCGAGTGTTATTATATGCGATTCGCCCGGCTTGTCAAGGTGACTGCCGCTCGAACAGGCCCAGTTCCACGTAGTGCCACCAGCCCTGCTGCTGGGCGTAGAACCAGGTCAGCGCGGCGGCGTTGCCGGGGTTGGCGATGCCCGCCTCGCAGCACGCGCCGTGAACGACCGACTCGAACAGCCCCGGCCAGGTCTGCCCGTCATAATACACCCCCACCAGTCCCTCCTTGAGGAACAGGAAGAACGGTTTGCCGTCCAGCATGCGGAAGTTGAAGATCTCGCGGTAGCCGGCCTTTGCATTGTACAGTTCGCCCTCCACCACCAGCGCGCCGTTCACCTCCAGCACCCATCGGCCGGCCCAATTCCACAGCCCGTAGATCGGCGTGGCGCCGGCGTGTTGCAGCATGGCGTAACGGTACACCTCCTGCCCGTCGACGCTGACCACCGCGTAATGATGGTCGATCGCGTCGGCTTCCTCCGCCACCGTCACGGTCCGCCCGGCCGAAGTGATGCTGAATGCACGCTGCAGCGCGCCCGCGCTGCGCAGGTCGGCGCGCCGCGCCAGCACCGCCCCCGGGATGCGCGCGGCAAACTCAAAATGTCCGGGCGCGTCCAGGCTGGCGGCCACAATCGGGTAGCTCTCCAGCGTCAGCGAGCCCAGGCGGCTCACCTGCGCCTCGATCGACGCCGGCAGGCTGGCCGGGTCAGGAGGCTTGACCGGCAAGGCGGGCGTGCTGGCCGGGGCATCCGGCAGGTCCAACGAGTAGGCAATCAACTCGGCGCGCAGCGCATCCACGGCCAGGCGCAGAAAGGCGGGCTGCCCCGGGCGGGAGGGATCGGGCAGCAGCAGTGCGGCCTCGGCCCCGGCAGGCGCGTCCGCGCCGGGCAGGATCAGGCAGGGGTCTGAACGGATATCCACGACGTTCCACGCCCGGCGGATCGAGCGCAACGACGGGCGGCTGCCGTAGCGTTCGGGTTGCA
>JAPKMQ010000068.1 GCA_026645875.1 Longilinea sp.
TACCTGGTCACCGAGACCAACCTGGAAACCATCCTGGAGCACACCCGCGCGCTGGATCCGGCGCTGCTGGTGGTGGACTCCATTCAAACTGTATATCTGCCGGCGATTGAATCCAGCGCCGGTTCGGTCAGCCAGGTGCGCGAGAGTGCGTCGCGGCTGCGCGAACTGGCCAAGACCTCGGGCATGGCGGTGTTTGTCATCGGGCACGTCACCAAGGAAGGCATCATCGCCGGGCCGCGCGTGCTGGAGCACATCGTCGATACCGTGCTTTACCTGGAGGGCGACCGCTACCAGACCTTCCGGCTGCTGCGCTCGGTGAAAAACCGCTTTGGTGCCACCTCGGAGGTGGGCGTGTTCGAAATGCGCGAATACGGCCTGATCGAGGTGCCCAACCCGTCCGAGGCGTTCCTGGCCGAGCGCATGGTCAACGCGCCGGGCTCGTCGATCGCTGTGACCATGGAAGGCACGCGCCCGCTGCTGGTGGAACTGCAGGGGCTGACCAGCCCTTCGAACAATGCCAACCCGCGGCGCACGCCCAATGGCGTCGACATCAACCGGCTGCTGATGCTTGCGGCGGTGCTTTCGCGGCGCATGGGGCTGCACCTGGGCGAACAGGATATTTTTGTCAACGTGGTGGGCGGGCTGCGCATCACCGAGCCGGCCGCCGACCTGGCCGTGGCGGTGGCAATCGCATCCTCGCTGCGCGACCTGCCGGTGCGCGCCGACCTGGCGCTGATCGGCGAGGTGGGGCTTTCCGGCGAGCTGCGCTGGGTGGGGCAGATGAACGCGCGCCTGCGCGAGGCGGCCAAGCTGGGTTTCAAGGCGGCGATCATCCCGCACCGCGTGCGCAAGAGCGAGCCGCTGCCCGAGGGCATCCAGGTGCTGGAGGCGCGTTCGCTGCGCGAGGCGTTGATGCTGGCATTGGTGAAAGAAGACAAATAAGAAGGATAACCACAGAGACACTGAGTACACTGAGAAGATATGAAGTAGGGAGAATGAATAAAATTGCACCGAAGTGTACTTTGGTGTAATTTTCTCCTCTTCCCTCACCAAAATTTTTTTCTCCGTGATCTCTGTGGTTTTCTTTTCTTCTCTCCATTAAAATTTCCTTATTTGATTTCCGCGACCCTTTGGGGCATAATTTTCCTGCCAAACGATATTCGTTAAGGACAATTATGCTGCGAAAACGCATCCAACTCTCATTGATCCACGTCGCCGTTGCCATGACGCTGGTGCCGATCAATTCCACGCTCAACCGCGTGATGATCAAGGAAATGGCGCTCTCGGCCACGCTGGTGGCCGTGCTGGCCTCGTTGCCCTACATCTTCTCGCCGCTGCAAATGGTCATCGGCAACTACTCCGACCGCCACCCCTGGCTGGGCTACCGGCGCACGGGCTACATCGCGCTGGGGCTGCTGATGTGCGTGGCTGGCGTCAGCCTGGCGCCGCTGGCGGTGTTCCTCATGCCCGAAAACCGCTGGCTGGGTCTGGGCCTGAGCGTGCTGGTGTTCGGCATCTGGGGCGTGGGCATGAACGTGGCCAGCGTATCCTACATGTCGGTGGCCTCCGAGATCTCGGACCCGAAGGGCCGCTCGCGCACCATCTCGATCATGTGGTTCGTGATGATCACCGGCATCATCCTCACCGCGGCCACGCTGGGCCGGCTGCTGGAGGATTACACGCCCGCCAAGCTGGAAACGGCCTTCCTGGTGGTGGCGCTGGCCGCGCTGGCGCTGGGCCTGCTGGGCTTGATCGGGCTGGAGGAGCGCCACAAGACGGCCGCCAACCAGCCCGCTCCGGTGCGTAAAAGCTGGCGCGAACTGGGCGCGGCCGTGTTGGGCAACCCACAGGCGCGCCACTTCTTCATTTACCTGATCATCCTGCTGGCGGCCATCCTGGGGCAGGACGTGCTGCTGGAACCGTACGCCGGGCAGGCCTTCAACCTGCCGGTGAGCGCCACCACGCGCATCACCTCGATCTGGGGCACCTGTTTTCTGGTAGCGCTGCTGGTGGCTGGCTTTTTGGAGCGCCGCATGGGCAAGCGCGGTGTGGCCGCCCTGGGCGGCTGGACAGCAGCGGCGGCCTTCATTGCCATCGCCGCCAGCGGGCCGCTTGAGCTAAAAAGTCTGTTCTACAGCGGCGTGGTGGTGCTGGGGCTGGGCACGGGGTTGTCGACCGTGTCTAACCTATCATTGATGCTGGACATGACCACCGTGCGGGTGGGCCTGTTCATTGGCGCGTGGGGCATGGCCGAGGCCATGGCGCGCGGCCTGGGCGCGCTGCTCTCAGGCGGGCTGCGCGACGTGTTCGGCGCGCTCACGCAGAACGCCGTGCTGGGCTACGTGGTGGTGTTTGGCGTGCAGGCCGGGATGATGCTGGCGACGCTGCTGATGCTGCAACGCATCGACGTGGCCGGGTTCCAGCAGGAGGCTGCGCCGCTGGACGCGATGGAGCGCGCCGCGCTGGTCAACGAAGCGGGCGGGTAGAAGAATTCACGGGATTGCAGCATTGGCAGGCTGTCGAAAAGATGAGATAACGCGGGTCAAGTGACCCGCGTTGTTATTTATCCAGTCTCTGATTTATGCTTCGCCGCGTTCCAGCTTGCGGATTTCCGCCATCAGCAGGGCATGCACTGCCGGGTTGGCAGCCGCCACCGAATACGGCGGGTGCATGAAGTCCAGCTCGCCCTGCATGCTGGTCACGGTCACCCCGGCTTCCAGCGCGATCAATCCCGCCGCGGCCACGTCCCAGGCGTTCAACTGCATCTCCCAGTAGCCGTCCAGCCGCCCGCAGGCCACGTAGCTCAAATCCAGCGCGGCCGAACCCAGCCGCCGCACGGCCTGGGTGTGCTTGACGAAGTGAATGAAGTACGGCACGTTGCGATCGCGGATTTCGGGATTGTATGAAAAGCCGGTCACCAGCAGTGCCTTCTGCAGCTCGGTTGCCGCGGCCGGCACGACCGGCGCGCCGTTCAGCCAGGCGCCCTTCCCCCGTTCAGCAGCGAAGCACTCGTCGCGCATCGGGTCGTATACCACGCCCAGCGTCACCTGCCCGCCCACGGAATACGCGATCGAGACCGCAAAGATTGGCACGCCGTGGGCGTAATTGACCGTACCGTCCAGCGGGTCAATGATCCAGCGGTTGCCGTTGTCACCTTCAAACCGGCCGCTTTCCTCGGTGATGATGGCGTCGCCGGGGAACTGCGCCTGGATGCGCTCCAGCAGCAGCTTCTCCGAGCGGTGGTCCACCTCGGTCACCAGGTCAATCAGACCCTTGTGGCGCACCTGGTGGTCCTGGCCGTAGCCTTCGCGTAGAATCTGCCCCGCCGCGCGGGCCAGTTCGATCACATCATTCAGGGTGGGTTGGGTCATACGACGCACAGCTTTCTGGTTAAGCATCTGGCCGCTCGAGCGCGGCCAGATGATCGGGTTGGGGTTGAAAAGCTCAATCCGGGGAATTGAGACGGCCGATCAGCCGCAGCAGATCGTCCAATTCTTCCTGGATTTCCTTATGGTCGCTCATCTCCTGCGCCAGCAGCGCTTCGAAGGGTGGTTTTTGTTCGGGCGGCAGGGTTTGCAGCAGGCGCTGGGTGCGCGCGATCTGCGTGGACTTGTGGAGCAGCTTGGATTCAAGCCGTTCGCGGTAGCCGCGGTAGAAATCATTGTCGCTGATCGGCGCGCTACGCTCGACCGCACCGCCGGTGAGCACCTCGGCCACCGTCAGCAGAAAATCCTCCGGGTCGATGGGCTTTTCGACAAAGCGCACCGCGCCCAGGTTGAGCGCGAAGGTCTTATCCTCGTTGGTCAGGTAGGTGGCGGAGATGAAAATGACCGGGATCTGGTTGGTGCGCGGGTTCTTGCGCAGGTTGTGCACCAGGCTGTAGCCGTCCATGAGCGGCATGAGAATATCGGTGATGATCAGCGCCGGGCGCTCGACCTCGACGCGCGAGAGCGCTTCACGCCCATTGCGCGCCGAAACCACCGGGTAGCCCTTGAAGCGCAGGGTCACTTCAAGCAACTCGCGCACGTTGGGGTTATCTTCAACAACCAGGATGGGTCCGTAGGGAATGTTCATGACCGTGATTTTAATGCAGTTACGATTAGAATAAGTTTACATTTGCCTTGCGGTTTTTAAGCTCCACGCCCGGCGGGCCAGTCGCGCAGTTCGTTCTCGTCGGCCAGCGCTTCGAAGAAGCGCACCAGGTCAGCGTGGCGCGTTTCGGCCAGCGCCAGCGCGGCGGGAGTATTCAACCGGTCGCGCACGCGGCGCAGCTTGAACAGGTACTCATGGTAGGCCGAGTGCGGCTCGCCGGGCTCCTTCTCGCCGGTGTCGAGGAAGCGCTGTGAGGGGTGTGCATAGGTGGGCTGCCCGGCCTGCACGGCGTAGGCGATGGTGCGCGCCACGCCGATGGCGCCCAGCACGTCCAGCTTGTCGGCGTCGAACAGCACCTGCGCCTCCAGGCTGACGGGGCGCTGGTTGCCGCGGAAGCGGTGCGCGCGGATGCATTCCTGCACGCGCTCGATGCGCTCCTCGCTCCAGCCTTCCTCCCGCAGGATGCGCGCGGCCTCTTCGGCTGAAGCCTCATGGTGGCTGACCCGTCCGCCGCCTGCCGGGTGGCTGCCTTCCACATCGTGCAGCAGCGCAGCCGCCCGCACGATCTCCAGGTCGGCGCCGGCAACCGCGGCCAGTTTCTCGGCCAAATGATAGACGCGCAGGACGTGGTCAAAGCCGTGCACGGCGTCGTTTTGCGGGTAGAGCGCGCGGGCCTGCGCGATGGTGGGCATATGGGAAACCTCCAGGGTGGAATAAGCGATTGTACCATTGAGGAAGCTGTTAGCCATTAGCTTTTAGCGATTAGCCAGAAAAAACCAATGGGATATTTCTGCGGTAGGGGCATGGCGATGCCGGACGGAACCGCGGTTAAGCGCAATCTTGCCGTGCCCTTGCGATGATTTACCCCATTAGTTGGGCGGTTGGGCGAAGCATCCGGAACGGCGTTTCGTTTGCATCCGTGGGGCTTTTCTGGATGCTGTCGCCCTTACGAATGCGTGGCTTTGACTGCTTGCCTTCTTGGATTGGGTTATCTTATCCTCCCCATCCTGCATATCCTGTTAAATTCCCTGTGAATAAGAAACGGGGTCCTGCGCTGACGCAGAACCCCGTTTCTTCAAACCACTAAAATCTTATGGGCCGACGATGCGCCCTTCGACAACCGGTCCGACCGGTGAGTTGGCCGCAATGTAGTTGATGACCACCTGCATCAGGTCGTCGCCGGGTTGCACCACGTTGGTGCCCTGCGTCAGCACGGTGAAGCCGTCTCCGCCGCCGAACATGAAGTCATTGGTGACGATGCGCACCGTGTCCGTCGGGCCGATGGGAATGTGTGCGCCGCCCATGCCGTCGGGCGTGCGCCACATGCCGGTCACCACCGGCGCCGTGCCGTTGCAGGCAAAGGTCACTGCCAGGCCGGAGACCTGCGGGAAGCGTCCCGTGGCGATGGCCACATTACAGAAGGGCGAAAAGGCGTTCAGGTAGGCCTGTTCAAGCTGCGCGCCGGTCAGCGTTTCGATGACGGTGCGGTTGCCAAACGGCAGCACGCTGAACACCTCGCCCCAGGTGATCTCGCAGGGCGCTTCGCCCGCGCTGGGCGGTTGGCACAACAGGTCAGCGCGCAGGCCGCCCGAGTTGGTCAGCGCCGCGTCCACGCCGGGGTACTTCAGGCGCATGGCGTCCGCCACCAGGTTGCCCATGGCTGACTCGAACAGGCGGGTGGGGGCGCGCCGGATGTCGAACTGCTGCGTGCCGATCACCTGGTTGCGCAGGATGGCCGTTTGTGCGTTGGCGTCGTCGATGATGGCCTGCACGTCCGGCCGCTGCGCCACGCCCAGGTTCTTAGCCACGCGGGTGGACGCGCCGGCCCATTCCACATCCTGGCCGTGTACCACCATCTGCACCACCGAGTAGCTGGCGCCCGCGTTGAGCCCTTCAGCCACCAGGATGCGCCCGATCTTCATGTTCGAGATGCGGTGGGTATGCCCCGCCAGCACAACGTCCACGTCGGTATTCTGGATGCTGTTGACGATATCCACGATCGGGCCGTCCCAGGCGATTGCCGGGATGCCATCGATGGCGTTGCGGCCGTTGGCGCTGCCTTCGTGGATCAGCACCACCTGCACCTTGACGCCCATCTGGCGTAGTTTCTCCGACTCCTGCTGGATGGTCTGCACCGCCGGCAGGAAGTTCAGCCCGGCGGTGGCGCCCGCGCTGACCAGTTCGGGGGTGTTCTCCAGCTCGATGCCGATCACGCCGACGCGCACGTTACCAAAGGTGAACACCTCGCTGCCCTTCACCCAGTCGGGATTCAGGCCGGTCTGTTCGTCAACGATATTGGCGCCCAGGAAGGGGAATTCGGCGCGCGCCTGCTGCGCGAGCAGGCGGGGCACGCCGTAGTCAAATTCATGGTTGCCGTAAGAGGTGGCGTTCAACCCCCAGGCGTTCTCCACGTCGATGGTGGGCATATCCTCCAGCAGACCCGAGTTGGCCGGCGAAGCGCCCACGTTGTCGCCGGAAGCGAACAGGAAGGCTGAGCCCTGGAAAGCGGCAATTTCCTCGTCGAACATCGTCGCCAGGTAAGCCGCACCGCCCACGCTGATGTTGCGTCCGTCGATGGTGGTGGCCGTGGGTTCAAGTTGTCCGTGGAAGTCGGTCAGGCCGATCAGCGGCACCAGCGTACGCGACCCGCCGCGGCGCAGCGCGTCTGCTTCGGCGCTATCGGGCTGTGTTTCGGCTGAAGAACTATCAAAATATGTGTCGACATCAGACCGGCCGCCGCCGCGCAGCAGTTCCAGGCGCACCACGCCCTGCGCCTGCTGCGGCATGGGAATGCCCATCAGGTAGGCGATGGTCGGCGCCAGGTCAATGGTGCGCATGCCAAAGACTTCCTGGTTGGGCTGTATCCCCTTGCCGCCGGCGATGAAGGTGGCGCGCATGTTGATGTTTGCATCCAGATTTTGCACGTCGGGTACGTAACCGTGCTGCCCGAAGAAGGCCGAGCGCGCCACCAGCGTGCCGGGCGTGGCCGCGTCAAACTGGTAGGGCGGGTAGGAGAAGACCACCAGGTCGCCGGTGCGGGTGGGGTGGGCCATGTCGGCGTAGGAATCGGGGCCGTTGGGGATGTAGCGTGCCTCGGCTTTGGTGAAGGCGCGGTCGATCATCATCCAGCCTTCCGGTTGGCCGTCGCCGTTCCAGTCGTTGGAATCGGATAGCGCCAGGAAGGCATTCCGGATTTGATCCACCACTGCGGCTTCCTGGTTGGCGGGTACCTGCTGGAAACCGCCGCCGGCCGGATCGCGCCCGGCCAGGTTCAGATAGATCTGCACGGTGCCGCCGGCCCAGCAGGCCTTGGCCTTGCCAATCGTTTCACCGGTGGCCGGGCGGCAGTTGGAGGTTTGCGGCCGTGAGAGCAGGCCCAGGTCCACCAGCACCTTGCTGGCGTCGATGGCCAGGAACTGCGGAGCAAAGCCGTGGTCTGAAGCTACGAAAGTGGTGATATCCTTGCCCATCAGGGAGCGCGCCAGCCCCAGGGTGGCGTCGGCGCCTTTATAGGCGCGCTGGATGAAGCCCGTGCGCGCATCCACGCGCCCGTCAGGCGTGCCGTTGACCTGCACATCATCGTAGGCCGGGTTGGGGTCGCCATTGGGCAGCACCGGCGTGATCAAGCCCAGGAACTGGTGCGAGAATTCATCCGTCACCGGGTAGCCCAGCATCAGCAAGTCGGGTTGATATTTTTTGAGGATGTACTGGATGATCGGGAAGTGCCCGGTTTCCCAGTACAGTCCCTGCTCCACATAGGTTTCTTCGCTGACGATGCCGGCCTCAAGGATGGCAAAGTCGGCCGCGGTGGAAGTGGGGAAACGCTGGGCGATGAATTCGGCGAAGTCGCCGCTGAAGCCGGGCTCGCCGGGCCAGGTGGGCCACGAGGCGATGGCGCGCGTGACCGAGGTGTGGAACAGGCGCACCTGGGAGAGGTCAGGGGTGAGCGCTTCAACCTTGACCAGCATGCCGGCGGTCAGGCCATCCATGGAACCGCCCACAATTTTCACTTTGATGTCGCCCCATTGGCCCTTACGCAGCGTGGCAACGGCTTGCGCGCCGTCCTTGGAGAAGGAGAACAGCACGCGGTCGTAATTTGTCCGGCGATCATTGGTGCTGTCATAGATGTAGGCGTTGAGGCCGTACTTGTCGGTGCCAAAATCGAGCACGCGCAGGCGCATTTCCTTGGCCGGGCTGAACGTGCGGGGGGTCCCGGTCCAGCCAGTAGCGTCAACCGGCGCAGCGCCCGGGAAGGGCGGCTGCCCGGCAAAGCCGGCCGGGTGGTCAAATTGCAGGCCAAAGGAAGCAGTAAAGTTGGCGTCATCCAGCGGGCTGATATAGTTGGTGGCCACGCCGCGCCCGGAGAGGAAGGAGCGGTAATCGATGGTGGGCCCTTGCGTGACGCCCACGCGTCCGCCGGCCCATTCGATTTGCGCCACCTTCTTGCCGCCGCGCTCGGCGGCCTGCGCCAGCGTTTCGGCTTGCAGCACGCCGCTGTCAAAAGCCGCCGTGCGGTTGGCGAACGGTGCGCCGTTGATGTGGAAGGTGTTGTTGGTGGAACCGGTCACGCCGGCCCATGCGCCAGTCGACAGGCTGTACCATCCCGCGCCGGTGTTGGGCGGTGCCTGGGTCAGCAGGCCGCCATCCCCGCCAATCGCGCCGTTGCGCAGCAGATTCTTGAAATTGGGCAGCAATTTCTGGGCAGCGTAATCCTGCACCAGGTCCTGGCGCAGGCCGTCGGCAGCAAAAAAGATGACACCGTCTCTTTTGGGAGAATCGGTGTCATTCACCGCGGTTGCGGCAAATACGGTGCTGGGAAGCAGGGAAAGGGCGATGACAAGCGCCAACAGGCCGCTCAGTCCTCGCCGGAGGGTGGTTTGTTTCATACGGAACCCTTACCTTTCATGTGAACATCAGGCGCTGAGCCAGGCTCAGCATTCCGGTTTGTCCGGCTCATCTGGCCGGGTTCTGCCAACATCCTTCCAAAGGTCGCTTTATTCCCCCGATCACTCATTCGAGCGCCGCACCTCCTTGTGGGGTTTGGATGATTTATATATTGACTAATATTATTTACATTATCATATTATAACGATCTTGATCCTGTTTGGATTAATTCTTGGAAAATTCTGATAAGTTGCTCTGTTTTACGGTTAGAATCAGGTCATGAAAGTCTCATCGCTGAAAATCAGCCTGCTGCCCGGGCGCTACAGCGTTTGCCGCCTTGCTCCGGATGCTGCCGTGCCCGCCATCGCGCAGGAGGGAGCCTTTTTTTCCGTTACACGCACGGCGGACGAACTCTCCATTGTCTGCGCCGAAGCGTTTGCCCCCGACGGCGCGCGCTGCGAATGGGGCTGGCGCGTTCTGCGGCTGGAAGGTCCGTTCGCGTTTGACCAGGTGGGCGTGCTGCTGGCGGTGCTGGCACCGCTGGCGGCAGCCGGGGTGAGCATTTTTGCGTTGTCAACCTTCGATACCGATTTCCTGCTGGTAAAGGAAACGGCGCTGGCCGCGGCACGCGCCGCCCTGGAGGGTGCCGGGCACGCGCTGGCAATATTGCAATAACGATTCATTATCAAATCTTGCGACTCTTTAAGAAATGTAAATCGTTTCATCATATGTAAGAAGTTTCGGCGTAATTTATTTAGTCCAATAGAATTTCAACCTTACAGGTGAATCAACAAGGACAGAGGGGGCCGTCCTGGTTGTATTCCAGGCAGAGCCATGACGACCGCCATCGAACACCGTTGGAACATCACACTTCATACTGCCAATTCCGCCCTGGTTGAGCCGGGGCCGTTGGTTTTCCAAAAAAAGCTGGAACACGTTGTTCCCGCGCCGCTGACGCTGCCGGTTCCAGGCGCGTACTTGCTGCACCCCAACAGCGGCGATTTGCATGCATTGGCCGACCTCATACGCAAGGCTTACAGACTGGGCTATGACGCCTTGCCCGCGCTGCGGCTGAGATTATTTGGCCATTTCTATTCCAGCGATGCCCGGTTGCTGCTGGATTGTTCGTGGATATGCTTACTTGATGAGCGCGTTGTTTCGGCCTGCCTGATTGCGCTGCCGCGCGGTGACAGCGCGCCGAGGCTGATCGATCTGATCACCGACGTCAACTGGCAGGGGCGCGGGCTGGCAACGACCTTGCTGGAAAAATCGCAACACGCACTGGTTGAACACGGCTTTAACAGCCTGTGGCTTTCCTGTCATGCTGGCGACCCTGCCGCCATCCGCAAATTTGAGCAACTCGGTTTTCAGCGCCAATCCATCCGATCGTGAAAAAAAACGTTATTCGGGATTGTTTAATCCCCGCCTGGAAGTCAGTTTCTCCTGTCTTTTTTGTGGACAGGTGGACTAAAAACGATACAATATTCATATTCTTGCGCTGTTTCCTGGACAATTAAGGAGCTGCCCGTGCTGCCTGCTTCACTGGTTGATTCGGCCTGTGAAATTCTTGAATCAGCACGTCCGCTGTTGGCGGACGCCATCCTCGCGGACCTGTACACGAACCCGTTCTGGAAAAACCGCTTTGACGAATACGGCCGCGGGTACGCCCGTATCGATATCCAGTACCACCTCAATTATTTAATCACTGCGCTGCGCTCGGATTCCCGCAATATCTATCCTGATTATTGGGTCAAGTACCGATTGGTGATGGTGCAGCGCGGCGCCTGCACGCACCACGTGCAAGAGTTTATCGCCTGCACGGCCCGCCAGGTGGGGCTGGTGCTGCGCGAAGCCTTCCCGCTGGCCGAGCCGTACTTTGCCGCCGCGCACCGCGGGCTGGAGTACGATTTGCCTGCCTGCCGGGCCCTGAGCGCGCAGCGCGAGGCCATCATTGAGCGCGTCACCCAAAAGGTGAGCCCGCAGGATGACGAGCGCATTTTGACCCGCCGCGATATGCGCTATCATCTCAGCTACCTGGAGGACGCCACGGCGCTTGAGCGGCCAGAGCTGTTCACGCAGTATGTGCAATGGGTGCGGCAATTCCTGATGGAATTCGGGCTGCGCCCGGCCGGGCTGACCGGCGCGCTGCAGGCGCTGGACGAGGCCCTGACGCAAATGCTCCCCGCTGAAAGCGCGTCAGTCTTCACCGCGGTGCTGCGCAGCGTTGTATAAAATCATCGGGTAGAATAACCTATTCATGGGGATGCGAACGGCCGGCAGGCGCATGGGTGAAGAATCGCCTGACCGCCGGACCTGATTTCATTTCAGGCAGCGCACCCCTGGTCACTCATCTTCACGGAGGCGGGCATGTTGCAATCGATACTGGCGATCCTGATCGGCCTGGTGGGCGGCGTGGCGGTCGGCTTTCAGGGCCCCATTGCCGGGGCCATGGGCCAGCGCATTGGCGGCGCGGCCAGCAGCCTGATCATCCACATCGGTGGCGCGATCTTCTCGGCGCTTCTGCTGGCCTTCCGGCGCGGCGAAAACATCCAGGCCTGGAGGAGCCTGCCCTGGTACATGCTCATCGCGGGCATCTTTGGCCTGATCCTTTATCAGACCATCAACGTCACCCTGCCGCGCCTGGGCAGCACCATGATGGTCACGCTGATCATCATCGGTCAACTGGGCACCGGTGTGTTGATCGATCATTTCGGCTGGTTGGGCGTTCCGGTCAACCCCATCAGCCTCAGCCGCGCGGCGGGTCTGCTGCTGCTGCTGGCGGGCGGCTACCTGATTTCACGCTGAGCGCGGACATTTGTTTGTATTTCAGCGGCGATTGCCTATAATTAATTCAAAGAGCAATTGCCGCCCCCGGGGCAATGCCTGGCAACGCGATTTTGTATAGGAGGTCGGTCATGAGAGGCAAAAGCTGGATTTCCGTGGCGCCGCTGGCGCTGGTGCTTTCAGGTTGCGCCCAGCAGGATTCAACCGCGCCTGGCCTGCCCTGGTGGGGCTGGCTGATCATCATCCTGGTCATCTTCCTGCTGTTCTGGCTGGTGTTCCGCTCGCGGCCGGTGGAGGAAACCCCGCCGCCCACGCACGAAGCCGAAGCCCCAACGCGCGCCGCTGAAGTGCCCGCGGTGGAACAACCGGCTGCCGAGGCCGCGCCGGAGACCGTTTCGGCCGCGCTGCCGCCGGATGACCTGACCCTCCTCGAGGGCATTGGGCCCAAGATCAATTCCATTTTGCAGGCTGCCGGGGTGAACACCTTCGCGCAACTGGCCGCACTGGAACCGCAGCAGATCATGGCCATCCTCACCGCCGCCGGGATCCGCCTGGCCGACGCCACCACCTGGCCCGAACAGGCCGGCATGGCGGCGCGCGGCGAAATGCAGCGCCTGCACCTGTTCCAGGAAACGCTTAAAGGCGGGCGCAAGGCCTGACGGCGCTCATTTTCACCGTGAAGTCCATGGGGGATGCCGGAAAAACTGGCATCCCCTGTTTTTGCCAAAAGCCCTTATACTTGGTGCCATGCCCTGGCAGCAGATCTACGATCCCCTGAACTCCACATGGCTATCCACCGCGGCTGCGCTGTTGCCCGCGGTGGTGTTGTTGGGCTGCCTGGGGCTGCTGCGGTTGCGCGCGCATTGGGCGGCGCTGGCCGGGCTGGGATGCGCGCTGCTGGTGGCGCTGGCGGTTTACCGCATGCCCGCCGGCATGGCATTGGGCAGCAGCCTGTACGGTGCGGCCTACGGCTTGCTGCCGATTGGTTGGATCATCCTGACGACGATTTTTCTCTACCGCCTGAGCGACGCGCGCGGCCTGTTCACCGGCCTGCGGCGCAGCCTGATGCGCATCACGCCCGATCCACGCCTGCAACTCATCCTGGTGGCGTTTTGCTTCGGCTCGTTCCTGGAGGGCGCGGCCGGTTTCGGCACGCCGGTCGTGGTGATCGCTTCGATCCTGATCGGGTTGGGCTTTCCGGCGCTGCCCGC
>JAPKMQ010000069.1 GCA_026645875.1 Longilinea sp.
GGATGATGATCTCAGGGCGGTCACCCGTGAGCGGATTCCATCCGCAGGCGTTGACGCACACATCGCGTTTTTCGTTGCTGGCGATCAGATTAAACGCGGCCGCGTTCATCGGGATGCGGCCAAAGCCTTCAATGAGCAGGATGGGAACCGGCAGGGAAGCAGCCAGTTGGATCAGATCGGCGGACATCGAAGCCAGGATGAGCGCTCGTAGCGGCAACTCCGCGGCAGCCTGCAACGCGTCCGGCTGGGCGGCATGGCCTGCCAGAACGACTGCCCCGCGCATGCTGACGTCCAAACGGCCGCGCGTCAATTCTTCATCCGGCGTCTTGGCAAGCACCAGCAGCAGGCCGTAATCGGCCTGTCCGTTGCCCCACACGCCCTGCACCAGCACACCGTGGGTTTCAATGACCGCGCCGCGCTCCGGCATGACCTCGGTGATGGTGCCGTTGAAGCCTGCCTTCACGGCGTGTTTCACAGGCTGGGTTTCCAGGACAACCTGGCCGTTGGCAATCGCCACGATCTGGCAATCGACCGACGATCGGACCACGCGTGGTAGGATGCCGGAAGTTTCGGCGATGATGTCGCCCTTTTGCAGACGTTCCCCGGCATGGCGGTCGATCAGCTTTTCAGCTTCGCCGGGCCGGCTTAACCCCAGCGCACGGCGAACGTCGACGATCAGATGGTCGCCCGGCAAAAGCACCTCGCCGATGACATCCGTGGCGGTGACTTTTTGGCCGGCGCGCACAAAGACCTGTCCCTTTTCTGGAAGAAGCCGGGAGCGCCGGATGGTGATGAGTGGGGAGATGTGCGTTACAGGTACAATCATGGCTCTTTTCTCAGGGGGTGCAACATTTGTACCACGTTGGTTCAACTGGTCAGGGTCGCCAGCCATTTCTTGTGCATGTCCCGGCGGCGCGGAGCGTCCTCGGGAAGGTGCAGCGCGCGCCCGCGCGCATCGATGACGGCCCCGCACAACCCACCAATGATCTTAAAACTGCCGCCATTTTTCCGGCGCGGATCGACTTCGGTGCGGTTGAGCGGCTCGAGGTGAATGCGCGCCACCTGCCCGGCTTTTAAGGGTAAGCGAACCAGCGCGCCTTGCTTCACTTCCAGTTTGATCTCTTCGCCCTGCTCGATTTCCAGGCGGACCTTCAGGATCGGCGTGCCATAACGTGAATCGCTGACCGGGCTGATCACCGTTCCCAGGTTTTCAAATGCGGATTCGAGCACCTGGACCGGCAGGATGGAATTTAGCGGCGCGATGGCGCCCATCGCCGCCAGCAAGCCGTGCGTATCGCGCAGGATGATGCCAATACCCAACGGCTGGATGCCGTCGAGCGCCGCCAGCATGGCCTGGCCGGGTAGCGGCAACTGTGAGAAAAAACCGCCGCTGATGACGATGGGTTCGTAAGAATGGCTTAACCCGGCCTGCTGCGTTTGTAAATGGGTGGTGCTCAGGCGCAACACCTGGCGCATCATGGCCTGCTCGATCGCCAGGGCTTCGTGGGTGGTCGGAACAATTTGCGGGAAGATGCTTCGCTGGTAAAGGTAATCCCGCAGTTCGTCCTGGGGAACATGCACGCTCAACCAGGTCTCAATTTCCTCGATGCGCGATTGCTGGAGCACCTTGCCAAGGCCATGCCCGCTGCCGTATGGCAGCACGTCCAGGGTCAGCTTGCCACCCTGTCCGACCGCCATCGTTGTCCAGGCGGAACCCACGTCCACGCCCAAAACGCCCTTCTGCGGATCGTACACCTGGCTCAGGAAGCGGATCATGCGCCCAAAGGCTTGGGATGTTGACACGGACGGCAGGTTGGTGTTCGCAGACAGGGTTTGCAGGCCGCCGATCTGAGTTTCCCGGATCTTCATGACCATTTGCCCCAGAACCTGCTGTGCCGGACTGAGATCTTCAACATCGATAGAGGGACGGATGTTGGGCGCCACCTGGGTTGGCGCTTGTTTTTCCAAAATTTCCTTGATCTTGCGCGCCAGCACCTGGTTGCCCGCGAAAAGGATCTGCGGACGTTTTTCCAGCGGTGTTACGCGACAGACCAGCGAAATGAGCTCGACCAGTCTGCCAATCGAGCGTGTGGCGCCCCGTTCGGTGCCGCCGGCCAGCAGAATCAGGTCCGGCGATGCGCGCAGGATGGCATCCATCTGGACTTCCGCTTTGCGCCGGTCGTTCAAACCGATGGACTCCACAACTTTGCCGCAAATCGAACTGGCCAACCGGTTTGCGCTTTCGACGGAAACCTCATCCAGCAATCCAAGCGTCACCACGCGCAGTTCGGGGCCAACCGAGGAAATGATCAACAACCGATCCGCGCCGTCTCCGTTTGCCTGGGTAGGCACTATCAGGCGGGCTTCCAGGTCCATGAAAATGCGCCCGGTGACTTCCTGAAGCTGCAAAACGGCTGTGTGAACCCCCTCGCGCATATCGTGATAGGGTGCTTCAGCGGTTGTCGCGGCCACGGCCGAGGCGACGAAACGGTATTGGCCGTCCACCACATCGAAGAATAGCGCGCGGGTGTGGAGCGTGCCGATGTCCAGGACAAGAATTGATTCAGCGTCAACGAGTGAAGTTGTCATGACAGTATCAGAACCGGAATGCAGTCAGGAGGAATGCCAGGCGTTCGACCAACGCGGCAATGGCGGAACCGAACACGCCCGCCAGCAGCGCGCCAAATGTCACGGCGATAAAGCCCTGTCCCAGTTTGCCGGCGGTTTCGACGAAGGCCGGCCGTTTGACCGATTGGTTCGCCTGAACCTTTGCGCTGAACTGGAAGTAAAACAGGGTCGCCAGGGTACCGATCAGGATGAAGGCACCTTCGACAATTTGCATCACCGGGCTGCCGGATTGAACGGCGCTGGACAGGTCGAAGGGTGTGATCAGCGCGCGCGATTGTGATATCAGCGTTCCCATCACCGCGCCACCCACGGCGACGGCGGCCCCTGCGCCAACCAGGTAAGCCATGGTGAAATTGCCAGCTGCGGAATAGCGCGGGAATAATTTAGCCACCAGCAGAAGCGATAGGACCAACGGGATGATGGTCAAATAGTCGCCGCGCAGAATGGGCAGGATCAGCTTGGGCCAGATGACCTGATAAATGGCGATCACGGCCACTGCGCCGGAGGCGACCCCAACGAACAGATAGGTGACGATCCTGAATAGTGGATTGTCCCCAATGATGTGGCTGAGGATGAGCAAAGTGAGGACAAAGCCTACGATCGTCCAGATAAGATCAGCGCTTGGCATGCTTTAGGCCTCTTTTTCCGCTTTGCTGCGGGAGATCGATGTGATGATTCCGGTAATCAGACTGCCCAACAGGATCAGCAGCGCGGTCAACAACATGCCGTACTGGTAGGAGCCGCGTAGAAGCGAAGCGGTGCCGATGCTTTGCGTCAGCGCTTCATATCCCGCCGCGCCGGTGATACCCGACAGGATGCCCTGCACCTGTCCGGAATTGTAGTAGGGGAGAAGCAGTGGGGCCGCCTGTGCGCTGGAAACCATCAGGAGCGGCTTGCCGCCCAGTGCGGGTTGCACCTGCTCGACCCAGTTGCGCCCTTTGTCGGGGTCGTCGGTGAGGACCACCACAGCGCTGAAATCGCTCAGCCGGGTGACCCCGGCCAGCGTGCCGCTGTTCCAAGGTGCGAGCTGTCCCTGCAGGGTGGCCGGGGCCGCCTGCACCGGTGCCAGGCCAAAACTCTGCAAACCGGTGCTTCCGCCAGCCAGGTAGCCCAGGTTGACCACAAACGCCGGATCTACCCCGGCTTTCGCCAGCAGCGATTCGGCCAGGATGGGGCCGGTGGGTGAGGTGGAAATCACCGTCAGGCGCGTATCGTTTTCGGCAAGCTGGCGGATCACGGCTTCTGATGCGGTTTGCATTTCACCGGACAGGCCGGGTTCATATTCCAGCGCCAACAGCACAGCGGATCCGCGCGGAAGCACGGCTTCGTCCGAAAGGGTTGTCTCAAAGGCGATCAATTCCTGCGGCAAAATGGACGCTGCGGGAAGCGCCGGTAGGAAGTTGAGCATGGGTAGCAGGACGGCCAGGATTAAAATGGCAGCGACCAGGAAGCGCAGCACCCGTTGGGGCGCTTCACTGCGCTCGGCAGAAACCGTCTGGGGCTGGCTTTCCTCGCTAATCAAGCTTTCGATCAATGAGGCGTGCACGCGTTGCTTTTCGCTGACGCGTAATTTGACTGAGTAAAGCGGCGGCTTGATGTATTGCCCGATCAGGTCTTCCGATGGCAGTACGCCCGAAAGTCCGGCCAGTGGACCGGCCTTTTCCGTCTTCTTTTCCTCAGCGGACACGGCTTTGGGTGCTACCATTTCGATGGGGCGCATGGATTGCAGCCAACTGGGAAGATCGGCGGCTTCCAGGTTCTCATCGCTGCCTTCGGTAAGCTGTTCATCGCCGGTGGCTTCAGGTGCGGGAAGTGCCAGCCCGCTTTCATCCAGCCAGTCGGGCAATCCGGTCTGGGCGAAGGGCGTGGCAGGTTGCAGTTGGCTAGCCGGTTCAGCCGGAGGAATCAGGTCCTGATCAAAGGCGTATTGTGGCGTGCTGCTGCCGGATTGTCCCAGCCATTCCGGTAAATCGCTGGCTGCAAACGGGGCTGCTTCGGTGGCTTCTTCGGCGGCTGGCGCGCTTTCAGCGGCGGACATGCCGAGAGACTGCCAGGAGAAGGTTTCCTCCTGCGGCTCTTCAGAGATGGGCAGAATCGGTTCTTCCGCCGGCGCAGGCGTTTCGGCTGGCGTGTAGTTTTGCAGCCAATCCGGCATGCCTTCCTGGGCGGGCAGCTCAAAGGCTTCACCGGAAGGCTCACCCATGCCTTCGGCGGGAATCGTTTCTTGAGGTTCTTGAGTTGCCAAACTGCCCAGCCAGTTGGGTATATCGGCGGCAGCATTAACCGGTTCCGGCTCTTCCGGTGCTTGCGCCTCCAGCGCAGGTTCCTGCGCGGGGGCTTCCTGATGCTGAAATTCGTGCAGCCAATCGATGCTTTCGTTTTCCGGGGCTGCGGCAGATTCGGCGGCTGAAGGTTCACTCTCCCAGGAGAATGCGCTGCCTGAGGTAGTTTCTTCAGGTAGGTTGAATGGGGGTTCCGCGGCGGGGGCGGCTTCTTTTTCCGCTTCGTCCCCTTCATCCAGTTTACCCAACCAATCAGTTACCCCGCTGGGTTGAATGGGAGGCACAACCGCACTGGATTCGCCGCCGCCCTCGAGGTTGGCCAGCCAATCAGCGCCGGCATCCTCCACCGGGAGCGCGCTACCGGTTTGCGCGGCCAGTTTGGCCAGCCAATCCTGATCTTCTTCCTGCGGTGAGGCAAGGGGTTCGCTGGCTGGTTGCGCGAACTCATCGATGGGCTGTTCCGCGGCGGGAACCGCTCCCTGTGCTTGAGTATCTTCCTGCCAGTTTTGCATGTTGCGCAGCCAATCCGGCGTTTCATCAGCCGTGCCGGCATCCAGGGGCTCTCCAGGCGCATCCGCTTCGAGAGCGCTCGGTTGCTCTGCACCCCGCAGGCTTTGCAGCCAATTGGCATCGCCCGTATCTTCGGTTTCCGCGGACGGCTCAGTGGAGGAAGCGGGCGTCAAGTTTTGCAGCCAGTCTGGCAGCGCATCTTCCGCCTGATCCGCGGATTCAAAAGGCTGTGGTTGACCTTGTTCCTCCTGGGACCGCTGGCGGATGCGTTGCAGCCAATCGGGAATTTCTTCAGCGGGCTGGGCATCATCGCCGGCTTTCGCGTTGGTTTCGGGCTCTGACCAGGCAGATGAATCGGATCCATCCCGCAGGTTATCCAGCCAGCCGGCTGATTCGTCCAGCAAAGGCCGGCCGCAATTCTTGCAGGTTTCGGAACCAGCGGAATTGAGTGTTAGACAATGTGAGCAGCGAATATCAGCCATGAGCTTATCCACTATATGGGCGGTCAGCGCCCATGAGAATGCGCAGTCCGGTGGTGAGACCGCCCAGCGCAATGCCCAGCAAAATGCCGCGCGCTCCGGCGATGGGCAGCATGTTGAGGGCTCCCAGGATATCCCGAACCACGGGCATTTGCGTTCCGATGGAGAGGAAGCCGCTGCCGATCACCAGGAAGACGACGGTGCTGATGACGAAAAGCACAGCCATCCAACCCTTCCGGCGTTTGAATAGTCGCAGACTGGCAAAGGTCAGGCTGACGGCCAGAACCGCCATCAGGCTGGCTTCGATGGGGACCTGTATGGAGGTGATGATATTCTGGAAGGTTCCCGACGCAGGGCCGAAGACCAGACCGGCAATAAAGGTCGCGGCGAATGCCAGCAGCAGCAGAATGCTGTAGCGGTCCGGTTCGCGGCGATCTTTGATTTTACGGCCGTGAACGAGCAGTAAATTGATGATGGCAACCACCGAGGCCACGCCGGCCAGACCGATTGCCCAATCCAACAAATAGACGCGGATATTGAAGAGAATTCCCAGCGGAACAAAATAGCCAATCAGGATGATCAGCCCGACGGCGATAGCGATGGCTGTGGCGACAGGATTTCTCATAAGATACCCACCAACGTGAGAATGACGCCTGCCAGCACGCCTCCGGCCAGCACCCAGCGCAGAATATCCTGAGCGCGCACGCTGGCCGAATAAAACGGGCCGGCTTGCAGGTAGGCTGGCACTGCGTACAATTCCTCGCCAATCAGAGGTTCCTGCGTGGTGGCGTATAAGACCGCCTGCGCGGGGAGGGAATCGCTGCAGGCGAGGGTGAAGGCAGATACCTGGTCGGCTTCGTCGGTGACCAGGCCGATTTCAGGGCCAAAATTACCAATGAGCAGATGGGTGGAAACGTGTTCGCTGCGCACCACCGGAAGGACGCCCGCCACGTACGAGAAGGGCGTGGGGCCTGCCAAACGCCCGCGGTCGGGATCGTACTGCTCGGTGGCATTGGCGGTGCGGTAAGCCGCGCGCAGGCTGTCCTGGCTGAGGATGGCGATGCTGCCGCTGCCGGAGGTAGCGACTGTCGGCCGGTCGCTGGCAGTGCTCAGGCGGGCAATCCGCTCCAGCGAGGTCAATCCGACCAACGCTGAGGTGTTGTTGCTGCTCAGCAGGTCGCCCTTGCCCAGCGAGATGTGCAGGCGCGTGCCCTGCTCCACTGCCAGGCCGATGCCCCGGCGCAGTCGCTGGAAAGCCGGGATGGGGCGAAAAACAGGCTTCTTCTTATTCGCGGCAGGCAGGGAAAAAACCAGGATCAAACCCATCCCCACCACCACGATGATCAGACCGATGATATTCTCAATGCTCATTACCGGGCTTCCTCCTCACGGATGAATGCAGCAAAGGACCGGCTTTCCGCTTCGTTTTCCAGCAGGTTGGCCAACGCCTGCCATTTTTGGGCGTCGCCGCTGAAGAGCGGCTGGCCCAGATAAACAACCTGCGCAAAGAGTAATTTCAAAGAGCCAGTAGATTCGAGCAGGGTGGCAAACGGTTCACTTACCCCCCACCGGTGCAAGAATCGAACCCATGCCGACCAATAGGTACGGTCTGCCTGCATGGTATCAGTATAGCACAGAAAATTTGAGAAATATATACGCAAGAACTTTTATTCTGGTTTGATCCACAGCGACCTCCCGCCGCCGCCTTCCACGTAGGCGTGCAATGAGTTGTGCATTTCCTCTATATCGCGCCACAATGAGCTGATTTGCGAGGGATAGAGCTCAATGGCCGACCGCCAGGCGTCCAGCGCGGCGGGTGAAATGGGAAACCCCCGGCGGCGCCAGCCGGGCAGCCGGTATTTCTGGATGTCTGCACCGGGCCGCGACGCGTAAGGATAATCGGGATAAAAGTAGACCGGAATATTCAGACCCAGGGCAGCGGTGCGAACCAGGCGGTGGTCGATGTGGTCGCCCAGGCCCAGCGGCGCGGCCAGCCGGCAGTTGGCTTCCAGCCGGGTTTTGATCTGTTCTGCCAGGCGTTCGGCCAGCGGGATTTCGCCTTCGGGCAGCGGCTGCCACAGGTCATCCTCGCCGTTCACCAACGGGCGGCCGTCCGGCAGGCGGCGGTAGATGCAGTCGGGCAGGTCAAAATGCACGGCAGATGCGCCCACGCGGGCACAGGCAGCCCGATCTTCAATCCGGCGGGCCGCCACCGATTCGGGACCGGTCTGCCAACGCTGTTCCAGGCTCCTGGCAAACGGGGGGCGTGGTTCTTCCGGCGGATCGCCAGCGCAGACCGTCCAGATTTCAACCCGGCTACCCTGGCGGGTCAACTCCCAGATGATCCCGCCACAGGAAAGGACGGCGTCATCGAGGTGCGGCGAGAGAAAAACCCAGTTTGATTTTCTCATTGGCAACCTAGGGAACCTGGCCGGAATTGGGATCCACCATCAGGCTCGAAACATCAACGGCTTCGAAATCCGATCCCTTGAGCGAATCGATATTGTGCAGGATATCGTTATCCCACCGTTCGTCGGGCACGCCTGACACATACCAGGCGCTGCCATTGTCTGCCAGGATGATGCCGTAGGTTTTCATTGCCTGCAGGATGACCTGCACCTGCGGCTCGTACGGGCGGATGTCAAAGGACGCCTTGAGCCGGAATCGCTGTCCCATGGGCGGGTATTGTAATCCGGTGAGGGAGGATGCAAAATGGCGAGCCGGCCAGACGTAAGCGCGGCGCGTCTGCGGAGCCGTGAAACGAATGGCGTGGGTGATTTTCCCGGAGGCTACTTCGTCGTACCGCACCAGGCCGGGGAGGATGGGCAAACCGGCCGCGTCCGCCGAGGTCCAACCGGCCGGGCGCAGGGCATTGGAACGCAAATTAAAAATCGCGCCGGAGCCCGCCTGCCAGCCGGCGGCCGTGGTATGGGCGTCGAACAATTCATAGAGGATGCAAGCATCCCGGTTGAGGATCAGGATGTGGCGGTCACCGGTGCTGTTGGCCCCGCCCTCGATGAGCGGGTCATTTGGAATGGGGTAGGGGCCAGGATCGGATTCATCCTCATACTCAAAGGCCACCGGCAACCCGGGCTGGCCGTCGCCGACCACGTTGTAGGGAATGCCGATGGGACCACCGTTCCACAGCCCGGAGCCGAAATCCAGG
Source organism: Longilinea sp. (assembly GCA_026645875.1). GTDB lineage: Bacteria > Chloroflexota > Anaerolineae > Anaerolineales > Anaerolineaceae > Longilinea. Next base: position 9,066 of record JAPKMQ010000069.1, read on the forward strand.
TGGAAGTGCGTGTCACGGCCAATGGTCTGAATGTAGGCGTTTGAGTTGGGATCGATGGGCAATTGGTCGACGCGCGCGTTCCAGATGTTATTGGCGGGCAGCATCGGGCAGCCCTCCAGGGTTGGTCCGTCGGCCCCCTTTTGGACCAGTGGCAGGAAGACGGCCGGGTTGGCATCCGCCGCGCCAGCATGGCGGGCCACCAGGGCGACCGCCGCCGCAACCAGGAGAAGGGCGATCAGGGCAGGCTGGAATTTCGCGGTACGCATACAGGTATTGTAACAAATGCTTAACCAAACCTTACTGATCGCACCTTACAGGCAATTTCCAAAGGTATAATAAGCCTGCATGGAAAAACTGCTCAAGGAAATTCAAAATCTGACCGGTTTGAAACTGTCGGCGCGGCAGGCGGCTGCTTTTCAACGTTATGAGCTGCTGCTGATGGAATGGAATGCGCGTTTCAACCTGACGGCTGTGCGCGACGTGGAAGGCGTGCGCACCAAGCATTTTCTGGATTCTTTGACCTGCATGCAGGCCTGGCGGGAGACTCCACCGGCCAAGCTGATTGACGTGGGCACCGGGGCGGGGTTTCCGGGCATTCCGTTGAAAATCGTACTGCCGGCCATGCAACTCACGCTGGTCGAATCGGTGGGAAAGAAGGCTGATTTTTGCCGGCTGGTAGTGCGAGAATTGGATCTGGAAAAAGTCCAGGTGGTCCAGGCGCGCGCGGAGGATTTAGGTCAACAAAAAGCCCACCGCGAACAGTACGATTGGGCGGTGGCCCGCGCCGTGGCCAACCTGCCTGTCCTGGTGGAATTTCTGCTGCCGCTGGTGCGCGTGGGCGGCGGCATGCTGGCGCAAAAGGGTGAAGGCGGACCGGCTGAGGCCCAGCAGGCCGAGCGCGCGATTAAATTGTTGGGCGGGCGGCTGCGCCACTTGAAGCCCGTTCAACTGCCCGGCATCGCCGAGGACCGCTACCTGGTAATCATTGATAAAATTGCTGGAACACCACCGCAATACCCACGGCGGGTGGGCCTGGCCGCTAAAAAAGCACTCTAGCTATTCCTGCGTGACGATGCCGCTCTCCACCCGGCAGATCTGGCTCTGCCGGACGAAATCCTCCGAAAAAAGATGCAGATCGGTGGTGGTGAGCAGCGCCTGCTCGCAGTTGTTCAGGTAATCCAACAGGTCAGCGCGGCGTTGCATGTCCAGCTCGGCCAGGGTTTCATCCAGCAAGAGAATCGGCCAATGGCCGGTTTTTGCTTTAAGCCAATCCATCTCGGCCAGCTTCAGGGAGAGCAGAGTGGTGCGCACCTGGCCGCGAGAGCCAAAATCGCCCAGATCGATGCCGTTGCCGAGGAAACGGATTTCGTCGCGGTGCGGGCCAATGGTGGTCACCCCGCGCGCGATTTCTTCGGAGCGTATCCCGGCCAGGCGCTGCAGGAATCCCTGGCGAATTTTTTCCACCGTCAGGCTGCCGCGCTGCGGCGCGGTTTGGATGGGTAGCAGGTACTGTCCTTCCGGCGTGGGCAAAGGATCGTACGAGGGCTGGTACACCAGCCGCAACACTTCGCTGCCGCGGGTCAGACGGTCGTGGGTGTGCGCCGCCAGCTTTTCCAGTTCGTGAATGGCCTGAATGCGGTTGTAGATGAGCACCGCACCGCGCGAGGAGATGGTGTCATCCCAGAAGTCCAGTTGTGCGGGGTCGCCACCGCGCTCGCCGAGCTGTTTGAGCAGCGCGTTGCGTTGCGAGACCGCCTGGGCATAATCGGTTAAGGCTTGCGCGTACCCGGGGATGGCCTGTGAGATGGCCAGATTGAGGTAGCGGCGGCGTTCGTCTGGACCGCCCTCCAGGATGCGCGTCATTTGCGGCAGCAGGATGACGGCGGTGAATTTGCCCAATGCCTCTCCGGGTGAACGTTTCACGCCGTCCACCAGGATTTCCTTGCGCAGGCGCGTGCCGTTGATGCCGACCGCGTCCTGGATCAGACGCACCTCCAGGCGGTGCCTGTGCCCGCCGACCGAATAATCGGCCACCAGGCGCGTCACGGCCTGGGTTTCCTGACCGGCAATGAAGTTTATCAACTGGCGGTCATTTTGCGCGTGGAACGAGTTGAGCGTCGCCAGGTAGTAAACCGCTTCGAGCAGGCTGGTTTTTCCCTGTGCGTTGTTGCCAACCAGCAAAAGAATCCGCCCAGGCAGTTCAATGTCCAGGCGGGAGAACGCGCGAAAATTGGTCAGCGAAAGATGCGTCAGGTGCATATCAATCGACCGGGGCTTCTTCTCCCTCGCGCGGCTTCCACACACGCGTGGCGCGGTCGGTGTAGACGATCCCGTCGAGGTGGTCGATTTCGTGCTGGAAGATGCGCGCCAGCCAGCCGTTGACTTTGTACTTCACCGCTTGTCCGCGGCGGTTTAGCCCCTTGACGGTCAGGCTGGTGTGGCGGTCCACCTCGCCAATCAGGCCGGGAACTGACAGGCAGCCTTCAATGCCCAATTCCGTTTCTTCGGAGGGCGCCACGATTTCAGGATTGACGAGGACGTACAGCTTCTTAGGGCCGTCTTCATCTTCCTCATCCTCGGCATATTCAACCACGATGACTCGTTCGGAAACGCCCACCTGCGGGGCAGCCAGGCCGACGCCGGGCGCTTCGCGCATGGTTTCAATCATGTCATCAATCAGCACCTGAAGGTCGCCGTCGAAAGTGGTTACCTTGCGTGCCTTGCGCCGGAGGACCGGGTCAGGCAGAAAAACAATTTCACGTAATGCCATTTCACTCTTCTCTTTACCGGATAATTCGATCGCTTGCCGCCTTATTTTACTCGTTTTCTTCTTCTTCGTCATCCGGATATTCATCATCCGCGGGTGCCTGGCCGGTGGCTTCTTGATGGTAAATCTCCAGCCATTCTGCCAGGCGGCGCTGATCGATGTCATCCTCCTGCTTCTGTTTTTGCAGCTTTTTGTTGTACAGGCGTTCAAAGATCTCCCGCTGAACTTCGCTGGGATTGAAGACGTTGTTGAAGGTCAGCGAGGCTTCGCCTACGCGGATGAAAACCGTGCCGAAATTAAGGATCAGGTGGATGATGTTGGGGCGTTCGTAGTCGATGCTGAGGATATTTTCCAGCGGCGCGGTCCGTTTTTGTTCCACCCCCAACGGCCGTTTGTAAATGTCAATCAGTTCCTTGTCGGAAATAATGTAGCGGTCGTTGCGCCAGTCCACGTATTGATACAACCACCACGCGCCAAGGATCAGAAACAGCAGCAGGCAGAGCAACGCCGTCGACGAAAGGCTGAGCAGCTTGAAAACGTTCACCAGCCGCATAATGAGCAATGTCAGGTTTAAGAACAGCAGCAGGGTCGGCAGAAAGATTTTGCCCAGCAGGATAAACCAGTGCGTGCGGTAGGTGATGACGCCGTTGATTTCGGTGCGCAGCATAAACAGATCCGACAGCGTGTTGGGCAGGGTGCCAGTGTGTATGGTTTTTTGGACCTCCTGTCCAGTTGGTTGCGCAGCCTGTTCTTCTTCTTCGAGGCCGATGTGCTGGCGAATGGTGCGGCGAATGGTCTGGGTTTTGTCGCGCTGCGCGTGCAGCTTGGCCCGGTCGCGCCGGTTATCCAGCAGGATTTTCACTTCGGCGGGCATGGCGATGCCGGGCAGGGTCAGCGCGCCGGTGAAAGTGCGAATGATCAAGTCGCCGTAATCGAGCCAGCGTCCGATCTGACCGGTGGTGATGTCATCCGCCAGGATGGCATCCAGGGGAACTTCCTGGCGGCTGTCATAAATGAGGGCGATTTTTTCCTGAAACAGCAGGCGACGATTGGTGATGATGGAATAGTCATTACTCCAGTC
>JAPKMQ010000006.1 GCA_026645875.1 Longilinea sp.
CGACGCCCATCTTTTCGCCCAGGTCGTGCGCCAGCGAGCGCACATAGGTCCCGGAAGAGCAGTAGACGTCGATCACGGCCTCGGGCGGCGCCCATTCGAGCAGTTCAAGGTGGTACACCTTGATGCGGCGCGGGGCCAGGTCCACCTCCTCGCCGTCGCGGGCCATTTCATAGGCTTTGCGGCCTTTCACCTTGACGGCGGAATAGGGAGGCGGCACCTGCTCAATTTCACCAATAAAGTCCTGCATGGCGGCTTCAAATTGCGCTTCGCTGATATGGTCGATCGGAACGGACCGCGTGATGCGTCCTTCGGCGTCATAGGTGTCGGTGGATGCGCCCAGGCGAAGAACGGCCTGGTAGCGTTTATCCGATGCGGAAACATATTCGCTCAGGCGCACGGCTGGTCCCAGCAGGATCACCAGGACGCCCGAAGCGCGCGGATCAAGCGTGCCTGTGTGCCCGGCGCGCTTGATGTTGGTTCCCTTGCGGACGACCTGCACAACATCATGGGAGGTGAGCCCGACCGGTTTATCTACCACCAGGACGCCAGAAATGGCATTCTTGAGATCAAAATCGTCGTTTCCCATCTTGCTATTCCCCACAAGTGATTGAATGGCCTTTAGATTGAATAATCCAGAGGACTATTCCTCTTCTTTTGCCTCGTCATCCGCAGTATCTGGTTTTGTTTCTTCGGCAGGAGTATCCTGCCGCAATGAATACAGCAATTGTTCAATCCGGTCCGCGCGTTCGGGGGTAGGATCCCAATGGAAACGCAGGCGCGGGAACGAGCGCAAATCGACCCGTTCAGCCAGCATGCGGCGGATGAAGCCGCTGGCGCTTTCCATGCCCGCCAGGATTTCCTTCGACCGGGCACTGCCTTCCACGGCGGAGATGTAGATCTCCGCGTAGGCCAATTCGCGGTCCACGCTGACATCGGTGATGGAAATTCCGGCCAGGCGCGGATCGCGAATTTCATCTTTTACGAGCATTTCGGAAAGCTCCTGACGGATGCGGTCGTTGATCCGTTGCAGGCGAAGTTTTGATGGCATTAAGATACTCCGTAAATTTCTTGCTTATCCGTTGCGCTCAAGGAGGTAGCATTCCAGGATGTCGCCGGGGATGAACTCGTTGAAGTTTTTGAGTGAAATCCCGCAGTCAAATCCCTGGCGGACTTCACGCACGTCGTCTTTTTCGTGCTTCAACGAGGCAATTTCACCTTCGGCGATTTGTTGACCGTTGCGCAACACGCGGATTTTCCCGTTGCGGCGGATTTCGCCGTCGCGGACGCGGCAGCCGGCAATGGTGCCGACCTTGGTGATCTTGAAGAGCGCCAGTACTTCGGCATGGCCGAGTTTGACCTCGCGGTATTCAGGTTCAAGCATGCCCTTGAGGGCTTTCTCGATATCCTCGGTCATACGGTAAATGATATCATACAGGCGAATAGAAACGCCTTCGGTTTCAGCCATGCGGCGCGCAGACGGGTCGGCGGTTACATTAAAACCGATCAAAATTGCCTTTGACGCCGTGGCCAGCATGACATCGTTGTCGGTGATATTGCCGGTTTCGGAGTGCAGGATATTGATCTTGATCTGATCGCTCTTCATGTCGTTCAGTTCGCTCACGATCGGTTCGAGCGATCCCTGTACGTCCGCTTTGATGATCAAGCGCAGCTCGTGTTCTTCACCGGACTGAACCCGGCTGAACAGTTCTTCCAGTGTGGCTTTGGGACCTGCGGCTTGCGGCAGATGCGCCTGGGTTTTTCGATCGTTTGAAACCTGGCGGGCTTCTTTTTCTGAGGGCAGCACCTGGAACAGGTCGCCCGCGGCGGGTACGTCGTTGAGGCCCATTACCTGCACCGGGGTGGAGGGGCCGGCCTTGTGCAACTTGCGCCCGCGGAAATCGAACATGGCGCGGATGCGCCCGTAGGACGTGCCGGCCAGCACCGCGTCGCCGAGTTCAAGCGTGCCGTTTTGCACCAACAGGGTGGCAATCACGCCCTTGGCGCGTTCCACCTGGGCTTCAACCACCGTACCGATGGTGCGGCCCTTGGGATTGGCTTTGATCTCCATGCTGTCGGCCACCAGCAGGATGGCCTCCAGCAGGTCGTCGATGCCTTTCTTCTGTTTAGCCGATACGGGCACGACGATGGTGTTGCCTTCCCAATCGTCCGGAACCAGGCCCATTTCGGCGAGTTGTTTCTTGACATAATCGGGATTGGCGTCAGCTTTATCGATCTTGTTGAGCGCAACGATGATTGGAACGCGCGCGGCGCGGGCATGCGCAATAGCCTCACGGGTTTGCGGCATCACGCCGTCGTCGGCGGCCACCACCAGCACAACGATGTCGGCACCCTGGGCGCCGCGGGCGCGCATAGCCGTGAAGGCTGCGTGGCCGGGCGTATCGAGGAAGGTGATCGGGTGGTTCTTCAGTTCCACCTGGTATGCGCCGATGTGCTGGGTGATGCCGCCGGCCTCGCCGCTTGCCACGTTGGCGTGGCGAATGGCATCCAGGAGCGTGGTCTTTCCGTGATCGACGTGCCCCAGGATGGTGACGACCGGTGCGCGGGTGATCAATTGCGCCACATCCTCATTGGCGATCAACTGCCGCCACATGGGAATTTCGCCGGTTTCTTTTTCTTCCACAACGTCGAGTTGTTCCATGCGGGCTTCATATCCCAGCTCCGATGAAACCACCGCGGCGGTATCGAAATCAATGGTTTGATTGATGCTGGCCATCACGCCATTGGACATCAAAATCTTGATGACCTGGATCGGGCTGGCTTTGATCAGTTGAGCCAGGTCACGAACCGTGATGCTGGCCGGTAATTCGATTGTCTTTTGCCCAGTCTCGCTCATATACACCTCCGGGTTGTCTTGCACCCATCCCTAGGATAAATCGTCAAATTCGTGGACTGCCAGTAATCTCAACTTGTGAACGGCTGGGTGCGCTTTTTTACAAAGCGGTGAGCTAGCGAGATGTGCAAGGATCAGTCAAGCATGCGCTTACCCTCAAAGGGAATGCCTGGCATGGGGATCAACCTTGATCCTGTGATCCCTGTGCGGGCTCGCCCGCTGGCAGGGAAGACATAATCCCATGCAGGAATAAACGATCCTGCTCGGTCAGTTCCACTTTCAGCGCATTGGCCAGGGCGCCCTTGAGGGCGCGTTCCCAGCAAGTGCGGTCGTTGTGCAGGTAAGCTCCCCGTCCGGCGGTCTTTCCGCCCGGATCCAACTGCACTCCGTCTGGCGTTCGCACCAGGCGCATCAATGTGCGCTTGGGTAGAACCAGGCGGCAGCCCACACAGGTGCGCTGTGGAATATGCTTGACACGTGTTGTTGCTTTCTTAGCCACCTTTCACTCTCTGAAACCGATCTTACTCCCAGTCCCAGCCTTCTCCGCCGCGCTTGTGTTTCTTGCGGGCGAGCGTCAAATCGCGTTCGGGGTCGTAAACGACCTCCACGCTCTTGCGCTTTTTCTTGGCTTTCTTCTTGCCGGTTTTTCCGGCAGCATCCCCTTCTTCCTCTTCCTCTTCAACCACCTCAGGATTCGCAAGAACTTCAGGACGCAGTGTAAACAGATCTTCGAGCGAGGGTTCCTCTTCCAAAACCGGGGTCACCAGTTCGGGCTCGGGAACTGCGCGCACCGGAGGCTCCTGCACCAGCATTTCCGGTTCGGCTTCAACCGGCTTTTCCACGACCGGGCTGATCTCGACGGCGATTTCAGCGGCAGGCGTTTCCTGGGCCGGCTCGGCAACCGCCGGGGCAGCCGCCGCGGCAGCGCGGGCATCCAGTTCGTCCATCATCTTGATGATTTCGGCCATGGCCTTGGGGCCAATGCCGTTGATGCGCAATACCTCGTCCGGGGCCAATTTCATCTGGCGGGCCACTTCGCCGACCGTGTTGTAACCGGCTTCCTGCAGCAGGTTGGCCACGTGTTCGGGCAGCGGGCTGTCCAAAATGGGGGTATCGAAGGCATCCACGGGGATAAGCGCGTCCACTTCGGGGGTCGCCACTTCGACTTTCTTTTCGGGCTTGCGGGCTGTGCGTTTTTCAACCCGATCCACGAATCGAGCCATCAAATCGTATTCTTCCGGCATCAACGGGCGGCCATCGGCCTTGCGGGTCAGGCTTTCCTCAATCTTGGCGATGATGTCGGCTTCGGCGTCGGCAATCGGCAGCAGGGCTGGCTCGTTTTGCAGGCGGTAGAGCGTATCGGAGACCGCTTCGGGCAGGCTCTTGATGTCGATGCGCCAGCCGGTCAGCTTGGCTGCCAGGCGGGCGTTCTGACCGTCGCGGCCGATGGCCAGGCTGAGCTGATCTTCGGGAACGACTACTGTGGCCGTCTTGCCGCCAGTGGCGCGTTCGTTCAGGTAAACGCCGGTGACGCGCGCCGGGCTGATGGCCTTGGCGATGAAGAGCGCCGGATCCGGGTTCCATTCAATCACGTCGATCTTTTCGTCGTGCAGTTCTTTGACGATGGCCTGGATGCGCACACCGCGGATGCCGACGCACGCGCCGACCGGGTCGATGCCGGCCTGGGTAGCCGAGACGGCTACTTTGGCGCGTTCGCCGGGTTCGCGCGAGATGGAGCGAATTTCAACCACACCGTGGTAAATTTCGGGCACTTCGGTCTCAAGCAGGCGGCGCAGGAAGTTGCGGTGCGTGCGCGAGAGGATGATCTGCGGACCGCGCGGCGAGTCTTTGACTTCAGAGATCAGCGAGCGGACGCGGTCGTGAATGCGGAAGCGTTCGCCGGGGATCATTTCCTTGCGCGGCATGGTGCCTTCGGCCTTCATGTCCATGCCGATGGTCAATCCCTGGGCATTGACGGCCTGAACCAGCCCGCTGACAATTTCGCCCAGTTGTTTATTAAAGAATGCCAGTTGTGCCTGGCGCTCGGCATCGCGGATGCGCTGTTGGATGACCTGGCGGGCAGTTTGCGCAGCGACGCGGCCAAAATCCTTAGGCGTGCTTTCAACCACTACCATATCGCCGAGTTCAGCTTCGGCGTTGTAGCGGTGGGCTTCTTCCAGGGTGACTTCGGTGCGCTCGTCCTGCACTTCTTCGACCACTTCTTTTTCAGCAAAAATGGTCACTTTACCAGTGTCGATATCGACGGTTGCCTCGACGTTCTGCGCGTTGGAAGCGTTCACTGCCCGGCGATAGGCTGAAATCATCGCCGATTCGAGTGCCTTAAGGATAATCTCCTTGGGGAGCTGCTTTTCCTCGAGGACTTCATTGAAAGCCAGAGTAAATTCGTTCTTCATTCCTTACAATCTCCAGCAAGAACCCATTATACGCAGAAAAGTGGGGGAGGCCCACTTTTCATTGCATACCAATACGTTGGCGTTGCACATATTCTATCATACTTCCGGGAGGCAGGCAAGAAAATTTCTTCATATGCGAACTGCACACACTTTGCATTTGGCGGCTTTGCCGGGTTCGGGCTAAAATGGTGCTTAACTATTGCATTGAGGATTCTCCCATGGATTCAAATTTTCTCTGGTGGCGCGACGGTGTGATCTATCAAATCTACCCACGTTCTTTTGCTGACTCGAACGGGGATGGGATCGGCGATCTGCAAGGCATCCAATCGAAGCTGGACTACCTTGTGGAGTTGGGGGTGGATGCGTTATGGCTTTCTCCCATTTACCCATCCCCGGATGTCGATTTTGGCTATGACGTGGCGGATTACACGGATGTCGATCCCAAATATGGCACGCTGGCGGATTTCGATGCTTTGGTGGAAGCGGCACACCAACGCGGTCTGCGCATTGTGATGGATCTGGTGCTCAACCACTCCTCCGACCAGCATCCCTGGTTTATCCAGTCGCGCAGCAGCCGCGACAATCCCTACCGGGATTGGTATATCTGGCGCGATCCTGCACCGGGCAAGCGCCCGCCCAACGGCTGGCAGTCAGTATTTGGCGGCAAGGCCTGGGAATGGGACGAAACCACCGGCCAGTATTACTACCATATGTTTTGCAAGGAGCAGCCCGATCTGAACTGGCGCAACCCGCGGGTGCGCCAGGCAATCCGGGATGTCTTCCGTTTCTGGATGGAGCGCGGCGTGGATGGCTTCCGGTTGGATGTGTTTAATGTGTACTTCAAGGACGACCATCTGCGTGAAAACCCGCGCCGGCTGGGACGGCGGCCGTTCGACAGCCAGGTACACATCTACGATTGCGACCGCCCGGAGATGATCCCATTGCTGCAGGAAATCCGCGCGCTGCTGGATTCATACCCTGAGCGTTACGCGGTTGGCGAGACCTTTCTCTCCACCACGCCCAAGGCCGCCGGCTACGCCCGCCCGGGGCTGCTACACGCGGCGTTTGATTTCTCGTTCCTGCAATGCAAATGGGATCCGGCGGCTTTCTTGAAGACCATTCAGGCCATCGACAGCCAATACAGTCAGGACGGCTGGCCGACCTATGTGCTGGGCAACCATGACGTGGATCGGATTGCCGCGCGTTACGGGCGCGGGGAAGACGACGAGCGCCTGAAGGTGCTGGCAGCGCTGCTGCTGACGCTGCGCGGCACGCCTTTCCTTTACCAGGGCGAAGAGATCGGAATGCGCAATGTGCACGTGCCGCGCGGCGAAATGAAGGATCCGGTGGGGTTGCGCTATTGGCCGATCCCGGTGGGGCGCGATGGCGAACGCTCGCCGATGCAATGGAGCGGCGGGGCCAACGCAGGCTTCACAAGCGGCACGCCGTGGATGCGGCTGCATGCCAACGCGGCCTTTCGGCACGTGGAATCGCATCGCGCCCGGCCCGATTCGCTGTTCCACGTTTACCGCCGTCTGTTGCGGCTGCGCAAGGAATTGCCGGCTTTGCGCGGCGGTATGTTCCTGCCGTTAAATTACGAACCGCGCTCGCTGCTGGCCTATTTACGCAAGGATGAGGGGCAAACGGTGCTGGTGGCGCTGAACTTCAGCCACAAACGAAACCGCCTGGTGCTGGGCGGCGAACTTGCCCGCAGCGGCTGGCGGTTGGCTTATTCCAGCTCGCGCACCGAGTTCACCGCGCCGCGCGATGTTTCGCTGCTGCTTGAGCCGTATGAGGTGCTGATTCTTGTGCAACAGTAGAAGAAAAGAAAGAAAACCACAGAGACACTGAGACCACAGAGAAGAAAGGTTGAAGAGGAAAGAAGAGGGGAGAGAGAAGAAAGAGAACCACAAAGATACTGAGGTCTCAGCGTAAGAAGATAGAAAGAAAGGGAAAGATAACCACAGAGACATAAAGAACCCAGAATCAGTCAATAAGAAGAGGGAGTACTCATTCCTTCTCTTCTTAACCCGATTTTTCTCGGTGTGCTCTGTGCCCTAACGGGCATGATGTCTCTGTGGTTTTTTGATTAATTCTCTACAACACCCAGTACATCCAGATCAAAGGGCAAGCCGACAAGTTGCCCGCTGGCTTTGAGCGAATCGACGACGGTTTCGAGCAGTGGGATTCCCTGGGTGCGGCGGCGTTCGGCCATCTCAAACTCTTTTTCACCGGCAATGTAGATGCGTTCCTGGTCGACCGCCTTGGGAGAGTCCTTCATCATGCGGATCAAGCCATCCATATCCTGCTTGAATTCCTCCAGCGGGCGGAAGGCGTCAATGCGCATGGCGGCAAAAAAGTGGCCAACGCGCGCGGGTTCGTTTGTTGAGGGCTGGGCAACATCCGTGCCGAAAGCCGAACCCGCCAGCACGCCGCTGAAGATATCCACCAGCAGCGCCAGGCTGTAGCCCTTATAGCCGCGCATCAGGTCGATGCCGCCCAGGGGCATCAGCGCGCCGCCATTCAACACCTGCTTGGGATCGGTGGTGATTTTGCCCTCGTGGTCGATGCCCCAGCCTTCGGGGATGGCTTTGCCGGCTTTGTCATAGACGGTGATGCGGCCGATGGGCACGATGCTGGTGGCCATATCCAGCACGTAGGGGCGTTCACCACCGGCCGGAACGGCCACGGCGATGGGGTTGGTGCCAAGCATGGCCTTACGTCCATAGGTGGGCGCGACCAGCGGTTGGGCGTTGGTGAAGCTGACGCCAATCATATCCTCCGGCAGCGCCATCATGGCGTAATATCCGGCGATGCCGTAGTGGTTGCTGTTGCGCACCGTGACCATGGCAATGCCCGACTGGCGGGCTTTTTCGATGCAGCGCTGCATGGCCGTGTAGCCGACAATCTGCCCCAAGCCGCTGCCGCCGTCCATCGCCAGCGTGGTGGAGGTCTCACGCACCACCTCCAACCTGGCGCGCGGGTCGATCAGCCCCTTGCGCAGGCGCGTGCCGTAATACGTATCCAGGCGGATGATGCCGTGTGAATCGACGCCGCGCAGGTCAGCGGCCAGCAGGATGTCGGCGGCGATGCGCGCGTCCTTGGGGGAAATATCATGCCGGACAAAGAACTGGACAATGTATTCGGAAAGGTCCTCGGTGCGAAAGAGCAGGCTGCGGGTCATAATCACCTCACCAGTGGGATTTCCTATGAGTGTATCACGAAGCAAGGCGCGGGAAAAGCGGCGGGCGGTTCAGGCGGGCAGGTCGCGGAATAGCGCGCCGTCGCGCACCCGGCCGGAGCGTTTCCACAGCAGGTAGCCCTGGCGCAGCGGGCGTTTGCGCGTTTCGACCGGCCAGCCCAGTTCGCGCAGCGCCAGCGCCGAGGCGATGAACCACTGGCGCAGCCCGAGCGTGCGCACGCCGATGGTGGCCAGGGCAGCACCTTTCCAGGCGCTCATAAAGGCGTCGATGGTCTCGCCGGGGAGCATGCGGTGGATGAAGTTCTTGGGCAGGCGCGGTTGGAAGATGGCCGGTTCAAACCCCCAACGGAAATTGGTGCTGAAGAGCAGGCCCTCCACCCACAGCTCGCCGTCAGCCTGCTTGCGCAGCAGGTTGGCCACCCAGATGCGCCCGAAGGGATCCGATGTGCCTTCGATGATCCGGCCGCCAGGAATCAACTGTTCGCCCAGGGTGAGCAGCGCGTCCTGCACCTCGCTTTCTTCGTACTGGCGCAGCACGTTGAAGACACGGATCAGGCGCGCCGATTCACCCGGCAGCAGCGGCAGGTTGAACCCGCCCAGCCGGAACCGGGTGAGCGAGTCTTCGTAAGGCAGGGCGCGTTCAACGCGGTCGGGGTCGATTTCCACGCCCAGCACGGGCAGTGCCGGGTTCAAGCGGCGCAGTCGTTCTGCCGATTCGAGTGCGGTGAAGGCTTCCTCGCCGTAGCCCAGGTCCACGTACCAGGATACCTGACCGGGCGGGTCGGGCTGGCGGATGAGCGCGGGGTCGTACAGGCACAGGAAGTTATCCACGCGTCGCAGTCGGTTGCGCGCGGTCTTTCCGCGGGTGATCTGACCCTGGGGGCGCAATTTGCGAGGTGGGCGGGGCATGGTGGTATTTTAGCAGAGAAGAAAAAAGCCCGGGAATTTCCCGGGCTTTTGTTATTTAGATATCCAGGTTGCGCACCGTTTTGGCATGCGTGGTGATGAAGCGCGGGGCTGGCGCCGAGTTCCTTGATGATATTATCCTTGTCGGCTTCGTTGAACGCGTAGCGGACCTGATTCTTGTAGGCGAGCCGGAAAAGCGGCGGTTGGGCGATGAAGAGATGCCCCTGCTCGATGAGCGGCTGCATGAAGCGGAAGAAAAAAGTCAGCAGCAGTGTGCGGATGTGCGCGCCGTCGACGTCGGCATCGGTCATGATGATGACGCGCCCGTAGCGCAGGTTGCTGACATCAAAGTTGTCGCCGATGCCGGTACCCAGCGCTGAAATCATCGACTTGATTTCAAGGTTGCCCAGCATTTTGTCCAGGCGGGCGCGTTCGGTGTTGAGGATCTTGCCGCGCAGCGGCAGGATGGCCTGGAAGTGGCGGTCGCGGCCCTGTTTGGCCGAGCCGCCGGCCGAGTTGCCTTCCACGATGTACATCTCGGCTTTGGTCGGGTCCTTTTCGGAGCAGTCGGCCAGCTTGCCAGGCAGCGTCAGGCTTTCCAGCGCCGATTTGCGAATGACCAGGTCGCGCGCCTTGCGCGCAGCGTCGCGGGCGTGAGCCGAGGTGAGGCATTTCTGCACGATCGCCTTGGCAGCCTGCGGATTTTCCTCGAGGAATGTGCTGAACGCCTCTCCCACCACCTGCTGCACGTAGGTCTGCACCTCAGGATTCATCAGCTTGACCTTGGTCTGCGACTCGAACTGCGGGTCGGGGTGCTTGACCGAGACGATGGCGGTCATGCCCTCACGGGTGTCATCGCCGGTGAAGTTCGGGTCGGCATCCTTGAGCAGGTTGGCCTTGCGGGCGTAGTCGTTGATGACGCGTGTGATGGCGGTGCGCAGGCCGGTGAGGTGCGTGCCGCCGTCGATGGTGTTGATGGTGTTGGCGAACGAGTAAACCGATTCGGCGTACGCGTCGGTGTACTGGATGGCGACCTCAATGCCGATGGCTTCCACGTCCTTTTCGGCGGCAAAAACAGGGTGCAGCACGCCGCGGTTGCGGTTGAGGAACCGCACGAAGGACGCGATTCCGCCCTCGAAGTAAAAGGTCACTTCGTGGTTGGTCCGCTCGTCCACCAGGCGGATTTGCACCTTGCGGGTGATGAAGGCCATTTCACGGAAGCGCTGCGCCAGCGTCTCAAACTTAAAATCAAGCTCGCCCTTGAAAATATCCCGGTCGAAGCGGAAGGTTGTTTTTGTCCCGGTCTTGTCCTGGTCGCACTTGCCAATTTGCTTGACGGCTTCCTGGGGAATGCCGCGTTCGTAGCGCTGGAAGTATTCCTTGCCCTCACGGCAAACGCGCACTTCGCACCATTCGGACAGCGCGTTGACCGCCGAAACGCCCACGCCGTGCAAACCGCCGGAGACTTTGTAGCTGGAATGGCCAAATTTGCCGCCCGCGTGCAGGATGGTCATGACCACTTCCAACGCCGATTTTTTCTTCTCAGGATGGATATCCACAGGGATGCCGCGGCCGTTGTCTTCGACGGTAACGCTGCTGTCTTCGTGGATGGTAATGTGGATGCTGTCGCAAGCGCCGGCCAGGGCTTCGTCGATGGAGTTGTCGACGACCTCGTACACCAGATGGTGGAGGGCTTTGATATCTGTGCCGCCCACGTACATGCCCGGGCGGCGGCGTACGGCTTCCAGACCTTCAAGGACCTGGATATCCTTTGCACCATACGAAGAAGGGTTATTGGTTACCACGAAAATCCTCCACGATTAATGAGCATTCGCCCCCTGCGGAGCCGCTTGATGACTTAGATGCGCGTTTGGGCAGCTTTGGCTAAGGTTTCTTCCAGCCAGGCCGATGCGTTGCGGTAAAAGATGAAGCTGGCCGCCAGCAGCGCTGTTGAGATGAAGGCATGGCCGGCAATGCCAATCAGCGTCAGCCAGGAATCGGCGGGCGGCACCAGCCACAGCCGGTTGAGCCCCTGCGAGAGCAAAAAGGCAATCAGGATGAACAGGCTGACGTTGGGCATAAAATACCGCACCAGGCGGACGCTGCTTAACATGGATGTGACCGCGTTTTGCTGGCGCGTGTAAATGCCGTGAGGCGAAAAAACCAGCGGGATGAGAAACCACATGCCGAACAACGCGGCCACCAACAGGGCGCCGGTTGCCAGCGCAGGGTTGACGAAGGTCAGCACCGAGATGATCAACATGCCGGGGATGGCCAGAGTTAAAACCAGCGCAAGCGAGAGCAGCGTCAAAAGGACCGTCTGGCCGGCCTGCCAGCTATTGCAACGCAGGTTGGCGCCATTGATCGGGTTGACGCTGGTGCGCGAGACGGACGAGAAATAATAGCAACCCAGGATCAGGCCGCAAATGGCCATTAGCAGCCCAATCAGCAGCAACCCGGTGGTCGAATTGACTTCCAGCCGCGTAAAGCCGCCCAGCGGTGTGGCCGGGTCAACGCTGCCTGCCATCAGGCTGGGGATACCCACCGGCAGGGTGCGCAGCAGACTGAAAAAATTAAATTGTTGCGCAAATTCCTTCCACAGGTCGATACTGGTCGTCATTGCCTGGGCCAGATCAGCGTTGCCCAGCTTTTCGAAGGTGGCGGTCATGTCGGCGATCATCGGAGAAAGGATGCGTTCAAGGCTGAGCCGCGGCCCCAACCACAGAAAGACATCCAGCAAGATCGGCGGCAAAATGAGATAGACATGATTTGCCACGGCATTAAACCCGGCAATCATGGCCGTCATCAGGCGGGGGGGAGGGGAGATCATGTGGCTCTGGTTTTCCATGCGGACACTCACACCAAACTCTAATTTTACCACAACTGGGCCTGCAAGCCGGCCAGCCGATGGGCCCTATCGAAGCGGTTGAAAACGCGATAAAATGAATCCAGTATGGAAGAGCATCAACATTTACCCGAGGTCAACCGGCTGAGCATCCTGGTGGCGGTGGTGCTGCTGGCTTACGCTTTGATGCCCTTCGTCAACATCCCGGAACGCGGGTTGTTTTTTCAATTGCCGGGCGTGTTCATTGTGATCCGCCTGACGTTTCCCGCCCTGATCTCTGCGATCACGGCTCTGCTGGCGGCGACCGGCAGCACCTGGCTGTTTGAGGGCCACCCCCATTTTCGCGACCGCCGGGCGCGCATTTACTGGCTGCTGCCGGGTTTGACCGCCTGGGTGGTGGGTACCACGCTCGGAACACTCGAAGTCAGCCCGCAGTGGTGGGCCGTGTTTGCGTTGGGCGCGTTGCTGCTGGTGGTGGTGATGCTCGCGGAATACATTGTGCTGGATGATTTTGACATCCGCCACGCGCCGGCCAGCGCAGCCCTGACAGCGGTTTCGTTTGGCCTGTTCCTGATCCTGGCAGTCGCGACGCGCGCGGCAGGCCTGCGCCTGTATGAAATCCTGGCCACCCTGGTGCCGAGCGTTGCGCTGCTTAGCCTGCGCACCTTGTTCCTGCGTCTGAACGGCCGCTGGTGCCTCGCCTGGGCGGTGGGGATTTCCCTGTTTGTGGGGCAGCTCGTTGTCGGTTTACATTATCTACCGGCGCCTCCGCTGCGATTTGCGTTGCTGCTGACCGGTGCGGCTTACGCGGCCACCAGCCTGGCCGGTGGTGTGGAAGAGAGCCAGCCGGTTAAGAGCATTTGGCTGGAGCCGGCCAGCATGCTGGCTGCCATGACCAGCCTGGCGTTCCTGGTTCCGGCATAGCCATGCGCATCCCGCCGGAGTTGCGCAATGCGATGGTCGAGCATCTGGCGGCCTGCCTGCCGGAGGAAGGCTGCGGCCTGCTGGCAGGGCGCGATGGCCTGTGCAGCCTGGTTTTTACGGTTGAAAATGAGTTGCGCAGTCCGGTTGCGTTCCGCATGAACCCGCAGGAGCAATTGCAGGCTTTCTTGAGGATGGAAGAAGATGAATTGGATTTGCTGGCCATTTTCCATTCCCATCCACGCGGGCCGCAAACGCCGTCGCCCACGGACGTGGCGGAATTTGCCTACCCGGATACTGTTACGATCATTGCCGTGCCGGAGGACGGAGAATGGTCCCTGCGCGGGTTTCGATTGGATGGAAGCGGCTTTATGGAAATTGAGCTCATTATTGAATAAGCGCCAATATCTTTTGCACCGTTTCGGGGTTATGCTTAAGCTGGAGGATAAACAACGATGACGATCTGGAATATTGGCCTGGCACTGCTGCTCTCTTATCTGGTGGGTTCCATTCCATTCGGCTGGCTGGTGGTGAAAATCGCCAGCGGAAAAGATATTCGCACCGTGGAAAGTGGGCGCACCGGCGGTACCAACGCCATGCGCGCGGCTGGCTTTTTGGCCGGATTGTTCACGGCCGGACTGGACGTGCTGAAAGGCATTTCAACCGCCTGGATTGCTGGCTGGTTGGTCCCCGGGAACGATTGGGTGAAG
This sequence comes from Longilinea sp., assembly GCA_026645875.1. Taxonomy (GTDB): domain Bacteria; phylum Chloroflexota; class Anaerolineae; order Anaerolineales; family Anaerolineaceae; genus Longilinea. Next base: position 13,850 of record JAPKMQ010000006.1, read on the forward strand.
GTCGCCGCGGCGTTGCTGGCCATCATCGGTCACAATTATTCGGTCTTTCTGATCGAAAAGACCACCCACGGCCGTGTCCGGCTGGGTGGCGGCGCTGGTGGCGCGCCGTGCCTGGGCGGGGCGGTGGCCGTCGGCGGACCGGTCATGTTCCTCATCCTGCCGCTGGCCGCGCTTGTTTTTGTGCTCATCGGTTACGCGTCCGTGACCACCATCAGCGTCGCGGTCCTGGCGATGATGATTTCGATCATCCAGGCAGCCTTTTTTGGCTTGCCCTGGTTGTACGTGGCCTACGGCTTTGTGGCAATTGGGATTGTTCTCTGGGCGCTGCGGCCCAACCTGAAACGCCTGCGCGAAGGCACCGAACGCGTGGTGGGCCTGCGTGCCTATTTACGCAAGCGGCAGGCAGAGAAATCCACTTCGCAGCCCAAATAAACAATAACGGCGGCAGGTCCAGGGGACGGCCGCCGTTTGGATTCTGTCACTTTTAGGTTATTCTTCGTACGGCTCTTCTTCCTCAAGAGCGCCTTCCTTGGCCATTTCGAGGGTTTCTTCTGCCTGAATGCATTTGTACAGGAAGCGCACGTTGCGGCGGTGCAACTCATCAGCCAGGCCGCCCAGATGCACGCGGCTTTTGCCGCAGGATTCCACATCAATCGTCAGCAGGGCGTCCAACGGATTGCGCCGCCGGGCAGCCGCGCGCACGGCTTTGCGCAGATTGGCCAGGTAATTCAGGTTTTCCTTGACGGCCTCATCAATTTCACCGCGCAGGATGATATCGCCGTGCCCCTGGATGATATTTTCCAGCCCCATCTTTCCGATTTTCCGAATGGTATTGACCATGGTGTCATAATCGCCGTCCAGGATGTAGGGCAGCGGCATGAAAGCATCTCCGGCGAATAGCACGCGGTCTTCTTCCACCAGGATGGAAATGCCATCCGCGGAGTGGCCGGGCGTGTGAAAGAGCACCAGGTTTTTCTTGCCAACCCGCAGTGAAAGGGAGCCGTCGCGGAATGTGATTTGCGGGGCGACGATTTTGATTTGCTTGAAGACAGGATTGAGCTTGCGCGCAGATTCCAGCGAGGCCTGCCCCTTGGTGAGAATCAGATCGCGGCAGAACTCGCTGCCGACGACCGTCGCGCCGGGGAAGAAGCAGTTGCCGCCGGAGTGGTCCGCGTGGTAGTGAGTGTTGATCACATAGCGCACCGGCACGCCGAGCTGGTCTTCAATAAACGAGCGCATGGCCAGGGTTTCTTCCGGCAGTGCCAGCGTATCGATGACAACAGCCCATTGCGGGCCAGTGATGGCCCCGGCGGTGACCTGAGCATAAATTTCAGATTGGAACCAATAGACGTTTTCCGAGATTCGTTCGCGTTGCATACGCGCCTTCCAGCTTTTCTATTTTACAGTTTGGGGAGTTTTCCCGAGAGCGTAGAATAGCATAAAAAAGATGAAAAGTCAAAAAAATCCTCTTATCAGTTCCGTTGAGATCGACCAAAAAGCACCGGCAGCAAGCTTGCCGCCGGTGCAGGAGTGTACGTGTGGGAAGTTTATTGGCTGTCCGGGAAGTTTTCGTTTTCTTCGCCGTTCCCGGCGGAATCTTCCTCTCCCGCGGGCGGGAGGAACGGGAGCGAGATAATATTGTGCTTCCACAAGTACCAGGCCAGGCCGGCCAGGATCGCGACGCCGGACAGGATAATCAGCACCGGCAGCCAGGGCCCGCGGCTCTGGGGTTCTTCCACAGGCCCCGCCAGCGTAGGCGTGACCGTGACCGTTACTGTGGGTGTGCGGGTCAGGAAAGTGCGCGGCGTGGGCGTGCCGGTTTCACCCACGATCCCGGTTTCGGTTGTCAGGACTGCTGCGGTTAACTCATTACCGGGCGGGGGATAGGCGCCGCCGGAACTGCCGGTCGCTGTGCCTCCCGGACCCGGGTAACTGTTGCTGAATGTGGGGCTGGTGCCGGGCGGCGGATAACCGGAGGAGGACGTGGACAGGCCGCCTGCCTGGGCGGTGCGGGTGAGCGAATTGGCCGTGCGCGACGGCGTGGAGGTGCGGAACGTGGAGGGCCGCGGGGTGCGCGTCCAGGTGGGCACAGCCACATATACCGTGCGCGTGCGGGTTGGCGTGCGCGTGATGGTCGGAGTGGATGTGATGGTTGGCGTGGCCGAGATGGTGGGGGTGAGCGACGTGGTGGGGGTGGGAGTTACCGTGATGGTAGGTGTGGCAGTCACCGTGCCGGTGGGGGTCGGTGTGGGGATGCCCGCGGCTGCCAGCAGTTCGCCGGAAAAGATGGATTGCTGGTTGACGGTGACAATCTCCAGGCGGTAGCGGTAGGTCGTACCGTTGGTCAGACCTGTGTCGAGGTACTGATAGGCGGCGCCGGCTTGCGGCGTGCCCTGGCTGGCGATCGGCGCGGAGATGCGTTGAAAACCGCTGCCGCCCACCACGTCGCGCTGAACGTAAAAGGTCTGCACGTTGTATTCGCTGGATGTGGACCAGTTGAGCAGGATTTGCGACTCGTTTGACTGGCTGTAGAAGCTGGTGAGCATGACCGCCGCGTTTTGCGCCGGAACGCCGACCACAAAGGGCAAAAAACGCAGGTCGTCTGCGAAATTCGGCCGGCCGGTCGTGTCGATGCTGACGCGCAATTCATCCGTTTCCGGCAGACAGACCGTATCCTGGCCGGTGAAAGCGCCCAGGTTTTTGCCGGTGGTGGACCAACCGCCGGTGATGTTGGCAGCCGGATTATACCAGTACAGGGGAAGCAGCGCCGGGTCGGTCTGGCCGCAGTAGGCGGTCGATTCGATGGTGGCGGTGCATCCCGAGTTCAGGTTGTATTTAAAATACAGCGCCAGGGTCGAATTCGGGGTCACGCCGTCGGGCAGGAACACGTCCCAGTAATTCGAGCAGGGAGTCAGTTCGGAGGATGCGCCGGTGAACGGGACATTCTCAGGGCTGCCGTAGCCGTGGTTGAGCACAAACAGCGAGAAATCGCTGCCCTCAGCCGCGTGCTGGAAGGAGATCTGGCCGTCGAAGGCGCTGCCCAGGCTGGAAGCGACAATAAATTCGCCGGCTTGAATGCCGGGGGCGGCGGGCCGCAATTGCACGGCGGCGCCCAGGCGTTTGCTGGCTGTGTAGGTGCAATTGGAAGCCGCCACGCCGCCGCTGCCCCAGAAGTTGTGATCGACGCGTCCCGATTGGTTGCATTCCACCTGCGCGCCGCTGCGGTTACCGTACAGGTTGTTGGCCAGGGCCTCCAGTCGGCCCGTGCCGGCGCCGGCGGCGACCAGGGCGGCATACCCGCTGTTGCCGCGGATGTGATTGAACCGCAACAGCAGGTTGCCGCTATTGCTGGCAACCGTGACAGCATTGGCACCGTTGACCAGGTCGTTTGATTCGATGGTCACGTTGGCAGTACTGTTGACCGCGATCAAGTCGCGGCTGGTGGTTGCGCAGGCGCCGTCGTTGATGTTCAGGCTGCGCAGGGTCGCGCCGGCGGTGATGCCCAGCATGGGCTGGTTGCACACCTGCCCGGTGTAGGTCAGGCTGGCATCGCTTAACCCGGCAATCGTTACCGGCTGGTCCACCAGAACTGTCTGGCTTTTGACAGTGTAATTACCCAGGATGACGATGTTGCCCTGTGGGTTCCCCGCCCGCGCATCAATGGCGTCCTTCAGGCCGGTGCCCAGACCGTCGGCCAGGTCATCACCGCTGTTGACGTAACAGGGCGTATTGATGGAACATGCGGCGGCATCGTTGGCAACAAAAACCGTGGAGCCCGCCGGCACCACCGGCACCGCCAGGAAGGACTGCTCGGTGCGCGTCCAGTTGCTGGCGGATTGCTCCATCACGCGCACCAGCACCGAACCAGGCGCAATGGCGGTATCGCCAATGCGGAAGGCAAAGCCGAGCGAATCGCCAAACGCGTCGGCGGTCAGGCTGGCGTAAGCGCCGCCAAGTAGCGTGTAATTTGCCGGCGCGGTTTCATTGCAGTAGGTGATGGAGGGCGTGTACGCGGCATGGGTCACCCCGCCGCGCGGATCGAGGCGCAATTGGGAGGCTGACCAGGCGATGGGCGCGTAAACGCACACCTGGACGTTGGGATTTGGGCCGGGTTCGAAGACGCCCAGGTCGTAGCTGGCCTGCACGTTCAATCGCTGCCCTGCGGCGCAGCCCGCGCTTGGGCAGGCTGCCGGGCTGACCAGCACCAGCGCGCTGCCAGGGTTGGCCTGTGAGAAACTGGGCTTTGCAAAGAGCATTATGGCGATTAGGACCAGCACAAGCGCCAGCCCGAAAGCGAGCCGTTTCATACCAACAGACCTCCCAACCGGTATTGCGGGATGCAGGTGATTGATAATAAATTATACCGCAATGAAAAAGACCGGGCGGCCAACCGGCCGCCCTGGGAGTGTTAAAGGATTTTGGACAGGAACGATTTGGTACGCTCCTGCTTGGGGTTGGTGAACAGGATTTCCGGCGGGGCCTCTTCAATGATTTGACCGGCATCCATCAGGATGGCCCGGTCGGCGGCGGCGCGCGCGAAACCCATTTCGTGCGAAACGACCACCATGGTCATGCCTTCGTGGGCCAGGTCGGTCATCACGTCAAGCACTTCCTGGATCATTTCAGGATCCAGCGCGCTGGTGGGTTCATCGAAGAGCATGATCTTGGGATCCATGGCCAGCGCGCGGGCAATCGCCACGCGCTGCTGCTGCCCGCCAGATAGCTGCAGCGGGTAGTATTTGGCTTTGTCGGGGATGCCCACCTTTTCGAGCAGGAAGCGGGCTTTGTTTTCACTTTCGATCTGGCCGCGCTTGCGCACCACTTTCTGGGCCAGCAGGATATTGTCCATCACACTCAGGTGAGGAAACAGGTTGAAGGACTGAAAAACCATGCCGACTTCGGTGCGAACTGCGTTGATGTTCTTGGCGCTGTCAAGCGGAATGCCGTCGACGATGATTTTGCCTTCGTCGAACTCCTCCAGGCGGTTGATGCAGCGCAGCAGGGTCGATTTGCCCGAGCCGGAGGGACCGATGACCACCACCACCTGTCCTTTGAGAATGTCGAGGTTGACGCCTTGAAGCGCATGGACCGTCCCGAACCATTTGTGTACGTTTTCAATGTGGATGATCGGTTCCATGAGCTACCTCTCGAATTTGGAGCGTTTTTCGACCCAGCTTACCAGGCGGGTGGCCAGCAGGGTCATCACCAGATAAACCAGCGCGACCATCACCCAGGTTTCGATGATGATGAAGGTTGAAGCCTGAAATTCGCGCCCGCGGCGGGTCATATCCGGCACGGCCACGGCGCTGACCAGCGCCGTATCCTTGAGCAGCGTGATGAACTCATTGCCGACCGGGGGCAGGATGACGCGCACCGCCTGGGGCAGGATGACATAGCGCATGGCCTGAAAATAGGTCATGCCCAGGCTGCGGGCCGCTTCCATTTGGCCACGCGAGATGCTCTGGATGCCGGCGCGGTACACTTCGCTCATGTAGGCGGCGTAACCGAAGGTCAGGCCAAAAATGGCCATGGTGGTCCCGTCCGGGCGGAAATTGGCCAGTGCCGGGTTGTTCAAGGATGTGCCGATCTGCTGGACGATGGCTGGCGAGGCGAAATACCAGAAGATGATTTGCACCATCATTGGAATGCCGCGGATCACTTCCACGTAAACGGTGGCAATCCCGCGAACAATTGTATTTTTTGAGAGCCGCGCGAGGCCAACGAATAGACCTAAAACCATCACCAGCAGAAAAGAAATCAGGGTGATTTTCACCGTGACCCAGATGCCTTCCTGCAGGAAGACCAGGATGCGGTTGTAGGGGTCTGGCGATGAAAAATTGAGGATCAGAATCAGCGCAACAACCACTGCCACCAATCCCCACCAGGGATCGATGCGCGATTTTTTCTCAGTTTTTCCAGAACTAATCAGGGGTTTGGGGGTAGGTGCAGGATAGGATGATGAGCTCATGAGACTCCAAAAAACGGCCTGTGAGGCTGGTGACCAACCTCACAGGCAGATCTTCAATGGGGTTATTCGCCGGCCAGGAATTTGGTTTCCAGCTCTTTGATTTTCCCTTCGTCGGTGAGTGCCTTGAGCGCTGCATTGATTTTGTCGAGCAGATCGGTTTTGTTCTTGCACACGGCAATGCCGTAAGATTCGTCGGTGAAGACCTCGCCAACCATTTGCAGCGTGCCCGGGTTCTTTCCCAGGAAACCGACTGCGGTCAGGTAGTCCACGATGACGGCATCCACCTGACCGTTTTGCAGGTCGAGGAAGGCCAGATCGTAGGAATCATAGGGCTTGAAGGTGACATCGGCAATCTTTTCGGCTTCGATGGCGCCGGTGGTGCCCAACTGAGCAGCCACAGTCTTGCCGGTCAGGTCGGCGTAGCCCTTAATGTCAGTATTACCCGAGCGCACGACAACGATCTGGCCCGCGTTGATGTAGGGTTCAGAGAAGAGCATTTCTTTCTTGCGGTCTTCTGTAATGGTAATGGCTGCAATGGCGACGTCAAACTGGCACTGGCTGATGCCGGCCGTGACCGAATCGAAGGGCGTGTTTTCAATTGTAATTTCCAGGCCGGCTTTTTCCGCGACCAGCTTGATCAATTCGATGTCAAACCCAGTCATTTCCTTGGTTTGTTCATCCACAAACTCAAACGGTGGGAAGGTAGCGTCGGTGGCAACGGTGACCTTGGTCTTGGGAGCGCTGCAAGCCGTGAGCAGCATGGCCAGAATGGCCAGAATCGAAATGGCAAACAATACAGTGCGTTTCACTCTTTCCTCCGGATAGATATAGGGTATGAAACTGAAGCGGATGGGGAACTGGCCAGGGCGGAGCAGCAGCCTTTTCAGGCTACCTGCAAAGCCAGTTTAACCATTATAGCATGACCCTGAAATGGGTCGAGGCTTTCAAGGCTGTAATTATTTTCCCGCCGGTTTTATGTATAATGGGGGCATGCAATCCGGAAAGAATTCACAGGACCTCACGCTGCAATCTATCCGCAAGAAATTAATCCCCGGGTTGATCCTGGGGGTGCTGGTCATGCTCGGCCTGGCTTTGTTGGGCGATCTGCGCCAGGTGGAACAGAATATCCTGACTTTTGATTGGCGTATGTTCCCGCTGGCCTTGCTGCTCACGCTGTGCAATTACACGCTGCGCTTTTTCAAGTGGCATTTTTACCTGAACCAGATTGAGGCGCGCGGGCTGCCGCTGAGGGAGAGCCTGCGGCTTTTCGTGGCGGGCTTTCCGCTGGCTGTGACCCCCGGCAAGGTCGGCGAGGTGCTGAAGGCCGTGTGGGTCAATCGCAAGACCGGCGTGCCGGTTGCACGCGGCATTTCGGTGGTGGTGGCCGAGCGCATCAGCGACGGCATGGCTGTTTTGATGTTGTCGGTGGCCGGCATCATCGCTTATCCACGTTACTGGCCGGCCTTTGCCGCGGTTTTGATTTTGCTGGTGTCGATCATCGTCATTTCGCAAATCCGCCCGTTAGCGCTGGCCGCGCTGGGCTGGCTGGAGAAAGTGCCGCTCGCGCGGCGCTTTGCCGGCGGCCTGCGCGAGTTCTACGAGGGTAGTTACGCGCTGTTCAAACCGCTGCCCACGCTGCTGGCCGTCGGCCTGGGTACGGTCTCCTGGTTGGGCGAGGGGATTGGCTTTTACCTGATTCTGTTGGGGTTGGGCCTTCCGGCCAGCCTGCAACTGGCTTCGACCGCGGTGTTCATCCTGGCGTTTGCCACCGTCATCGGCGCGGTTTCGACGCTGCCGGGCGGGCTGGGCGCTGCTGAGGCCTCCATCGCCGGCATGCTGACGCTGCTGGTGGGCATCGAGCCCGCCTTGGCCACCACGGCCACCCTGTTGATCCGCCTGGCGACGTTTTGGTTTGGCATTCTGCTGGGGATGGCAGCCTGGGCGGTCTCACCAGATCTGTTGGGCTTGCGGGAAAGGCATGGCACCCTTGTGGAGGGTTGAATTTCACTGCCACACTACGGCTTCCAAAGACAGCCTGGTCCGACCCGCGGATTTGGTGGCGGAAGCGGCTCGAAAGGGCATTGACCGGCTGATTATCACCGACCACAACCGCCTCGAAGGCGCGCTGCGCGCCCGTGAGTTGGACCCGGAGCGGGTGATCGTCGGCGAAGAGATCAAGACCACGCGCGGCGAGTTGCTGGCGGCCTTCGTGAGCGAGCACGTGCCGCCCAACCTGACGCCGCTGGAGACGATTGCGCGCTTGCGCAGCCAGGGCGCTTTCATCAGCGTTTCACACCCGTTTGATTTGCAGCGCTACGGCTGGCCGCTGCCCGACCTGTTGGAAATTGCGCCGTACGTGGATGCGATTGAGGTGTTCAACGCGCGCTGCCTGGATGCGCGTATGAATTCGCAGGCGGCGGAATTCGCGCGCCAGCACCACCTGGCCGGCACAGTCGGTTCGGACGCGCACACGCTGGGCGAACTGGGGCAGGCCACCTTGTTGCTGCCGCCGTTTTCCAGCGCGGAAGATCTGAAAACGGTGATCTGGGACGGCCAGCAACAGGTAAAGCTATCGCCGTTCTGGGTGCATTTTTATTCATCGCTGGCGCGGCTGCGCAAGCGGCTCAATCCGCGCCTGAATGAACTGTAATTGGCTTCACAGCGCGCCCCGTTGGGGGTAAAATAGCGTTGATCGGGGCGATGGCGGAATCGGCAGACGCAACGGACTTAAAATCCGTCGATGGAGACATCGTGAGGGTTCGACCCCCTCTCGCCCCACAAGTTGATAATCTGCATAACGGTGACCGGGGGCGGGCCAATTATCATTCTCAACATCTGAATCGATGAAGAAGCCGGTATTTCTCTTAATTAACTTGCCAAGTTGAATTGTCTGACAGATAATAAAGGCATATTCCCACATTCTAAAAAGGAGAAGTAGCGATGTGTGCATTAACCCGGCGTCCGTTTACAGCGACCCCGCTGAAGTTGCGCAAGCCCGTTCCATCCGATATCGAGGTCGCGCAGGAATCGGATATTAAACCAATTTCGCAGATCACCGAGGAATTGGGACTTCTCCCGGAGGAAATTGAGTTTTACGGCCCGTATAAGGCCAAAGTAAAACTGGAAGTGCTGGATCGCCTGAAGGATATCCCGGACGGCAAATACATCGATGTGACCGCCATCACGCCGACCCCGCTGGGTGAAGGCAAGACCACCACCACGGTCGGGCTCAGCCAGGCCCTGGGCGCGCTGCTGAACTACCGCGTGATGACCTGCATCCGCCAGCCCAGCCAGGGTCCCACGTTTGGCATCAAGGGCGGCGCAGCCGGCGGCGGCTACAGCCAGGTGATTCCCATGGAAGAGTTCAACCTGCACCTGACCGGCGACATTCACGCCATCACCGCGGCCAACAACCTGGTGGCAGCCGCCATCGATGCGCGTATGCTGCACGAATCCGAGGCCACCGACGAGCAGCTTTTCAACCGCCTGATCTCGGCTGGCAAGGACGGCAAACGGCGCTTCTCGCGCCTGATGATCGAACGCGTGCGCAAGCTGGGCTTCACCACGGATAACCCGGATGATCTGACCCCCGAACAACGCAAGCGGCTCTGCCGCTTGGACATCGACCCGAATGCCATCACCTGGCGGCGCGTGATCGATACGAGCGACCGCTTCCTGCGCGGCATCACGGTCGGCAAGGGACCGGAAGAGGCCGGCCATGAACGCGAGACGGGCTTTGACATCACCGTGGCCAGCGAAATCATGGCCGTGCTGGCGCTGACCACCAGCCTGAAGGATATGCGCGAACGATTTGGCCGCATCGTGATTGGCCTGAGCAAAAGCGGCGAGGCCATCACCTGCAGCGACCTGGGCGTTTCGGGCGCGATGACGGTGCTGATGCGCGACGCGATTAAACCCAACCTGATGCAGACGCTGGAAGGCACACCGGTCTTCGTGCATGCCGGGCCGTTCGCCAATATTGCGCACGGCAACAGCTCCATCCTGGCTGACCAGATCGCGCTCAAGCTGGCTGATTACGTGGTGACGGAATCGGGCTTCGGCGCCGACATGGGCATGGAGAAATTCTTTGACATCAAGTGCCGCACCTCCGGCCTGATCCCTGATGTGGTGGTGCTGGTGGCGACCATCCGCGCGCTGAAGATGCACGGCGGCGGTCCCAAGGTGGTGGCGGGCAAACCATTGGACAAGGCTTACGTCGATGAGAACCTGGACCTGCTGCGGGCCGGCCTTCCCAACATGATCCATCACATCAAGCTGGCGCGCAAATACGGCGTGCCGGTGGTGGTGGCGGTGAACAAATTCTTCACCGATACCGACGCGGAGTTGGAACTGGTGCGCAAAGCCGCCGTGGAAGAAGGCGGCGCGTTTGCGGCGGAAGTGTGCGAACATTGGGAAAAGGGCAGCGGTGGCGCCGTGGAATTGGCAAAGAGAGTTGTTGAAGCCGCCAACCAGCCGAGCAATTTCCAATTCCTCTACGATTTGAATTTGTCGATCAAGGAAAAGATCGAAATCATCTCGCGCGAGGTATACGGCGCTGACGGCGTGGATTATTCGCCCGAAGCTGAAGCGCAAATCGCCGAATACACCCGCCTGGGCTTCGACAAGCTGCCCATATGTATGGCCAAAACGCACCTCAGCCTGAGTCACGATCCAAACCTGAAGGGCGTGCCGACGGGTTTCCGCATCCCCGTGCGCGATATCCGCGCATCCGTCGGAGCGGGTTTCGTTTACCCCATTCTGGGCAAGATGAGCACCATGCCCGGCCTGCCGACTCGGCCGGCATTCTACGACGTGGACCTGGACATGGAAACGGGGCGCGTGGTCGGGTTGTTCTAATCATTTCAGACTAAGCGGGACGGGTGAGGTTGCCCGTCCCGCTTTTTATTATGGTATTTCAAAATCGATGATAATAAGTTGACAAAAACCCTCTTAAATAGCGTATAATTTTTATGTGACTGTCTGCATTATTTGTATCTAGGAGGAGCGATGGATATTATCGGCAAGGAAGCCATTTCGGTGGATGTGGGACAAAGGCTGCGCGCTCTGCGTGAGGAACGCGGTGTATCCATGCGCTCGCTGGCACGCCGCAGCGGATTATCGGCCAACGCGCTCAGCATGATCGAGCGCAATCTCACCTCTCCATCGGTGAGCACCCTGAACAAACTGGCCGCGGCGATGGAGGTGCCCATCACGGCGTTTTTTCGGCAGGAGCCCGATCGCAGCAACGTGGTCTTTCGCAAGGCTTCCGAACGCACCCGCGTGCCATTCATGCGCGGGATCTGGGAAGGCCTGGGCGGTGAATACTTCACCGGACGGGTGGAGGCATTTCTGCTCACGCTGGAAAATGGCGGCAGCAGCGGCCCAAATGGGATGTTGCACACGGGCCATGAGTTTGTTTTTTGCCTGCGCGGAACGCTGGATTATGACATCGAGGGCCAGCATTATATGTTGGAAGCTGGCGACAGCCTGATCTTTGCCGCGCAGTTAAACCACCGCTGGCGCAACCCCGGGCCAACCGTGGTAAATGCCATCATCCTCATTTCCGGGTTCGACGAAAGCGAAAGGCCCGGCGAATTTCACCTGGCGTCCACAGGGGGCGAAGACCAGTTCACTCCAGAGATCTGAACCAGCGCGGCGGTGGATCAACCATCGCCGTGCTTTTTTGATCCAAAAAGCAGCAGAACGAATCGCGCGTACCGGGTTTACAAGTTCAGCCAGCGGGCGGCCAGGTTGGGCAGGTCACGCAGAGAACCCACCTGGACCTTGCATTGCGGCAGCGATTCGATGAACAGTTTGCCGTAGCGTTTGGCCAGGATGCGCCGGTCAAGGATGGCCACCACGCCGCGGTCGGATTGCGTGCGGATGAGACGGCCAAAGCCCTGGCGGAAGCGGAGGATGGCTTCGGGCAGGCTGTATTCGTTGAAGGGATCCTCGAAGGTCTCGGAGCGGGCGGCAATGATCGGATCGGAGGGGACATCGAAGGGCAGTTTAACGATCACCAGCACCGATAGTGCCTCGCCCGGGATATCGACGCCTTCCCAGAAAGCGCGCGTGCCCAACAGCACGGCACGGTCGGTCTCGCGGAAGGTTTCCAACAGGGTGTTGGTGGATGCGCCTTCGCCCTGTTCGTATAGTTGAATATCCTGATCGGCCAGCGCAGGGCCGATGGCCTGTGCGGTGCGTTTGAGCTGTGCGTAGGAGGTGAAGAGCGCCAGCAGCCTTCCGCCGGTGGAGGAGGCCAGGCGCACCAGCGATTGCTCAACGGCACGCTGGTACGCGCCGGCATCCGACGGCTCAGGGATGTCATTGGCCAGGAACAGCAGCGCGGCGCTTTCGTAGTCAAACGGCGAACCGACCACCAGTTCATCGGCTTCGTCAGCGTTCAGGCGGTTGCGTAAATATTCAAATTCGTTGTTGGTGGTCAGTGTGGCTGAGGTGACGATGACGCTGGCTTTTTCGTGCCAGAGGTATTTTTCCATCAGCGGACCGACGTGCAGCGGCGCCACCTGCAGGATGATACGGCTGTTGTTGGGTGGAACCTCGGCCCAGTAAATGGAACCGGCATCCGGCGAGGCGATCATGCCGCCCAGGTAGGCGTTGGCCTCATTCAGACGGCGGGCCAGCGTGCTCAGCACGCCGATGTTGTCTTCCAGTTCTTCGCTGTGCACATCCAATTCGGAAAAAGATTGGATCATTTGATTGAGCAGGTTTAGCAGCAGCTTGTACGTTTCGCTGGCGGTATCCCAGGCCATTTCCACGTCGCTCCAGGCGGGCAGGGTGCGGGTGGAGGCTTGAATGCGCACCTGTTGGCCGTAATTGCTGACCGGCTGGCCATCGCGCATGGACCCAAGGAACCCGTCAACCGCCTGGAAGACCTGGGTCAGGTCGTGTTCGAGCCGAAAGCCGAGGTCGGTGAGGCGCTGCACGGCCTGGTTCAGGGCGGCAAAATCAGATGGGCGCAGCAGGTTGCGCGTGAGGGTGAGCAGGCGGCCAAGCGAACCGGAGCTCGTGCCGCCCATTTCGCGCAGCAGGCGCTGCAGGTCGCCCTGGCTGACGCGGAAACTGAGCGCGGAGGTGGTGGCGGATTCCAGATGGTGGCCTTCATCGACAATCAGGTAGTTGTACTCGGGCAACACGCGGCTGCCAGTGACCACGTCGGAGAGCAGCAAGGCGTGGTTGACCACCAGCAAGTGCGCGCTTTGCGCGGCCTGGCGGGCCATGAAGAACGGGCACGCGCCGCCGGAGCGGCCCATGCACACTTCGGCTTTGCAGCCTTCGTCTTCGGCTGAAATGCGCGACCAGATATCGCGTTCAACCGGGCCGTTCAGGTTGATCTCGTTGCGGTCGCCCTGGCCACCTTCGTTCAGCCAGACCAGCACCTTGGCCAGCACGCGCATTTCCTCGGCGCTTTCGGGGCCGCGCTGGCGCAGTGTTTCCAGCCGGCGCGGGCATAGATAGTTGGAACGGCCTTTCAGCACCGCCGCGCGCAGGTCAATATCCAGCGCAGCGCGCATGTCGGGGATGTCTTTCTTGATGAGTTGATCCTGCAACGTGATGGTGTTGGTGGAAATGACCACGCGCGTGTTGTTTTGGTAGGCCCACAGCGCCGCCGGAACCAGATATGCAAATGACTTACCGGTGCCGGTGCCGGCTTCCACCATCAGATGGTATCCCTCAGAGAGCGCCTGGGCTACCGAACGGGTCATCTCCACCTGCTGAGGACGGTATTCGAAGCTCTTGAAATAGCGCGAGAAAACGCCGCCGTGTTCCAGGATGGCCGCGGCCTCATCGGGGTTGAGCGGGATTGGATTGGCGGCTGGGGTCAGCGGCGGAGCGAGCAGCTCGCCGTTTTCATGAAACAGCGCACCATAATCCCCAGTGCCGCCGCGGCGGGGCGGGATGGGTTGGCGGACGCGCGCGCGCAGAATCTGTTCGAATAGCCAGCCCGCGCCCCATTCGAGCGGTTCAGACAGGCGTACGAACTCGGCTAGCAGCTCGAGCGGCAGTGCCAGGGTTTTGTCGTACAGACGGGTGAACACAGCGTGCGCCAGGCGGGCGTCGTCGAGCGCGCGGTGCGAGTTCGGGATGAGAATGCCCATCTGCTGGCCGAGCGTGCCCAGGTTATAGCGGCTGGAGGTGGGTAGCAGCACGGAGGCCAGTTCGTAGGTGTCCACGACCTCGTTCAGCTTGAGGATGTTATAGCGTTGCAGAAAGGCAAGGTCAAAGCCGACGTTGTGGCCGACCACGGGCGCCGTGCCGACAAAATCAGCCAGATCGTTCAGGATGGCTCGTATGGGCGGGGCGTTGCGCACCATCTCGTTGGTGATGCCAGTGAGCTGGGTGATCATGGGCGGGATGGGCCGCCCCGGGTTGATCAGCGAAGACCATTCGGCCTCCACCCGGTGGCCGTTGAAGCGCACAGCCGCAATTTCAATGATGGCATCAGCCTGGGAATCCAGACCGGTGGTTTCAATATCAATGGACACAAGTGAAGGCATAGGCTGGATTATACCATCCAGCATGCCCGCCGCCCGGTATCAGACCGGGATCAAGCCATTTGGAGGCAGCGCCTGTCTGGAGGAGAAAGCGCTGATTTCCTCGCACACTGCTGCCAAATCGGCAGCGCTCATCTCGGGCCGCATAGGCAGGCTGAGGACTTCACGGGCTGCGCATTCGCTCGCAGGCAGACCGCCTGGCGGCAGCGGCAGGTCACGGTATGCCGATTGAAGATGGACCGGCACCGGGTAATGCACTTGCGTTTGAATGCCCTGCGCAGCCAGGTGCGAACGCAGCTCATCGCGCTGCGTATGGCGGATGACGTATTGGTGGTAAACATGGCGCGAACCCGCTGGCTCGGTCGGAAGGACCACGCCGCACCCGGCCAACCCGTTTGAATAAAGCGCTGCCAGGGCGCGTCGGCGTTCAGTCCATTCCTCAAGGTGGCGCAATTTGACCCTTAAGACAGCGGCCTGAATTTCATCCATCCGCGAATTGACGCCCCTGATGTCGCTGCAATTGCGTTCGCGCCAGCCGTATTGTCTCAATTTGCGGACGCGTTCATCCAGTCTGGCGTCGTTGGTTAACACAGCGCCGCCATCGCCCATGGCGCCGAGATTCTTGGTTGGATAGAAGCTGAAGGCGGCGAGGTGTCCCAGCGAACCGACCGGTCGTCCGTGATAGCGAGCTCCATGCGCCTGGCTGCAATCTTCGATCACCCGCAGGTTGCGCCTTTGCGCAATGTCCAGGATCGGTTCGAGATCGGCCGGACATCCATAGAGATGCACCGGTAGGATGGCGCGGGTGCGCGGGCCAACGGCTGCCTCGATCTTTTCCGGATCGATGGTGAAGCTGCGTGGGTCGATATCCACCAGCACCGGGCTCGCGCCGCTGAGTTCGATCGCGGCTATGCAAGCCACGGCTGTATGTGCGATGGTGATCACTTCATCGCCGGGGCCAATTTCACAGGCGCGCAAGGCCAGTTGGATGGCATCCGTCCCCGACCCAACAGCCGCCGCGTAGGCCACTCCGCTGTAGGTTGAAAATTCAGCCTCAAATTTCCCGGTCTCCGCGCCCAGCAGATATTGCCCTGAAGACAGAACACGTGCCACCGCCTCATCGATCTCGCTTTGAATAGCATGGTACTGTGCCTGTAGATCCACGGCTTTGATGGATTGCATCACCAGTAGTGCTCCTGATTCTGGCGGAAGAAGTCGATCGTGCGGGTCAGACCCGCAGTTAAGGAGACACGCGGTTGCCAGCCCAAATGCCGCTGGATTTTCGAGAAATTGGCCTGGTAGTCGCCGATATCAATCCGTCGGCGCTCTTCAGGAAACGGCGTTAGCATGCGGCTGCCGCCACCTGCCACCTCGATCATCCGGTCAGCCAGATCGATTAATCGCACAGCTTCGGATCCTCCGAGGTTATAGACTTGCCCGTTGGAAACCGGATTGGCGGCAGCCAGCAATATGGCTTCTACCACATCGTCCACGAAATTAGGGTCGCGGATTTGGGTTCCCTGGCCATACACCGGGATGGGTTTTCCTTCAATGATCCGGCGGATCCACAGGCCGATAAAATTCAAATGTCCATCCCGACAGCGCATGCGCGGCCCGTAAACGTTGGTCATGCGAAGGCTGCACGCATTCAAACCGAAGATGCGATGTGCCACGAGATGATACAATTCGCCGGCCCGTTTGGAAATTCCGTTATAGTCCACCGGGTCGATGGGGTGGCTTTCGTCGACGGGCAATTGGCGCACCTGGCCATAGGATTGGCGTGTGCCGGCATAGATGATTTTGATGACCGGATTGAATTTCCGGCAGGCTTCCACGATGCGTAACTGGCAGCGGGCGTTGATTTCGAGATCGGCAAGCGGGTCTTCCATACTCCCGGCATGACTGGCCTGACCGGCCAGGTTGAACAAATAATCCTGCCCGACGATCATCCTCTCGATCACCTGCGCTTCCCGCAGGTCGGCAACGTTCAAATCGACTTGATCGCCGATGCCATCCAGGTTGAAGGGGTTGGCTCCCATACCGCGGTTGCCCGAATCAACGATGCTGACCCGTGCGCCCAGGGAGACCAGGCGGTGCGCCAGATTGCTGCCGATGAAGCCCATGCCCCCGGTGATCAGCGCACGTTTTTCTTCGAAGAGGTTGGTAAGTTCCATGGTGTGTTTTTCGTGAGTTTGTTTTTCAACTCCAGGTCGCGCCACAGGGTGATTAAATGGCGGGCTGTCCGCAAAAGCCGCCGCCAGTTGAAAAACTGGGAGATGCCGTACTGGCGGTGGTAATGCGAGACCGGCACCTCAGCGAAATGATACCCGGCGTTCTGGATTTTCCAGATCATCTCGACACAGATTGAACCGGTGTTGCTTTCAAGGTGGATGACATCGAAGATCGCGCGGCGCATTAAGCGGAAATCACAGTCCACATCCTTCAGCCGCAAGCCGAAAGCGAACTTCACCATCCAGTTGTAAATTCCGCCGAGGATGATGCGAATCCACGGGTCATTCCGGCTAGTTTTGTAACCGTTCACCACATCCACCGAATCGTGCAGGCCATTGACCAGCCGGTCCAATTCAAGCGGGTTATATTGCGCGTCGCCATCCGTGTAAAAGATCCAATCCCGGGAGGAAGCCTCGAACGCGCTCGTGAGCGCTGCCCCGTATCCGCAATTCTGCGGGTGTTGAATCACGCGTAATTCCGGCACCAACTGTGAGATTTCCGCCAGGACAGCAGCGGTATGATCGCGGCTGCCGTCGTCCACGACAATGATTTCAAAATCATCCGTGATTTGCCGCGCAGCGATTCGCGCGGTGAGCACCATGCTGGCAATGGTGCCGCCGTCGTTATAAGCCGGGAAGCAGATACTAAGGGAATTGATCCGGTCTTTGGCTTCAATGTTCATTAAAACCATCTTTTTGGGCGATCGCGACCACGCTCAGGCCAAAGGGCAGGCCCTGACTGGTGGCAATGGGGGCTTCGGCCGAGAGGATGCGCGTGAGCAGCGGATTGAAGAGCCCCGCTCCAAGCGTCAGGTCGGATGAGCCGGTTGCCGGGGGAAAGACGCGCTCAAGCAGACGCTTGAGGATAGCCAGGGGAAAGAGAAAGGTGTTAGCATAGGTGATGTGCAGCAGACGCAGACCGCTTATCTCGAGCAGGTTGGATAGGGAACGCGCGTCAAACCGGCGGCCCGTGTGGACGGCCTGATCGTGGTGCCCGCGCAGCCAGTCATATGCCGGCAGCCTGAGGAGGAGTTTGCCAGCCGGCCGCAGTATGCGCTTGAACTCTGCAAGGGCGGCGGCCGGGCTGTCCACGCCGCGCTCATAAAGCACATCAAAACAGGTGATCAGGTCAAACGACCCAGAGGGGAAGGGCAGCGCGGTCACTGAAGCCTGGGCGATCTGATTGATTGCCCGCTCCTGACAGTAGCGCAAGGCAAGGGTCGAGGAATCGCAGCCGGTTACCTGCCCGTAACGGGGAAGGCAGGCAGCCATGGCGCCTCCGGTACCGCAGCCGGCGTCCAGGATTTGCATATCACCATTCTGCATATACCGATCGAGCATCGCGCGAGTAATGGCCTGCATACCGAGGTACCACCAATGCACCTGCTCGGCCTGATACATGCGTTCATATTCCGTGGGGTCCAATGTCAGGGCACCTTGTATACTAACATGATCTCTTTCTGGCAGTCAAAAATATACTGTAACTCGCCACCCGGATGCGTACGCGACCAGGCGCGTAACTCGCCGATGCGGTCAGGGTTGGCGATGATGATCTCCCCCGAGACCGGTTCGAAATCATCCATCGGATCATCAACATTGGTAATAGGCCGATTCCCGGCCAAAAAATTGACAGAGTCGTGCGTCCCAATTCGATAGATTTCGTTACTGAGCAGGTAGATATTGGTTTCGCGGCGAATCTTTTGCGCGTAATTGCCCACATAGGAAGCAAACCGCGTTTGGACATCTCCGCCGTAACGGCACTGGCCGATGAAATCAAAGAAATAGGCCCAGATATTGAAAATAAACAGGCTGACCATGATCACAGAGGTGATGGTTGCATAATGGAATGGTCTGGTCTTCATGCCAATGCCGAGCCTGGTCAAGATCTGGTCCAGACCGATTGCGGCAATGATGATCGCCGCCGGCAACGCGACCAGCATGCGGTACGAATCCGCTGAGGGCGGGATGGCGAAGAGACCTACCGCGGCGGTTGCTCCCCAGAAGTATCCGTTGAGCAACAACATCTTGAGCGAACGCGCACGGATCAGGATGTAGACCAGGCCCATGATGAACAGCACAGCCGTCACCATGCTGATGATGGGGATGTAGGATCCGTAGAATTCAAAAGCCGGGTAATAGATTAACGAAAGGAATGCATGCACCACACGGTCGAACAGGATGGTTGCTCCGGATTTTCCGGTGATTACGATTTCATTGGCGAGCCAACCCGAGCTGAAGGTTCCCTCGGCATTGAAGCGCGACATAAATTGGTTTGTTTGACGAAGAATGTAGGAACCTTCGGGAATTAGAACGATCAGAAAACCAGCCCAAAAAACCATGATCTGACGCCAGGCCGGGCGAATGTTTTTCTTCAACCAGAAAAACGCTACCAGCAAATAGGCGATCAGGATGCCCACCACCATCATGGCTGAAATATAGATGCTCATGTGGATGGCAAGAATGATGCCGCTTAGCGCGGCCCGCCAGGAACTGCGTTTCTCCACCGCGCTGATGAAGAAATAAAGCTCCAGGGGGATCAACCAGGTGCCCTGGATGTAAGTTACCGCTGCCGTGCGACTGAAGTGCATGTGGGTGTGCGACACTGCCAGCAGGAACATGGCTATCAGGGCGACGTTTTTATTGGTCAAATGGCGGGCAAGCCGATAGGTGGTCAGGAGCGCCAGGGATCCGCCGATGGCGGGCAGCAATCTCAGAGCAAAGGCATTTGACCCAAAAGCGATTACCATAGCGTTGATCAACTGAAGATACAAGCCGCCCAGGTTTTCACGCAAAGAGTACGGATTGGCATGCGGGTTGAGGCTTGATTCCTTGGCAAAGATGCCAATCCGGCCTTCGTCGCCGTTGATGGTGTACGGCATGTCCCCTAATTTGTAGAAGCGCAACCCGATACCGATTAAAAGGATAACGCCCACAAGGATCAATTCAGCGCGGTGGTCGATGATCCATTTCTTCCAATCGCGACGCAGCCTATCGGGTGAAAAAAACGCCAGCAGATAACAGGCTGCTCCCAGGAACCAGATGGTTACAACGGGTAGGTAGCCGGTAATGTTTTGCTTTTCAAACCAGTAAGCGGCAAGCGCCGCAGTGGCTGATAATAATACCGCGATGACAATCCAACTGCCGGTCGGATTTTTCGGGAAGTGTTTCAGTAGTCTGGCTACTTTTGAGGAAGGGCGCAGTATCAGCGCTGCGGCAAACAATCCGGCTCCAAGCAGAACGACCCAAAAAGCAGCCGGAACCACGACATTTGCCGCTATTGGCGTGACGTACAGGAAAATCACCCCAACCAGGGCCACAATCAGGCCTAAAATGATCAGCAAAATTTGAATGGGTTCCGGATTGTTTTGCGGATCAGTCTGGTTTTCATCCATGCTTGGCTCCCATAATTATTGGCCGGACACCTTAGCGAAAATTAATTTTTAGAACCGTGCTTAACTATTTTACAACCTTTTACCTGGGAAACATCCAATCCACGTTTGAAAAATCCCAAGTTGGGCAGGTTTGCCGGCAAACCTATGGTCCCGGGATGGTAAATCATCCTGCTGCCCCCTGAATTCACAACTCGCATTAATCAACATCTGAGACTGCATGCAAATGCCTGCCAAACCGCGCGTTTGCCATTTCTGTGAAGCTCTTCACCATGAGGTTCGGACCGGCGGTTTCAGTGTCGATGACAACGAAGGATGACCTGTCTGGATTATACCATCCAGATTGCGCGAGCAAACAAAAGACCGCCTCCATGTGGAGGCGGTCAGATGAAGCAGCAGGTTCTCCCCTGGTGGGGTCTGGAGGCGAAGGTTGCCAGACCCCTAAGAACCCACTACCTCAATCAAGATTTCTTGGTTGGTTTTGGTTTCTGCGTTGGCTTCGGTTTCTGGGTGGGATGCGGCTTGGCAGTCGGTTCAGGCTGCACCAATTTCTTGATTTCGCCCCACCCCATGCCGCTCTCGCGCATTGCAAACACTTCTTCCACCGTCTTGCCGGAGGCTTGCGCCAGTGAGTAGGCCATGTCGATTTCGCCGAAGCCATAGTGCTTGCAGAACCAGCCCATGATTTCTTCGTAGGTTACCCCGTAGCGTTCAGCCAGGGTCATCCCCGTCGGCTGCGGATCAGCGCCCACACAGGCGATGTCACCTGTCGGAGTTACATCGATGGTGCTGGTCACGGTCTGGGTGACTGTTTCGGTCAATTCAGGCGTGACGGTGCTGGTGATCTCAGGGGTGAGGGTGACCGTTTCGGTGCTGCCGGGCGTGGGCGTGATGACGTCTTCGTCCAGGCGCTCAATTTCCTCAGCGACCCAATCGCCGTTGTCGGCCAGGTAAAACCGCACTTCCACGCTGTCGCCAACGCCTAAACCAGCCTGGATCATGGTCTCGTTGGTGATCACCACGGTTTGACCACTGACCACCCATGCGGTATCGGAGGTTGATTCGACGACCCCGGTGAAGATCAGACGCGGTTTCTGGTTGCCATTGACGAAGGAAATGCTGTCGGCGATGCGCTCGCCTTCGACCGTGCGGCCTTTGACGACCACAAAACTGCCCAGTTCAACGCCGGACGCGATGGCGGTTTGCGGGGTAACGGTGAAGGTGACGCCGGAAACAGCCCATTCGGTTTCGCCGATGGCGGTGACGTTGCCCACCAGACGGAATTCGTAAGCCGGATCGGTGATGCTCAGGTCTTCTGAAGAGGTGGAAGCCTGGCCCGCAGTCAGCAGGACGGCGTTCTGATCGTTGTAGACCAGGACCATGCCCTTATCGACGGCAAAGCGGGATTGGCTGTTAATCACACTGACTTCGAAGGACGTTCCTCGGACGCTGGCGTTGCCCGTTTGCGTGTGCACAAG
>JAPKMQ010000070.1 GCA_026645875.1 Longilinea sp.
TGTTGGGCAGGGTGCGGGTTGAATCGACCACCGGGCAGCCGCAAAACATCTTGGAGCGGGTCTGCATTTCGGCGTGGACTTCCAGCCCGATGACGGTTTCGTATTTCATGGATGGCCTGACCGGCGGATGAACGAGGAAAGTGGGGTTGGTTGATGGAAATCAGTAAACAGGGATGCCCTTCGTCCTGAAGGGCAGCAGAGTCAAATCGATTCTACCATGAGGGCGCGAAATTACGCCCATTCACGCCGCGGCCGGCCGGGGTCTGGCGGGCGGGGGTGGGCCATTGCGCCGGCCAGCATTTTGGGCAGCACGCCGGGGACTTTACGCCACAGGATGGGATAGATGGGCAGCGGACTGTGGTGGAAGGTGATGGCGCCGTTACGGTGGAAGCGGATTTCGGCTTCGCGTTTTTCCCTGTCTTCCACCCAGTTGATAAAAACGGACAAATGCGAGGCGCGCAGCACGCAATCTTTGTACGTCATCACAGTGCGGTGGATGCGGCTGGTGTGGATGCCGAAATCGAGGTAACAGCTCAGTTTTGTGCTCATGCGCCCGCCGCGCGCTTCGGCGGCCTGTTGGGCCAATGCCAGGATGCCAGATTTTTCGGCGCGCGCGGTGAGCTCAAGCGTGTACTGGTGGATCAGCGCCTGGTTGGCAGCCTTGTGCTCGCTGCGGTCAAGCATGTCCTGTTGT
This sequence comes from Longilinea sp., assembly GCA_026645875.1. GTDB lineage: Bacteria > Chloroflexota > Anaerolineae > Anaerolineales > Anaerolineaceae > Longilinea. The sequence continues at coordinate 695 of JAPKMQ010000070.1, forward strand.
TTGGCATTGCGTTCAGCCAGCACTTTGTCGGCGCGTTTGCGCGCATCCAGTAGAATTTGGAGTTCTTTCTTTTGCTTGGGATCCATAGGCATACCTCTAAAAAAACAATCACTTGATTAATTTTAGCACGCCAGGCAATACTTTGCGAATCTCTGCTGCGAAAAAAAAGAGACGCCGCGGCGTCTCTTGGATGGATTTTGAAGGGGGCTTTACAACCGGTTGACGAATTTGCGGATGCGTTCCAGCGCGGTTTCGAGCTTGGCATACGAGGTGGCGTAGGACGCGCGGCAGAAGCCCTCGCCGCCGGCGCCAAAGGCGTTACCTGGCACCATGGCAACGTGCTCTTCGTCCAGCAGGCGCGTGGCGAAGGTCTCATCGTTCAGCCCGGTGACGCTGACCTTGGGGAAGGCGTAGAAGGCGCCCTTGGGTTCAAAGGTGGGCAGGCCGATTTCATTGAAGCCGGAAACCACCAGGCGGCGGCGGCGGTCGTATTCGGCCACCATCTGCTGCACGTAGGGTTCACCCTCTTTTAGAGCAACGATGGCGGCGTGCTGCGAGGTGGAGGGCGCTGACATGACGGTGTACTGGTGGATGCGCACCAGCCCCTGGATGATGCTGGCCGGGCCGCAGGCGTAGCCGATGCGCCAGCCGGTCATGGCGTAATCCTTGGAGAAACCGCCCAACAGCAGCGTGCGCGCTTTGGTGCCTGGCAGGCTGGGGAAGCAAACGTGTTGGTGGCCGCCATAGACCAGCCGGTCATAGATTTCATCCGATATGACCACCAGGTCGTTTTCTTCGGCGATGCGCGCCACTTCCAGCAGCTTTTCCCGCGTGGCCACCGCGCCGGTGGGGTTGTTGGGATAGCCCAGCAGGATGGCCTTGCTGCGCGGGGTGACGGCAGCTTCCAGCGCTTGAGGGTCGAGGTCGAAGTTGTTCTCCATGGTGGAGGGGATTTCCACCGCGGCGCCACCGGCCAGGATGGCTTCGGCCTGGTAGGAAACGAAGCACGGGGTGGGGATGAGCATTTCTTCGCCTGGGTTGAGCAGGGCGGTCGCGGAGAGGTAGAGCGCCTCGGAGCCGCCGACGGTGATAATGATTTCGGTGGCAGGATCGTAGCTGACGCCGTACAGGCGCTCGATGTGTTCAGAGAGCGCTTTGCGCAGCTCGAACAGGCCCGCGTTGGAGGTGTAATGCGTCTCGCCGCGCTCCAGCGAGCGGATTCCCGCGTCCACCACCGGTTTGGGCGTGTCAAAATCCGGCTCACCGATGCCCAGCGAGAGCACATCCTTCATGGTCGCGGCGACATCAAAGAATTTGCGGATACCGGACGGCTTTAGCGTTCCGACTCGGTCGGAGATATACGATTTTTGTTTCAGCATTGCTTCAGCCATTTCCACTCCTTGAAGGGTTTAAAAACAGGGTTGAAGGTTAGATCCATCGTCCAATTTGTAATTTCAGGGTCTTAAAGTTCGTTGATGCGCCACTCGTCGTACAATTCGCCGTAAAAAAGCTCAAACTTGCGATCATCAGCACAGCGCACGCGAAAACAGCGCCCGCCCGGGATGCGCCATTCGGCTTCAACGGCTTCGATTTCCAGTCGCTGCCCTTGCCAGTGCAATGCCACCGGCCGCTCGGCATATTCGTAGCCCGAATGGCATTCGACCAGGTCTTTCAGCTCATCGCCCATGAAGAATCTCCCAGGTTCAGGCGCGAGGTCTGACCCTGCACCTGCACGTCGCGGCCCAGCAGCGAGCTATCGAGCACCATCTGAGAAACCTGCGCGCCCTCGTCGATGATCGAGTTTTGCACAACCACCTGGCGCAGCCGGCAGTCTTCACCCAGTGAAACGTATGGGCCGATCACCGAAGCCTCAATTTTTGCCGAGGGGTGAATGTAGACCGGCGGGATGATGGCCGCGCCGGGGTGAGTTGCTGCCGCCTCAACGCTGTTGTCGTGTCCTTTGTCCAGCAGGTAGCGGTTGGTTTCGAGCAGCGCCTCGGGGATGCCGGCATCCAGCCAGATATCCACCGGGTTGACGCTGAACCGATGGCCGCGCTCCAGCAGGATGTTGACCGCGTCGGCCAGGAAGAACTCGTTCTTGAGGGTCAGGTTGCGTTTCATCTGCTCTTCAATGGCGGACATCAACTCGCGGCCTTCGCGGAAGTAGTAGAAGCCCACCACTACCTGGTTGTTGGTCACGTCCGTGGGTTTTTCCACCAGGCGGGTCACCATGCCGTGGTCGTCCGTCACCGCCACACCAAAGCGGCGCGGGTCGGGCACGGCATGCACCCAGGCCATGCCGTCCACGGCAACGTCCTTGAGGATGGCTAGATCGGTTTCAATGAGCGTGTCCGAGAAGGTCATCAACACCGGGCCGGTCAGGTATTCGCGGGCCAGGTAGAGCGCGTCGGACTGGCCGCGCATTTTTTCCTGGACGACAAAATGCACGGTCTTATCTGCGTGATGCAAGCGCATGTGCGCCTGTACCTGTTCGAGCTGGTTGGGCCCGACGATGAAGACGTATTCGGCGTTTTTGGGGTCGGGCAGGCTGTTGAACTGCTCGAGGACGTAGTCGAGTACGGTGCGCCCGGCCAGCGCGATGAGCGGTTTGGGTTTGCTCCAGGTGAGCGGGCGCATGCGTGTGCCCAGCCCTGCCATCGGAACAGCAATTTTGAGGGTTTCCGCCATGTTCAGGGGTCTCCTGATTGCGTTCAATGATGAATATTTTTCTGACGTGATTGTATCATTTTCCGCCCGCTGTGCATCCTGATGAATGCAAGCGGCCGGATGAAAAAACGTCACGATTCTGTCGCCGAAAGCCGGCTTTGTCTGTGCTGCCACCAGGCGCGCAGCATCAGGCTGAGCGGGATGAGCAGCATGGGCATTCCATTGTGGATGTCACCTCCGGCGATGAAGACGGCCGCCCAGGAGAGCGCCAGTTCCAACGGGCCGAACCACTCGGCCAGCACCGAGACGGAGTAGACGTTGGTGAGCGGCTGAAAGAGTTGCAGCAGCGACCAGGAAGCGCGCTTTTCGCGTAAAACAAAGCCCGGCAGGAGCGCACATAGCGCCAGTACAACAGTGATGGTTGCCCGCATCCCGCTCTGCGAAGGGATCAACCAGAAGAAATTCGAAGCATGCTTGGAATAAAACTCCAACCCCGGCTGCCGGTTCATCCATTCAGCCACCCAGGTGGGACGCAGGAGGAAGCAAAGCGCCAGGAAGGCTGCGCCAACCGCGATGGCTTTCAGCCAGCCGCGAAAATCCAAACGGCGCGCCAGCCAGGGGATGAGGACGAAACCAACTTGCGGCTTGGCCAGCGCCAGCGCCAAACTGAACGGTGTGCCCAACGGAATCACAAGCGCGAGCAGCAGATCAATCTGGCCGACAAACAGCGTGAAGAGAACTGGAAAGGAGAGCAACGCCCAGAGCATGCGTTTGCCCATCACTCTCCACAGGAAGAACAGATTGAGCCCTACGAAAATCGCATAGGCAACCGGTTCGGGCAGAAGTGCAAAGGGCGCAAACAGCACCGCCAGGGGATACGGGCCGTTAAAATCCAAGATTGCCGAAGGGGCAAGCCCCATCAATACAGCTTTGCCCCCCAGGTAGAAGAGGTGAAAATCATACATCCACATGCTGTCCACGGGCAAATCTCCTCAGGCGTCTTTTTCACCAGTGAGCGTGCTGCGGCGCGGGCCGCGTTTGCCCGTTTCCAGGCCGGTCAGCAGCCCGGCGCGGCTGGCGGCGGCCAGTTCCGGCAGCGCGGCCAGCGCAAGGGCCTCTTGTGGGCTCAACGCCGGGGCGCGCAGCACGGCATAGGCGCGCTGGATGCTCCAGGTGGGGTTGGGGCGCTCAATCAGCTCCAACCGGCTGCCGGCCTGCAGGTGACCCTCTTCAAGCACGCGGAAATACCACCCGGTACGCCCGGTCTGGTCGGCGCGAATGGCCAGGTCGGGCACGCCCCAGCGGCGGGCCAGCTTCCAGCACGGTCCGCGCGGCTGGCTGACCTGCAGCAGCACTTCGCCAGCGCGGAAAATGTCGCCAATGCATACGTCCGCTTCCAGAAGGCCGGCGGTGGTCAGGTTCTCGCCGAAACTGCCGCCCGGCATCTCGTCCAGTCCAAGTTCAACCGCCCAGGCTCGCAGGTGCTCGACTGGATAAAGGTTAACCGCCTTGTCGGGGCCGCCGTGCACGCGCAGGTCGGCCTGCTCGTCGCCGCTGATCTGCGAATTCCCGACCCAGACCGGCCCGCTGACCGGGTCTTTGAAAATCGCGCTGGTCCAGGCGCGCTGGTCTGCGGCTGAAGCATCTTCACTACCCAGACGTTGGGCGTGTCCAACTTGTAGCGAGAGAATCTGGGCTGATTTCATTGGATTTCTGCCTTTTGGAGACCCGATTAGCGTTGCTGTTTGCCTAACTTTACCATAAATTCACGGGGCGGTCTAAAATAAAATTTGACAAAGTAGATATAATTAATCAATAAATTACAAATAGAAAATCAGAAAGGGGTATCGCATGGAGTCCACGCCTTCCCATTCGCAAGATGCGGACTTGATCCGCCCAACACGGGATGTCCTCGAGCACGCGTTGGTAAAGGATCGGGCTGCGATGGCGCGCGCCGCCGAACAGGATTTGCAGGCTTTTTGGGCCCGCGAAGCCGCCAATTTCGTCTGGTTCAACGGCTGGGACAAAGTCCTGGACGATTCCAACCCACCCTTTTACAAGTGGTTCACCGGCGCGACAACGAACATCGTCTACAACTGCCTGGACCGCCATTTGTCGACCTGGCGGCGCAATAAGCTGGCGCTGATCTGGGAAGGTGAGAAGGGCGAGCAGCGATCCTTCTCGTACCACGCGCTCAGCCGCGAGGTGTGCATGTTTGCCAACGTGCTGCGCAGCATGGGCGTGCGCAAGGGCGACCGCGTGACCATTTACATGGGGCGCGTACCCGAACTCCCCATCGCCATGCTGGCCTGCGCCAAGATCGGTGCGATCCATTCGGTCATTTATGGTGGTTTCTCGGTTGAGGCGATTCACGGACGCATCGAGGACAGCCAGTCGAACATCGTCATCACCTGTGACGGCGGCTACATGAACGGCAAGGTGGTGGAACTCAAGCAGATTGTCGACGAGGCGCTCAAACGCTGCGCGACGGTGGAACATGTCATCGTCATCAAGCGCACCGGCATGGATGTGCCGATGGAGGAAGGCCGCGATTACTGGTACCACGATTTGATGACGCTGCCGGTCGCCAAAACCGCCTCGGGGCAGTCGCGCTGCGAAACCGAGGAAGTGGACGCGGAGCATCCCTTGTTCCTGCTGTACACCTCCGGCACCACCGGCAAGCCCAAGGCCATCCTGCACACGCACGGCGGGTACATGGTGGGGGTGGCAACCACGCTCAAATATGTTTTTGATATCCAGGATGACGACCGCTTCTGGTGCACCGCCGACCCCGGTTGGGTAACCGGGCACAGCTATGTGGTCTATGGGCCGCTGCTGCTGGGCGCGACGGTTTTCATCTACGAGGGCGGGCCGACTTACCCGTTCCCCAACCGCTGGTGGTCGTTGATTGAAAAATATGGCATCAACATCCTTTACACCGCGCCGACCGCCATCCGTGGGCTGATGCGCTTTGGCGAAGCCTGGCCCAACCGGCACGACCTGTCGTCGCTGCGCCTGCTGGGCACGGTCGGCGAGCCGATCAACCCGGAAGCCTGGCGCTGGTACCACCGCGTGATTGGCAAGGGCGCTTGCCCGATCATGGACACCTGGTGGCAGACCGAGACGGGTATGTTCATGATCACGCCCATGCCCGAAACGCCGCTCAAACCCGGCTCGGGCACGCTGCCCTTCCCCGGCGTCCAGGCCGATGTGGTGGACGAGCACGGTAACTCGGTTAAACCAGGCGAAGAGGGCTACCTGATTCTTAAAACGCCCTGGCCGGCGATGATGCGCACCATCTATAACGACAACGAGCGTTATGTCGAACAGTACTGGAAGAAGGTGCCCGGTGCCTACTTCACCGGCGACTCGGCGCGGCGCGACGCGGACGGGTATTACTGGATCATCGGTCGGGTGGACGATGTGATCAAGGTGTCGGGTTACCGCCTGGGCACCGCCGAGATCGAGAGCGCGCTGGTCAGCCACCCGGCGGTGGCCGAGGCAGCTGCCATCGGTCTGCCGCACGAGGTGAAAGGCAACGCCATCCATGCTTATGTGATGCTGAAAGCCGGGCAGGAACCCTCGGATGAATTGATCGCGGAACTGCGCGAGCATGTATCTCACGAGATGGGGCCGATCGCCAAACCGGAGAAAATCACCATCGTGCCCGGGCTGCCCAAGACGCGCAGTGGCAAGATCATGCGGCGCGTGTTGAAGGCGCGCGCGCAGGGCTTGCCAGAGGGCGATCTGACCACGCTGGAGGAATAATCGCGTAATCAGTAAACCAGTAGGGGCGTGTCGGCAACCCGCTGTCAATTGATTTGCTATTTGTCCCGACAGATAGATCTAATTAAACAGGGTAGGGGCAGGTCACAGACCTGCCCCTACCGTCGCGAAGATAATCATTTAGTACATCTGATTATTGAATTAATAATCCAGGTTTTATCGCCCGGGTGGCCATGAATAGCGGCATGAAGGCGCTGACGGGATCCTCGGGATGAATATCTTCATATAGATCCACAATCACCAGCCCGGCGTCCATTTGCCCGGCCAGGAAATCGGTGAAGGTGTGGCTGAATTCCAGCGGGTCGTCAGGGCTAAGCTTTTCGGCGCGCTCCTGCGGGGTCAGGCTGGTCAGGTCGGTGTAGGGCAGCGCGTAGCGCAGATACCAGACGCCGTCCTTTTCTTCCAGACAATAGGTGTGCGGCTGGGTGAAGCCGGTCAGCAGGGCGCCGCCCGGGCGCAGCACGCGGGCGCACTCGCGCCACACCGGCAGAACGTTTTCGACGAAACAGGTGGAGACCGGGTTGAAGATCAGGTCAAACGAGGCGTCCGGAAAGACCGACAGGTCGGCCATATCGCCTAAAATGGTGCGGATCTCCAGCCCGTCACGCGCGGCGACCATGCGGTCGCGCTCGAGCATGCGCGGCGAGTTGTCGAAAACGGTCACGTTGGCACCGGCGGCGGCCAGGATGGGTCCCTGCTGCCCGCCGGCTGAGGCCAGGCATAATACATCCTTCCCGGCCAACGGCGAAGGGAACCAGCTTGCCGGCACGGGCTTGACCGGGGTGAGCACGATCTGCCAGTTCCCCTGCCGGGCAGCCTGGATCTGCTCGGGGGTGACGGGAATGGACCATTCGATGCCCTTTTCGACTTGCTTGTCCCAGGCGGACCGGTTATATGATACGGTATCCATGCAGGCATTATAGTAGATTTTCGTAGACCGCACGGTGCGCATCCGTGCGGCAGAATTGGCCGTGGCATGGAAATCAAAAACTGCATACCAAAAACAAATAAATTCCTATATGATTCTAATAAAATATGTGCTATACTATTGACGTTCAACGAAGGTTGGTCAGCGTTTGCCGTCAGCCCTGTTCGGGGCGGCGGTAATTTTTTTTCTCTGGCTACAAGGCCAGAAGGGTTCAAAGGAACAAAGGACAATGGAAGTAAAACTGTACGTCGGCAATCTGGCTTTCTCCACCACGGAAGAAGAAATCAAAGCTCTGTTCGCCCAGGCTGGCACGGTCACCGATGCCGCCCTCATCAAGGACCGCGACACCGGCAGCTCGAAGGGCTTTGCCTTCGTCACCATGAGCAGCCAGCAAGAGGCTGACAACGCCATCAAGATGTTCAACGGCTACACTCTGGCCAACCGCGAGCTCAAGGTCAATCCGGCCCGCCCGCGCGAAGAGTCCGGCTTTGGCAATCGTGGCGGCGGTGGTTATGGCAATCGCGGCGGTGGCTATGGCAACCGTGGCGGTGGTGATCGCGACCGGCGCGGCGGCCCTGGTGGCCGTCGGTACTAAATCGTTTTTTTGGAAAGTAAGGAGTTTTAAGAAATGGCTGAAAGAATCATCGGTACAGTGAAGTGGTTCAATAACGAGAAGGGCTACGGCTTTCTCGCCCGCGAGAATGGCCCCGACGTGTTTGTCCATCACACTGCGATTCAGAGCGAAGGCTTCCGCACGTTGAAGGAAGGCCAGCAGGTTGAGTTCTCGATCGAGCAAGGCCCCAAGGGTCTGCAGGCCGTCAACGTCACCCCGCTCTAAGATCCAACATCGCTGTAAATCAAACTCCCGCCATCCGGCGGGAGTTTGTTGTTAATGCAGCGGGGAGATCTGGCCGCCGGGTTGCGCGGCCGCGGGCGTTTCGGCGGGCCGGCCCAGCAGGCGCAGCGCGAATACAAAGGCGATCAATTGAACCAGCGCGCCGCTCCAGAACGACAGCGTGGGATGGATATCAAAGGCCGCACCGGCCCACAACGGCCCAGCGCCGCGCCCCAGTGACTGGAACGAATTGTTCAACCCCATGGCGGCGCCCTGCTGCCGGGGGTCCGAACGGCGCGAGATGAGCGCGGTGACGCTGGGTTGCAGCAGCACGTTGCCTGTGGAAAACACGAGCGCAGCGGCGACCATCAGCCCCTTGAGCGGGGCCAGCGCCAGCCCGATGAGCCCGAGCATGCTGACCACCAACCCGCTCTTGAGCACGTTTTCCTCGCCGATGCGGCGCGTAATTGGGCCGATCAACACGCCCTGCATGATGACCGATAGCGCGCCCATCGCGCCCATCAGCAAGCCAAATTCGGCCGGGCCCAGGTTGAAGCGGCTCTGACCGTACAGCCCCAGCACGCTTTCCAGGTTGGCCAGCGCAAACGCCAGCAGGAAGGCCATCACGAACAGGAAGCCGGCCGGGCCGCGCAACCCGGCGGCCAGCGCGCCCAGGCGCGAACCATTGACCCGGGCGGCGTGTCCGCGCGCCTGCGGCGGCAGTGATTCGGGCAGCAGCAGGTAAGCGAAGGGCAGCGCCAGTAACGCCAGCAGTGCGCTGGCAAAGAAGGGAATGGACAGGTTGACCACTGCGCCGCTGGAGGGGTCGAGCGTGGTTTGCAGCAGCGTCGACAGTCCGGCCGGCAACGCCAACTGGATTTTTGTGAGCAGCCCGCCCAGCACGGGGCCGATGATCATGCCCAGCCCCATGGCCGCGCCCATCATGCCCACGCCCTTCGAGCGATTTTCCGGCGTGGTGGTATCGGCTATGAAGGCCATGGCGGTGGGCAGCGTGGCTGAAGAGAGTACTCCGGCCAGAATGCGCGCTGCGATGAACTGAAACAAGTTCTGCGAAAGGCCCTGCAGCATGAAGGCGATAAAATAGCCTGCGATGCCGATCAGCAGCACCGGCTTGCGCCCCACGCGGTCTGAAAACTGGCCCCACAGCGGCGCGAAGATGAACTGCATCAGCGAGTAGAGTGACATCATCAGGCCCAGGGCGGTGCCCGAGGCCTGGAAGTGGGTGATGTAATAGGGCATGAGCGGGATGGCGATGCCAAACCCGATCATTACGATGACCATGGTGGCGAACAGGATCGAGATGGAAGATTTGCTGGCTCTCATAAGCACTCATCAGGCTACCGGCGAATGACGTTCACGAACAAACAGGGTTTGATCATACGCTCCGGGAGGGGTTCTGTCAAGCAGCGCCCGAATCAAAAAGCCGCCCCGGTATGGGGCGGCCTGGCAGGGTTGCGGGAAGGTTAAACAGCCTGGATCGGACCGGGCAGCACGCCGGGAGCGCGGTTCATGCGTTGCTTGCTCTCGTGGGCCAGTTCGATGATGTGGTGCATCACCGCGTCGGCCACCAGGCGCACGTGCCCCCGATCTTCCACGTCGCCGCGAAAGCGCAGCGGTTGCCCAAAGGTGAGGTTGTACGGCCCGCGCAGGTACCAGCGGCCGTATTCCACCTGGCCGCGCACGGTCGAGCGGATGGTGTGAATCTTATTCCAGTTCAGGTGGATGCCCACCGGGATGACCGGCGCGCCGCTGGCCAGCGCCAGGCGGGCCACGCCGGTGCGCGCCTGATGAAAACCGCCGTCGTCGGGGCTGAGCGCGCCCTCGGGAAAGATGATGATATTCTGTCCGGCAGCCAGGCGTTCCACGGCGGCGTCGATGGCGGCCGGGCCGCTGCCGACCTTCACCGGGATGTGCCTGGAGCGGCGCAGGTATTCACCCAGGATGGGCACCTGGAAAAGAAGGTCATTGATCAGAATGAAGGATTGCTCGCGCACCATGGCGGCCACGAAGAAGGGATCGGTGGTGGTGGGATGGTTGGCCGCGAAGATTTTTGCTCCCCCGGGGAACTGGGCGTGCTTGCGCACGTCGGTTTTCAGCATAGTCCCGGCATACGAAAGCACAACCGGGCGGGAGGCGTAATACATTAATTTATCTGATAGCATACAGATCCTATAAGAACAATCTACGAATTAATCGATTGGGCAGGATGCGATGGTGTAAGGATACTGGAAAGGAAGGTCGTGCGCATCGGTCGCAGGGCATATTGACGGGTATGCCGGGGCATATTTTGGCCGGGGGTCGGGCTATGACCCATCGGGTGACCCTGCGCTTATAGAAACACCCATTTATTGTAAAGGGTACGCCCGGGAAGCGCCTTTACAATTACGATAACTTGGGTTGGCGGATGGGGAGCGCGGCCCATCTTTCAAGGCCGGAGCGCGGCAGAGGCAGACCGGGAAGGTGAGAACAAAAAAGGGCCGCAACCCCCGGCTGCGCCCTTTTGGAGCAAATCTAGGCCGACATAATTTGAAATCATCACAAGCCGCGAATGTAAGGCTTGAGGATCTCGACCCAGATGGCGTAACCGGCCGAGAGCAGGTGCAGCGAATCATTGGTCAGCTCAGGGCGCAGCGCGCCCTGGGCCGTGGCGAAGTGCGGGAACAGGTCGATATACACATAGCCGTAGCGCACGGCCAGTTTCTTAAGCTCGGCGTTGAGTTTTTGAATGCGTTCGGCCTTGCTTTTCTCGCGCGGCAGAATGGATTGGACGAAGACGCTGGTTTCGGGGGTGTCATCTTTGATGCGCCGCAGAATGGCCTCGTAGGTCTCGATGATTTGCTCGTCGCGCCGGCGCTCGTACCAGGGCAGGTCGTTGGTGCCGATGAGGATGAAGATAGCCTTGGGCTGCCAGTTGACGATGTTATCCAATCGTTCGAGCACATTGGTGCTCAGGTTGGCGTTGATGCCGCGGTTCTTCACCGGCAGACCGGGGAAAAGCTCATGCCAGCGCGCGCCGTCGGTGATGCTGTCGCCCAGGAAGACGATATCACCGGGTTTGATCGGAAAGCGGTTGAAGAAGCTGACCTTTTGATCGTGATGGTTTTGAGCCACCCGCTCCACGGCCAGGCGCGTGACGGCCAGCAGCAGCAAGCTGGCGATGATGATGATGGCCAAACCGTTAATAAACATGACGACACCTTGCCGGTTGTTTTATTTTTGACAACCGGTTTTCCCTTTCCTGCTGGAATTATACCTTGCCTGTAAGAAATATCCATCTGACAGGTTAGGTTGAGCAATAATTGCTCGTAAATTTGTCCTTGAAATATTTAGGTTTTATCGTAAAATTACGATATAAGGATGATAAAAACGGCAAAAGTAAATCACACTCTGCGGCCGCTGGATGCGGATGAACAGCGCCTGGCACAAATGCTCAAGGCGTTGGGCAACCCGGTGCGTTTTCATATCGTGCAGGTTCTGGCCGAGCGCAAAATGTGCATCACCGGCGAGCTGGTTGAGTTCACCACGCTGGCCCAGTCGACCGTCAGCCAGCACCTTAAGGTGCTGCGCGAGGCTGGGCTGATCGAAGGCGAAGTGGAAGGACCGGCGACCTGCTACTGCCTGAACGAAGCCGGCATCCGCTGGCTGAAAGAGCGCATTGGCGGCTGGTTGGCGGGCTGCTGTGGCGATGCGGCGGCTGCCGCGCCGTCTGACGGCGATCCAGCCTGCTGCAAGTAATCTTTTTTTATGTTGCTCGATGTATCGTAAAATTTCGATGAATTTAGTGGAGGTGTACAGCCTGCAGGTCTCGGCGCGCAAGCCGGCCGGTTGCTGCCGCGGCTCGGGCTGTTGTTAAGAGGGACTAACCACAGAGACGCAGAGAACACAGAGAAAAGATGAATTAAGAGAAAAGAAATAACAATCGCTTCCCAATAAGCGAGCTT
>JAPKMQ010000071.1 GCA_026645875.1 Longilinea sp.
AACATGCTGCTCGAGAAGGCAGACGTGCAGGGTTATTTGACGACCGATGACCTGATTGAAGTGTATCCGGATGTGAGCCGCGACGCGGAACACCTGGAGGCGGTCATGGTCATGCTGCGCCGGCGCGGCGTGGACATTCTCGATCACGAGCAGACCCCGTATTACGATGACGAATCCCTGGACGATTCGCCGCTGGACGCCGGTTTGAATCCTTTCGCGGACCTGGATCCGGTTTCGAGCGACGATACCATCGGCCTGTACCTGAAAGAGATGTCGCGCGTGGCGCTGCTTTCGTCCGAGGAGGAAGTCAGCCTGGCGCAGCGCATTAACCGCGGCTACGCCGCCAGGCGCCAGTTGCAGCGCACCAACGGGCGCACCCCGCCCGAGCGGCGCGAAGAACTGGAAATGCAGATCAACGACGGCATCCTGGCGCGCGAGCACCTGATCAAGGCCAACACCCGCCTGGTGGTCAGCATTGCCAAGCGCTACATCGGCCGCGGCGTGCCGTTTTTGGATTTGATTCAAGAGGGTAACCTGGGCCTGATGAAGGCCGTGGAAAAATTCGAGGTCGAGCGCGGTTTCCGCTTTTCGACCTATGCCACCTGGTGGATCCGCCAGACCATCACGCGTTCGATTGCCGACCAGGGCCGCACCATCCGCGTGCCGGTGCACATGGTCGACCGCATCCGCCTGCTTTACCGCACCACGCACGAGATGGAGCAAAAGCTGGGCCGCAGCCCCACCACCGACGAACTGGCCGAGCAGATGGACGTGCCGGCAAGCAAGGTGGACTGGATGATGCGGGTTTCGTGGCTGCCGCTCTCGCTGGAAAGCCCGATCAACGACGACGAGGAAGATTCGGAGCTGGGCCAGTTTGTGGAAGACCAGTCCACGCCCACGCCCATTCAATCCGCCTATGCCAAGCTGCTGCGCGAGAAGGTGGAAGAGGTGCTGGAGACGCTGCCGCCGCGCGAGGCGCGCATTTTGCGGCTGCGCTTTGGGCTGGAAAACGGCCGCACCTATACGCTGGAAGAGGTCGGGCAGAAGTTTGGCCTGACGCGCGAGCGCATCCGCCAGATTGAAAGCAAGGCGCTGCGCCGCCTGCGCCACCCGCGCCGCGCCCGGCAGTTGCACGAGTATTTGTAGAAGAGCCGGTATTCGTGAATCGTTGATTCGTTGATTCGGTATTCGTCAATTCGTGAACCCTCGATGGCGCCGGTCTCTGACCCCCGCGGCATAACCCCGGTAGGGGCGCGGCTATGTGGGAGTTCAACGCCATTTAATAACCAATTTGCCGCGCCCTGAATGGACCGGGCTGACAAACTGCATTCATCTTGTCAAGCTGGTCAGGAAACCTGCGCGATCAAATGGGCACGGCATATGATGGGTTAAATTGCAGCCTGTGTCTGCATAGCCGTGCCCCAACATGGGGTGGCGTGGTGGAGGGCCTGCCCAAATGGCGCGTAAGAACCGACTGACGTCGTTACTACGAAGATCCGCGCCATGATCCAGGGCACGGCGAGTCGGATGTTACCTGGCGTTGAATCCTGGTTTTGCCGTGCCCGTACGGGGAAGCGGCGGGTTTGATCGTTTTTTTTCTCATCTTGGTGATCCTGTACATCCTGTAAATTCTTCCTCAGGACTCACCCCTCAACCCGGCATTTAGAATGTCCCGCACCAGCCCCGGCCCTTCATAAATCAGGCCGGTGTAGAGCTGCACCAACACCGCGCCGGCATCCAGCTTCTCCTGCGCGTCGGCGGGAGTCATCACGCCGCCGCTGGCCACCACCGGCAGGCGGCCGCCGGTGCGCGCCACCACCTTGCGCAGCATGGCTGTGTTCAGGGCGTTGATCGGCTTGCCGCTCAGCCCGCCGGTTTCGCCGGCTTTGGGCGCGCCGGCCACCAGGTCGCGGCGCACGGTGGTGTTGTGGATGATGACACCGTCCATTCCGTACCGGATGACCGCGTCCAGCGCTTCATCCAGTTCTCCATCCGTCAGATCGGGGGCCAGTTTGACCAGCAGCGGCACCGAGCGCCCGTGCGTCTGCGCAAAGGCAGCGCGCCGGACCGCCAGCGGCGCCAGCAGGTCCTCCAGCGCATGGCGCGACTGCAATTTGCGCAGGTCGGGCGTGTTGGGCGAGCTGATGTTGACCGCCAGGTAGTCGCTGAGCGGGGCGAAGGTATCGAACAGGCTCAAATAGTCGCCGGCGGCTTCCTCCAGCGGGGTGGCCTTGTTCTTGCCGATGTTGACGCCCAGCACCAGCCCGCGCGGGCGTGGCGCGCGCAGCCGCGCGGCCAAAAAATCGGCGCCGCGGTTGGGAAAGCCCATGCGGTTGATCACGGCTTCCTGCTGCACCAGGCGGAAGATGCGCGGCAGGGGGTTGCCCGGCTGTGCTTTGGGCGTGACGGTGCCGACTTCGATATGCCCGAAGCCCAGGCAGGCCAGCCCGCGCCAGCCCAGGCCGTCCTTGTCGTAGCCGGCGGCCATGCCGAGCGGGTTGGGGAAGGTCAGACCGAAGGCCTGCACGGCGGGGCCTTCGGCGCGCGGGCGGAACCAGGCGCGCAGCAGCCAGCGCCCCATGCCCAGGCTGCCGCCCAGGCGCAACAATGCGATGGTGCCGGCGTGAGCCTGTTCAGGCGTCAGCCGGAAGATGAGGGGTCGTACGATGCGGTATGCTTTGGTCATAAGAGTTTTTACCACGGAGACACGGAGGTCACGGAGAGGATCAAGATAGGAGAAAAGAGAAGAAATTCACCGCGAAGAACGCAAAGGCCGCAAAGAATTTTCATAAAAAGAGAAGAAGAATAACTCTTCTTCTCCTCTTTTTATCAATTCTACTCTGTGACCTCTGTGTTCTCTGTGGCTTTCTTTCTCTTACTGCCCTTCAAGGAAGGTGCGCACGGCGGCGATCTGCTCGGGCGGGATGCGGTTGGTGGCTTCCCAGTGGTTCAGCAGGTCGGTGAGGGTCAGCACGGCGTGCAGCCGAATGCCGCCGCCCTCCAGCGCTTCGCGCGCGCCGGACTGCCGGTCGATCAGCACCACCACGTCGCGCACTTCCAGCCCGGCCTGGGTCAGCTTGTCGATGGCCTCGAACTTGCTGCCGCCGGTGGTGGCCAGGTCGTCAATCACCACGGCGCGCTCGCCAGCGTGATATTCGCCCTCCACCTCGGCGCGCAGGCCGTAGCTCTTGGCTTCCTTGCGCGGGTAGATCACCGGCCAGCCGGATTGCAGGCTGATGGCGGTGGCGATGGGCAGCGCGGCGTAGGGCAGGGCGGCCATGCGGTCAAATTGCAGCTCGTCCAGCAGCGGTTTGTAGGCCGCGGCGGCTTCGGCAAGCAGGTCGGGGTGCGAAACGAGCTGGCGCAGGTCGATGTAGATGGGCGAGATCAGACCGGATTTGAGCGTGAATTGGCCAAAGCGCACGCACGAGGCGCGCAGCAGGCCCTCGGCCAGCGAGGCCGACACCTGGCGCTTTTTGGCCTGCGCGGCGGTTTCGGGGTGTGCCAGCACCTCGTCGCGCACCTTGCCGATTTCGGCGGCCAGTTCCAGCGCCTTGGCGCGCGGATCGGCGGCGCGTGAGATGGCGCGCGCCACGGGGATGAGCATGCCCAACCCGTCGGCGCGCAGGCCAGCCTGCAGCGCGGCGCGCAAGTCGGCGCCCTGGGCGCCCACGCCGGGCGAGAGGAACCACAGGTTGGGGGCCAGCGAGCGCACGCGGCGTAGCGCCTCGGTGTGTGTAGCGCCCATCACCAGGCCGATGTTGTTGTTGCCGTCGTTCCAATCCTGGGCCAGCAGGGCCACCTTTTCAAACAGGCGCAGCGGGCGGCCTTCGCAGGCCAGCGCCAGGTCCTGCACGTCGATGGTGCCGGGGTTGGAAGTTTTGCACAGCAGGAAGACGCCCTTGCCTTCCTGGAGGAAGGGCTGCAACGCGTCGTAGCCCAGGTACGGGTTGAGCGTGATTGCGTCCGCGCCGAGCAGCCCGTAAGCTGATTCGGCGTAGGCCTCAGCGGTGGAGGCGATGTCGCCGCGCTTGCCGTCAAAGATCACCGGCGCGCCGTGCGGCACCGCGTCGATCACTTCGCGCAGCGCCTGCCAACCGGGCGCGCCCAGGGCCTCGAAGAAGGCGGCGTTGGGTTTATAGGCCAGCGCGACGTCGCGGGTGGCGTCAATCAGCCGCAGGCAGAAGTCGCGCGCGGCCGCGGCGCTGTGCTCCGGCAGGTCTTCGCTGTGCGGGTCCAGCCCGATGCACAGCAGCGAACCGGTGCGGCGGGCGCGTTCGTCCAGTTGGGTGAAAAATGAGCTGCTCATGGGGGGAATTATAATGGGTTAATCGTGAACCGTGAAAGGTGAATCGTGAAGGGTGAACCCTTACAGGGCAGGCCGTGAACCGAAGTTCTTTATAAATGTACGGTTCACGATTCACAACTCACGCTTCACGTTCTTACGCCTTTCCCAGCACCATCGCCAGCAGGGCCATGCGCACGTGCAGGCCGTATTCCATCTGGCGGAAGTAGGCGGCGCGCGGATCGTCGTCGAAGTCCATGCTGATCTCGCCGACGCGCGGCAGCGGGTGCATCACGATCATCTCGGTCTTGGCAATCTGCATGATTTCAGGATTCACCACGAACTGCCCGCGGACGCGCTCGTACTCCGCCGGGTCCTCGAAGCGTTCCTTTTGCACGCGGGTCACGTAAAGTACGTCAGTTTCGGGCAGCGCGTCCTCCAGCCGGTCGTAAACGGCCTGCGGGATGCCCCTGGCGGCCACCTCGTCCATCACTTCCTGCGGCATGCGCAGGATATCGGGCGAGACGTAGTTGAGCTTGATTTTGTAGAGCGAGAGCAGGCGCGCCAGTGAGTGCACGGTGCGGCCGTACTTCAGATCGCCCAGCATGGTCACGGTCAGGCCTTCGGCGCTGCCCAGTTCGGCAAAGATGGTGAACATGTCCAGCAGCGCCTGGGTGGGGTGCTCGCCGATGCCGTCGCCGGCGTTGATGATGGGCTTGCGCGCGTACTGGGCCGCCAGCGCCGCTGAGCCGACCTCGGGGTGGCGCAACACAATCACGTCGGCGTAACATTCCAGCGTGCGCACGGTGTCGGCCAGGCTCTCGCCCTTGGAGACGGACGAGTATTTGACCTCGTTGATCGGGATGACCGAGCCGCCCAGGCGCTCCATGGCCGAGGTGAAGCTGGACGAGGTGCGCGTGGAGGGTTCATAGAACAGGTTGGCCAGGATTTTGCCTTTGAGCAGGTCAAACGTGCCGATGCGCTTGACCATGCCGCGCATTTCGTTGGCGACGCCAAAGATATAGTTCAGGTCGTCGATGCTGAACTGCCTGACCGAGAGAATGTCCTTGCCGTACCAGTGCGATTCTTTGTTTTCACCGAAGGGCAGGTAGGGGCTTTTCCGGCGAAGAGGTGGGGTGTGCATGGTGTGAGTTCTCCTTGTGAGTGTAAAAAGTTGATGAGTAATGAGTGATGTGTGACGTGATAGGAGTTGATGAGTTCTGAGGTTTCCGCATTGACACAGAACACAGTAACTCAGAAGGCTTTTACGTTCCTCCCTGTTCCCGGTTCTGCCGTCACCTTCCCGTCCCGGTACGCTTCCTTCCCGCGCAGCACAACTCTTTCCACCCGGCCGCGCACGGTCATGCCCTCGTAGGGCGTCCAGCCGCAGCGCGTGAAGCTGTTCGCGGCGCGGATCGTCCATTCGGCGTCGGCGTCGATCTCGATCCAGGTGTCGGGCTGTTCGGGCAGGTTGAAGATGCGCCGCGGGTTGGTGTGGCAGCGCAAAATGATGTCGTCCAGCGTCAGGCGTCCGGCATGGACCGCGCTCAGCAGCAGCGGCAGCGTGGTTTCCAGCCCGGGGAAGCCGGGCGGTGGGTTGGGCCCGTCCTTTTCGGCCAGCGTGTGCGGGGCGTGGTCCGTGGCGAAGCAGTCGATCACGTCCAGGGCTTCCCACAGCGCCTGCCGGTCTTCGGGCGTGTTGAGGCGCGGGCGGACTTCCAGACGACCCCCTCTGCCCCTACCCAACCCTCCCCCATTTTCGGAGAAAATGGGGGAGGACACAGGAGGGGGTATTTGATTTTGCCCCTCACCCTGCCCTCTCCCCATTTCTGCGAAATAGGGAGAGGGGGGAAGGAGGTGATGCGGGGCGACCTCGCACGTGACTTTCAGGCCGCGTTCCTTCGCCTTGCGGATCAACAGGATCTCCTCGCGCAGCGAAACGTGCGCGATGTGCACCGGCCGGTCGAAGAGCTGCGCCAGCAGCAGCACGGCGGCCATGCTGCGGCTCTCGGCGTGCGCCACGATGGGCATTTCGGCCGGCCAGCGCTCGAAGTGCTGCATCCACAGGGTCATATCGTCCAGGCGCAGCGGGCCGTAGGTCTGGTCGAGGTACATCTTCAACCCGGCGGCGCGCCCGGCCAGCGCGGCGGCCGCATTGGCGTTATCGGGGCCGGCGCCCAGGAACTGGGCATAGTCGCAACGCGCCTTGCCGCGGGCAGCCGAAAGCGCCAGCTCCAGCGAAGCGGCATCCGTGACCGGCGGTTTGGTATTGGGCATGGCCAGCACCAGCGTAAAGCCGCCCGCCAGCGCGGCGGCGGTGCCGCTGTCCCAATCCTCTTTGTGTTCGCCGCCGGGTTCGCGCATGTGCACGTGCGGGTCGATCAGGCCGGGCAGTTGGATCACAGGTTCACCTCCACGGGGCAAAAAACACCCCGAGAAGATTCTCGGGGTGGCGAAGAGCGGGGAAAAGAAACGCCCCAGGAACCCGGGGCGACGGCGGCAGTACAGGTGGAACGGTCAGGCCAGCTTGTTCATACATGTCGGATGGATTATAGGCAGATTTGGCGGGATGTCAAGGGGTGAAAAAACGGTATTGGGTATTCGTTGATGCGGTAATCGGTCTTGCCGAATACCCAATCACGAAGCGCCGAATACCGTTTCATCTCAATAATTCGCCGTGCGGTCGATATAGCCGCGCTCGCGCGCCTGCCAGCCGCACCAGCGGAAGGCGAACACTGCCGGCACGCCCACCAGCCCGGTCAGCCCTTGGATGAATTCCAATGTTCTCTTTCATTGTCACCCACCGCCCCGGGCGGGGAGTGTGATAAACTGGGGGAGAAAGCGCGGCGCGGGGCCGCGAAAATATATAAACCGTTGATTCGGTATTCGTCAATTCGGTATTTGGGCAGAATGAACCGGCAATAGACCTGTCAGCAACCGAATACCGCATTGCCTAATCAACGAATACCGTTCCTTTCAGCACCCCACCCACAATACACCTGCCTGAACGCCATGAAACCCGATACTGCCGCCCTGCTGCTCGCCCTTAATTTAACCTTCTACCAGAGTTTCGGGCCGGCCTTCGCAAAGACCCGGCTCCGCATCCAGCCGGGCGTGCGCCGCGCGCTGGATGCCTGGGTGCCGCCGACCGGGCGCTGGCTGGACCTGGGCTGCGGCTCGGGCGCGTTGGGCGTGGAATGGGCCAGGAGCGGGCGGCAGGGGCTTTACCTGGGCATCGATTCGAGTGCGGCGCTGCTGGCCGAGGCACGCCGCGAGACGCACGCAATCGCGCCGCCGGGGCTGGAGCTGCGCTACGAACTGGGCGACCTGGCCGGTGCGTGGGCGCCGGACGGGCTGTTTGACGGCGCGCTGTGCTTCGCCGCGCTACACCACCTGCCCGGCGACGACCTGCGCCTGCGCGTGCTGCGCCAGGTGCGCGCGCTGCTGCCGGCGGGCGGGCTGTACATCCATTCCAACTGGCAGTTCCAGCACAGCCCCAAGCTGATGGCGCGCGTGCAGCCCTGGGAGCGCATCGGTTTAAGTGCCGCCGACGTGCAGGCAGGCGACACGCTGCTGGATTGGCGCTATGCCCTACCCGGCCAACCCGAGCAGGTGGGGCTGCGTTACGTGCACCGCTTCACGCCCGAAGAGCTGGCGCACCTGGCTTTGCTGAGCGGCTTCGAGGTCGTCGAGACGTACGAGTCGGACGGCCAGGGGGGCCGGCTGGGGCATTATGAGGTGTGGAAAGCGGCGTAAGGATTTTAGATTTTAGAATTTAGATTTTAGATTTTTAAACGCATCGCTTGAGTCGGCTGCCTGCAAAGCTGCCCTAATTGAACAGTCCCGCGGCCATACCTTTGCGTAAATCGCTTATATAATTAAAAAAATAATACGAGGGTGCACTATTGACGCAGCCAATCGACATTCGACCCCTGCTGGAACAAGCCGCGGCTGAGAATAGACTGGGCCATAAAAACGAAGCGCAAAGATTATTGGCACAGGCCGTGCAGCAGGACCCCAACAATAGTTCCGCCTGGTTTGGCCTGGCAATTGTTTTGAGTGATGAAAACAAGAAAAAGGATTGCCTGAAGCGCGTGCTGGCGCTCAAGCCCGATCATGAACGGGCGCGCGCGATGCTGGCGAAACTCGATGCGCCTGCGGTGGTTCAGGAAGCGGTGATCCCGACCCCACCGGTCGAACCGACGCCTGCCGAGCCAGCCCCCGCCATTCCGTCTGCTGTACCGAAACGCAAACAGGCGGGCGCATCCACGCGCGAAATGGAGCGCAAACGCTGGAACACCGGCTTGATCATCAACCTGGCGGGATTGGTGGTAGCCATTTTGATACTGATTGTATTTCTTACCAATCCAAAGTGGATTCCAGCCCCGGTTTTGTTGGTGCTTTTGGTTGTAGTGCTCGTTTTACCAAGTTTCATCTCCCGAAAAGTCAATCAAAAGTTGAAAGAATCCAAACGTGCCGGGCGCGGCGCGGTCGCAGAGGAAAAGGTTGGTGAACTGCTGGCCGAACTTGGTCCTGACTTTTTGGTTTTACATGATGTGGAATGTGCTTACGGCAATATTGACCACCTGGTGATCGCTTCCAACGGCGCGGTTTTCATGATCGAAACCAAATCGCACCGCGGCAAGGTGACCGTGCAGGAAAATGTGCTGCTGGTCAACGGCCGCGCGCCGGAAAAGGATTTTATCGCCCAATCGCTGCGCAACTCCTTCTGGCTGCGCGATCAGATCGAGCCGTATGCCGGTAAAAAGCCGTGGGTAACGGCGGTACTGGTGTTCACCAACGGCTTTGTGCAGGTGCGCGGGCCGGTCAAGGGCGTGATCGTGACCAATAAGAAGTATTTATTGAGTACCATCCAGAATGCAGTCAAGCGCGCCCAGGCGCTGCCCGGCGTGTGGGAAAACAAGGATGAGATCGCCGGCCTGTTGGGATAAATTTACGACAGCTTGATTTTTATAACAATTTTGTTATAATAACAGGAGTATTATGTGGCGCATTGTGTTTTACAAAGACCGCCGCGGAAAATGCCCACCATTGGAGTTTATTGAAGAGCTTCCCATTGTTGAGCAGGCGAAAATTCGCAATACCTTGCGCCTGCTGCAAGAATTTGGTCCACATCTTACTATGCCGCATGCCAGGCCGATTAAAGACAAACTTTGGGAACTGCGTCCTGGCGGAATTCGCTTGTTTTACTTTGCCTTCATCGACCAGCAATTTGTCATTCTGCATGGCTATCGAAAGCAAAGCATGAAAGCGCCTGAACGGGAAATTGCAACCGCTTTGCGGCGCATGCAAGAATTACTGGATGAGGAATAAAATGGCCCGCAGAAATTTACCCCGCTTTGAAGAATGGGAAACTGAAAAGCTCCAGGATCCAGCATTCGCAGCTGCCGCCGAGAGCCTGGAACCCGGCTACCAGGTGGCACGCCTGCGCATGCAGCGTGGACTGACCCAGGCGCAACTGGCTGAACTGGTTGGCACGCGTCAACCCTCCATTGCGCGGCTGGAAAACGGCACCAGTACGCCGAGCCTGTCCTTCCTGAACAAAATCGCGGCGGCGCTGGAAGCAAAGATCGAGGTCAGGTTTGTGGCCGAAGCCGCTGCGTCGTATCGTGTAAACCAGGATGATAAATAATCAGGGCGCACATTCGTGCGCCCTTAAATTTCTCTCCAACCGGCTTACCCGATCACCTTTACCAGCGTGTAGTTCTTCTTGCCCTTCCTGAGGACAATAAACTGCCCTTCGAGCATGTCGCCCAGCCCGGCGGCGGGATTCTCGGCGCTGACGCGGTGGTTGTTGATGTAAATGCCGCCTTCCTGCAGCGAGCGGCGCGCCTCGCCCTTTGATTTGGCCACGCCGGCCGTCACCAGCAGGTCGGCCACCGGCAGCCCTGCGCCCTCGAGCTGCGTCTTGGGCAGCTCGCAGGAGGGCACGTCGCTGAAGATGTCGCTGATCTCAGCCGCCGAGAGGCCGCTGATGTCGCCGCCGAAGAGCGCCTGGCTGGCCTGGTCGGCGCGCGCCAGGGCGGTCTCGCCGTGCACGGTGGCGGTCATCACGCCCGCCAGCTTGCGCTGCGCCTCGCGTGCCTCGGGCCGCTCGACCACGGCCGCGGCCAGGTCGTCGATGACCGGATGTTCGAGGAAGGTGAAATACTTGAGGTAGTTCACCACGTCCTTGTCCTCGGTGTTCAGCCAGAACTGGTAGAAGCGGTACGGCGAGGTGCGCTTGGGATCCAGCCACACCGAGCCGCCCTCGGTCTTGCCGAACTTGGTGCCGTCGGCCTTGGTGATGAGCGGGTAGACCATGCCGTAGACCTGCTCGGCGCGCATGCGCCGCACCAGCTCGACGCCGGCGGTGATGTTGCCCCACTGGTCGCTGCCGCCAGTTTGCAGCCGGCAGCCGTAATGATCGTAGAGATACAGGAAGTCGTAGGATTGCAGCAGCATATAGGTGAACTCGGTGAACGAGAGGCCCTCTTCGCGTTCGAGGCGGGTGCGCACCGAATCCTTGGCCAGCATGTAGTTGACCGTGAAGTTCTTGCCGATGTCGCGCATGAACTCGATCATGTTGAGCGAGGTCAGCCAGTCGGCGTTGTTGAGCACTTTGGCCGGGTTGGTCTTGCTCTCGAAGTCGAGGAAGTGCGCCAGCTGGCCCTTGATGGCCTCGGCGTATTCGCGGATCGTCTCCACGGGCAGCAGGGAGCGTTCGCTCTTCTTGCCCGAGGGATCGCCGATCATGGTGGTGCCGCCGCCGGCCAGGGCGATGGGGTGGTGGCCGAAGCGCTGCAGGCGCGCCAGCGCGATGAGCGGCACGATGTGCCCGACGTGCAGGCTGTCGGCCGTCACGTCGAAGCCGTTGTAGACGGTCACTTTTTCGTTGGCGAGCATCTGCTGCACGCCGTCGATGCTGTCGTAGACCATCCCGCGCCATTGAAGTTCTTCGAAAATACTGTGAGACATTGCCAGACTCCCTGATGCACCCGGTGCTGCTCCGGGCGAGATAATGGGTAAGTATAACACTGGGAGCGTGAGGCGTGAATTGTGTGAAAAGGTGAGTCGTGAAACGTGAAACGTAATCGTGCGGGGTTTTTCGGTTCACGATTCACGATTCACGGTTCACCACTCACCTCTAGTTGCCATAAATATGACCTTTTTGTGCCCCCAGTCCTATTGATCCGGGGCACTCGTTTGCGTATCATTAAAACAGACCGGTCGGTCTGATATTTCAATCTGACCTCTTCTCCTGTGGAGAGAAGGCCGGGATGAGGGCAAACATCCATGCAGCAGCGCAGTCAAGCCACGCGGGCGGGCATCCTTGCCGCGGCGCGCAAACTGTTTTCGCAGCACGGCTATGACGCCACCGGCGTGGCCGAGCTGTGCGCCGAGGCGGGCGTCAGCAAGGGCGCCTTCTACCACCATTTTGCCACCAAGCAGGCGCTGTTTCTGGCGCTGCTGGACGACTGGCTGGAGGGACTGGATGAGCAAATCCAGTCCATTTTGTTCACCGCGCCCAACATCGCCGAGGGGCTGGTGCGCATGGCCGGCGTGGCCGGCAAAATGACCGTCGAGGCCGGCGGCAACCTGCCCATGTTCCTCGAATTCTGGACGCAGGCCAGCCGCGACCCGGCCGTGTGGGCGGCCACCATCGCACCCTACCAGCGCTACCAGCGCGTGTTCGCCGGGCTGGTGCAAACCGGCATCGACGAGGGCTCGCTGCGCGTGACCGACCCCAACGTGGCGGCGCGTATGCTGTTGAGCCTGGCGGTGGGGCTGCTGCTACAGGCCTCGCTTGATCCGCAGGGCGCGGACTGGCCGCGCACCATCGAACAATCGCTGCGCCTGCTGCTCAGCGGGCTGGAGAAAAGGAGCGACGCATGACGATCCTGGTGACGGGGGGAACCGGACATATTGGCAATGTGTTGATCCGTGAACTGGCGGCCAAGGGCCAGGCGGTGCGCGCGCTGGTGCTGCCCGGCGAGGACCGTTCGATTTTGGACGGCGTGCCGGTGGAGTGGGCCGAGGGCGACGTGCTGGACCCGGCCAGCCTGGCGGCGGCCTTCGCCGGGGTGGATACGGTCTATCACCTGGCGGGCATCATTTCGATCATGCCGGGCGGCGATGACATGATGCGGCGCGTCAACGTGGAAGGTACGCGCAACGTGCTGGCCGCCGCGCGCGCCGCGGGCGTGCGCCGCCTGGTGTACACCAGCTCGATCCATGCCTTCAAACCCGCGCCGCACGGCGTGGTGGTGGACGAGTCGCTGCCCTTCGACCCCGAACACGCCATGGGCGCCTATGATCACACCAAGGCTGAGGCCTCGCTGGAGGTGCTGCAGGCCGCCCGCGATGGGCTGGACGCGGTCATCGTCGCGCCGACCGGCGTGATCGGGCCGCACGACTTTCGCACCTCCGAGCTGGGCGCGCTGATCCGCTCGTGGATTCAGCCGTCGGCGTCGCTGCTGATTG
>JAPKMQ010000072.1 GCA_026645875.1 Longilinea sp.
GCTCGGCACGCCCGCCAACCGGCGCGTAATGGCTCCAGTCCAGTTGCTCCCACCAACCGCGCGCCTCGAGGGTCAATGTCCCGTCCGACTGATCAATCCCGGCCGCCGCCGTCCAGTGCGGCTGCGCAGACTGCGCCAGCAGCGCGTTTCGCGCGGCTTCGGCCTCCGCCAACCCACCCCCAGGCTGGCGCAGCAGCCGATCGCGCAGCCCCCAGCGTTCCAGGCTCAGGTCGTCCTGCGCCCAGGCGGTCTGCGTCCAACCGTCCACGGTCGGGTAGAGCGCGGCGGCGCGGTTGGCCAGCCCGTCCAACGAGAGCCGCTGTGCCAGCCCATCCGCGCGTGACGTGACGGCGTGCACGTAGCCCCACCAGCACGGCGCGCCGTCCGCATCGATCACGCTGAGCGGCTTGCCCAGCATCCGGTCGCACAGGTCGGCGCCCAGCGCGGAGAGCGCGGGCGGCAGTTCAGCCTGCATCCAGGCGCGCCGCGGACCGCCCTGCGCGGCCCATTCCAGGCGGGTCACGCGCCACGCCAGCCGTGCGGCAACCGGCGGCGAAGAGAGAACGAGTTGCATAACACCTCCAGGAAGAAGTAAGATAACCACAGAGACACGAAGATCACAGAGAAGAAGTTTGGGAGGGAGAAGAAAAGAATTGCTGATTTCTGAATGCTGATTGCTGAATGAAGAGCATAGAGCCGTGAGACGTTGATGTGATATGCGGCGAACCGGTATTCTTTGATGCAGTATTCATTAAGAACCTATCCGAAAATTAAGTTTAAAAGGATGTGTGCAGCAGCCAACTTAAGGAAAGCTAACCAGTTTTCAGCTTTTTTGCACCAGCGGGTTTTAATACTTCGCCGTTTTGCGAACCATCCTAAGGTTCTTTCAACGACCCATCTTCGCGCAGGGAATTTTGCTTCTCCTGTTATAGAGCAATCCTCGACTTTTGGTTCATTTCTGCGACGACGATGTTTTATATGAGGAATGTAACGTTGTTGCTTTATAAACTGAAAAATATCTGCTGAATCATACCCTTTGTCAGCGCAAAAATGCTGTTCCGAAAAAGGCCGTTTAGTAACAATATGGATAACAAGCTCATCAACAGACCATTTATCATGTTGGTTGGCTCCTGTGATATGTATTGCCAATGGCGCACCTCGTTCATCCACCAAAATATGCACTTTCGCTCCTAACTTTCCACGATCAGTAGGGTTCTTCCCTGTCTGTGTTCCTCCTAAAGGAGCTGGGATTGTTTTACTATCTACTGACTGCCATTTCCAACCTATCTGCTTCTCTTTCGAGTAGTATTTCACCATGATCATGAAGAGCTTATCGAATACACCCGATTGCTGCCAACTCTGAAAACGCTCATGCAAGGTGCTACTTGACACATCAAACCAATCCCGTTCCACAGCTTTCCACTGGCAACCCGTCCACAAGATAAACCAAATCCCATTAATAACATTTCGGTCTTGAATACGGGGACGACCAGGGCCTTTGTGCTTTTTGGGTTTTGGTAGGTGCTTTTTTAGCTTTCGCCATAGTTTGGACGGTATTCGATGATAATCAATTTTTCGTGGTTTTATGTTATTCTTGTTCATAGAGGCTTGAACCTGTTCTACTTCTGTTTTGGCGAACAAAGTTTTATCAGGTTCAGCCTCTTTTATCAACTTTTTAAAGAACAAGGCATCCAAACATGAGTACATCAAAGACTATAGACAATATTCTTTCGATGAATAATTGCGATGATCTCATTGGAACCTTATATGATTATGTACTAACAAAAGTAATAAACGATGAAGAATTGACTGATGTTGAGGAAAAAGTTTATCTACTCGTTAGTATGTTACTTGACTCGGAAATGGAAGGATTTGTTGACCTCTTTTACCAGTTTTATTCTTTGAGGGAATGTGCCATTGTTGAAGAAACGCTCAGGTCGCTTGGATTAATAAAGTTGGCAAAACTTTTCCGAAAAGCGAAGGATATTTACATGTATGCCAACGACCACATTTCATCTGATGATGATTTTCATGCCCTTTACTTACAATTGACTGACGAACAACGTCGCCAAATTGATGAAATCGGTGATGAAATATTAGCTCAGGACAGCGAAATCTACCAAATTGGAGATAAACTTTGCCAATACGTTAAAGATAATAATCGCTGCTAGCGAGACTGTTTGAATTTTCGGATAGGTTCTAAGTTAGAAGGCGAACATTTGATGCCGGAAATCCTCTTCCCAATCAGCATTCAGCAATCAGCATTCAGCAATGCGCTTTCTTCATTTTCTCAATCTATAATCACAAATCCAAATTCTTCATTTCCCTACACCGTTCTTCTCCTCGGCCGGTACGTTACCTTCAGCCGCACCTGCGCCGCGATGTCCATGCCGGCCGGCGAGCCGGTGGAAAACAGCGACCAAAAGCGCTGCGCCTGCCCCGGCTGCACCTCCAGCCCCGGGCCGTACGCGGCGTGCCCGGCCAGTTCGCCGGACTGCGGGTGCAGCACCACGCAGCGCCCGGTCAGCGGGTCGTCGATCAGGCGCGCGCCGTAAGGCAGCCCCGCCAGGCTGGCATAGCGCCGCCAGCCCTGCAGCGGCATCAACGCCACGAAGTCCACATCCAGCGTCGTGCTGCCCCCGCCCACTCGCCGCGCGATCAGCGCCAGCGTCAGCGCAGCCGGCGGATCCAACACCGGCACCCAGGGCGGCAACAGCACGGGCGGCAGTTCCTGCAGGCGCACGCCCGGCTGCAACGTCACCGCCGGGCTCTCGAACAGCACGCTCGCGGCGCTGCGCACCTGCACGAACAGGCGCAGATCGCTGAAGGTGAAGTGATTGGCCGCCCGCAGCAGCGGCCGGAAGCAGCGCCCGCCGGCCTGCCCCAACCAGCCCTGGGCCAGCTCCCAGTGCAGCGCGTCCAGTTCGGCGTTGCTGCTCCAGCTCACCCGCCGGTAGGCGCCGCCGCTGCACGTGGCATCGCTGAGCACCTGTGTGGTCAGGTTCGTCACGCCGTTTTCGCCTTCCAGCATGCCGCCCGGCAGCGGCGCGAGCCCCGCGCCCAGCCACAGGTCGCCCAGCGGCTCTGGCCCGCTGCGATCGTGAATCAGCTCGACCTGCGCCGGGGCGGGCAGGCTGCCCTGCGCGCCGGCCGCGTCGGCGTAGTTGGCGTGCAGCGCGTCAGAATCGCAGTGGTTGAACAACGCCAGCCCGTCGGTCACGTCCGTGCCGTTGGGGTTGCTCAGCGGCAGCGCGGTGAGCGAGCCCTGCCAGTAGTCGCTGCGCGTCAGCAGCAGGCGCACCGCCTGCGAGCCGCGCCCGCGCTCCGGGGTGCCGCCGCCCAGCAATTCGGCGCGCCCGTCCAGCAGGCGCGCCTCCCATTCGGTATCGGCGGCAGTCGGCATCAGGCGCAACCCGGCAGTCTGCCCGGCCCGGGCGCGGGAAAACATGCGCTCGACGGTTTGCAACGCCAGTTGAATGGAGGCCGGCGTGCCCTCCAGCAACCAGTCGATCTGCTCCTCGCAGCGGCCGCCCTCCAGCGCGCGCTGGATGGGCTGGCGGCGCGCGCCGCGTACCGGCGCGGTGACCGACGGCCCGTGCAGCCACAACGATTCGCTCCCGCAGGTGATGCGCAGGCTATACATCCTCCACCTCCTCCCAGGCAGCGTAAGGCAGCTGGCCCACCTGCATCTGGCGGGCGCGCAGTTCGCTCAGCGCGGCCTGGAAACGCTCGTATTGCAGCCGTCCCCAGGCCACCAGCACCGTCACCGGTAGCCCGCCGGGTTCCAGCAGGCGTTCGGCCGCCGCCGCGGCGCCCTCGGCGGCAACTGCGCCCGCGCCGCTCACCAGCAGCGATTCCAGCTCGGCGGGCAGCGATGTGACCGCCGCGCCGTCCAGCCCCTGCACGGCATAGCTCGTTCCGCCGGCGCGGTTGAGCGCGTCCAGCGCCTGGCAGGCGGCCTCGTCCAGCAGGCCGTCGGGCAGCGCCAGCCCGGGGCCGTCGTTCAACCAGGCGCGCAGCCGGGCGCGCAACGCGGTGATGTCAAACACGGCGCACCTCCTGCATCTCCTGCTGCCACAGCTTCAAGCAGGCGGCCACCTCAGCAGGCGCGAACTGGAAGGTCTGGCCCAGGTCGTTACGCACCCACAGGCCGCCGTCCACCAGGTACACGAAGGCAGCCGGCCGCCCGCGCGGCAGCATCCGTGCCGCCACCGCCGGGCCTGAATCCGGCAGCGGCGCGGGGAGAGTCTGTTTGGATTTACGCATTGTTACCTCCTTGAGGAGAAAGAGAGAAAACCACAGAGACACAGAGTTCACTGAGAAAGATGTGCAATAAGAGAAAAGAAGGCACTTTCATTTGGTTTGGGATGAATTTCTCTTCTCCATATATCTCCTGACCTCTGTGTTCTCTGTGTCTCTGTGGTTTATCCTCACTTCACTCTTACTTCTGCCCCTCGATCGCCACACCCAGGATGTACGCCACCAGCACGTACATCAAGTTGCTCACCTGCGCCTCGTCCAGCGGGAAGTCGGGGTTAAAGCCCTGGATCACCACAAAGCCCAGCCCCACCAGCGCCGCCCAGAACTTGCGCGAAGTCAAAAGTGCTTTCCATTTCGATTCCATCGTTTCCTCCTAAGGGATAATCACCACGGAGACACGGAGTTCACGGAGCAGAGATTTTTAAGGGAATGTTACGAAGGAGAAGCAGAATACGCATAAATTGACAGATTCCCCTTCAAATTAAAATCATCTGTCTTCTCCTCTTTTCCTACTTCTTCTCCGTGTCCTCCGTGTCTCCGTGGTTAAATCTTCCTACGCCGCCACGTTGGCCTTGTACAGCGGGCGGTGATCGGCCACGAACACGCTCACCCAGTGGCGCACCTTCATGCGCAGCTCGTCATTGGTGAACAGCGCCCCGCTGCGCTCGTTATCGGCGATGAAGATCTCCGGCATCAGCCCGAAGCGCTCGCCCAGGATGATGCCCGGCGCCAGGCGCGGGTCGGCCACTGCCGCCCAGTCGTTGGCGTCGGTGAACTCGGGCACGGTGATCACGTCGCCCAGCTCGCCGCGCTGCAGGTTCTCCGAGAAGATCTGCGCCTGGCGTTCCCAGTTGGGATACAGGATCTGCATGCCGGTCAGGCGCAGGTCGCGCGGCACCAGCAGGTAGCGCGCGTCCAGCGCCAGCTTGGGCGCGCTGCCGCCGCTGCCCACCAGCATGGACTGGTTGTAAATGGCCTTCGAGGCCGCCTCCCAGCTCGAAGCCGCCAGCGCGGCCGTGCCCAGGTTGGCGTGGTGCGCCGCGTCAAAGACCGGGTAACCGTCGGTCATGCTCGGCCCCGTGCCCGAAGCGGAGGTGAAAACCGAGGCCACCAGCGCCGAAATGCGCCGCAGCGCGGCCGAGGCCAGCTTGCGCGGGTACTGGCGCAGGCGGTGGGTCTCGTCGCGTTCGAACATCTCCAGCGTCAGGCCGATGTAGCCGCCGTACTTGGTCCAGGTGCCGGTCTCGGACGAATCGCTGATCGGCAGTTCGGTGTAGGCCTCGCCCTCGCCCACGTCGGGCAGCACGGTCACCTCGCCCACCAGCACCCCGGTGATGGCCTGCAGGCTGGAGAAATGCTCCACGCTGACCACCGGCTCCCACCAGCGGTAGCCCGAGCGGCCCAGGTCCTGCCAGTGCATCACGATCAGTTTGTTGAGCGCGTTCATCAGCACGCCGGGCAGGTCGGTGGAGGTGGCCAGTTGGGCGCGTTCCGGGTCGCGCGCGCCGGTGAAGTTGTAGTCGCCGGTGAGCTGGGTGTAAAACTCGCGGATGCCGCTCAGGCGCGGGGCGCGCAGGCGTTCCAGCCCTGCGGGGCGCGGCGCGCCCAGCAACTCGTGCAGTGCGGCGGTCACCCGGTCGCGCTCGTCGAACATTTCGCTCACCTGGCCGGTTCCGGCCTGCCCTTGCACAGCCTGTCCGCCGGTCAGCTCGCTCACCAGGCGGCGGGCATCCTCCAGCGCGCCGTTCAGCTCTTCGGGCGTGAAGTTGCGCCCGCCGAACTGCTTGCGCACGCTTTCGGCCGCCGGTTTGGGCAGCCGTGAGGCCGCCAGGGTAGTTTCCAGCAGGCTGGCGCACAGCGCGGCCGGATTGGGATTGCTTTCGGTTGCTTCCATCGTTTCCTCCTGAATTTGGGTTTGGTTGAGCGCCCGCAAAAAGGCTCCGCCGCGGGCGGGGTTGAACACCAGGTCCAGCGACAGCACGCGCAAAATCCCGGTCACCTGTTTGCCGCGCGCGCTGAACAACAGGTCGGCCGAAAAGCCCAGGCGCGGGCGCGGTTCGGGCTGCGCCAGCCACTCACGCCCCAGCGATTCGAGCAGCGCGCCGCTGGGGCCGGCCGGTTGCAGCCGCAGGCGGATGCCGTTTACGGCCGGGTCGTAGCGCGGCTGCGAGCATACCCCGGCCAGGTCGCGCAGCGAGCGGCGCGCCGCGGCGGAGGGCGTGTGGTCGATGAAGGTTTCCACGCCATCCCACAGCGGCAGC
Source organism: Longilinea sp. (assembly GCA_026645875.1). Taxonomy (GTDB): domain Bacteria; phylum Chloroflexota; class Anaerolineae; order Anaerolineales; family Anaerolineaceae; genus Longilinea. The sequence goes on from JAPKMQ010000072.1 coordinate 6,522, forward strand.
GAGCTTTGCAGCACGTCCGCGCCAAACTGCCAGCCGTTGCCCTCGCCCGCGCTGATCGCCAGGATCTCGAACCCGCCGCCCTCGGCAGGCTCCACGCCCACCGCCAGCCGGGTGCGGTGTTGATTGGTTTGCATATTTTCTACGGTCATAATTGGTCCCTCCTAAATAGGAATGGTCACCACGGAGACACGGAGTACACGGAGAAGATTTTTTAGGACAGATAGAATGAGGATTTCCGTTTTCAAGTGGTAATAACTCTTCTCTACCAAGGCAAAAGCATGTCAATTTCAAACAATGATCTCTTTCTCTCTTAAATCTTTTTCTCCGTGACCTCCGTGTCTCCGTGGTGAATCCTCTTCTCTCATTCCTCCGCTCCCTTCACTTCGCCGCTGACCGGGTCCACCTTTACACCCGTGGGACGGCCCTTCCATGCCATCGGACGGCGCGGCCGCGGCCTGGCGCGTTTCAACAATTCATTCACGTCGGCGTTCTCCCCGGCGAAGCGGTAGCTCAGGCGCAGCAGCTCGCCCGCGTCGATCAGCCCGCGCTCGTAGAGCTGCAAAAACGCCCCGGTGACCGTCGAGCAGGCCACCGCCAGCGCGGCGTTGTCGCGCGCCGAAAGGTCCGCCGCGCGCACCTCCACCGCCGCCTCGCCGTCCAGCCCGGGCTGCACGGCCGCCCGCCGGCGCAGCGCGATGCGCGCCAGGTCGCCCACCAGCCAGCGGAACAGCTCCTGGCGCTGCTCAAAGTGCCGGAAGGTCGGGCCACCGGCCGACTCGGCCGTGGTGCGCGTCGACGATTCGGGCTCGGCCAAAAAGTGCAGCGGCAGCCCGGCGCCCGCGGCGATCATCTTCTTCAGCGCCAGCCCATCGTTGGCGGCGTCGTCCGCCTCCAGGCGCGGCGAAAGCGTCTCCCAGCTCTCGCTCTCGTCGGTCACCAGGAAGGAACCCGGCGTGGGCGGGCTGGCGGCCAGCATCTGCTGGCGCGCGCGCCGTTCGGTCTCGCCCGCGAAGCGCGCCTTGACCACGTACACGAAGCTGGTGCGGAAGCGGTTCAGCCGGGCGCGGTCCTCCAGCCAGGCCGAATAGCGCGCCAGCCAGCGCAGCAGGGGGGCCAGGTCGCTCTCGCCGCGCAGCGCGCCCACCGGGCGGTTTGCGGCGTAATGCACCATCACCGCCGCGTCGGGCGTGTCGTGGATCGGGTCGTAGGCCGGCCAGAGGTTGGCCGCGCCCCACTCACCGCCCTCCAGCTCGAAGGCGGTCTCCTGCTGCAGGTCGTTGGCGGCAGTGTGGATGGCCCTCACCGACAGCGCCGGCAGCGCGCGCAGGTAGGTCATGCCGGCGGCGTCGCTGGAGAGCAGGAAAAACAGCTCGCCGGCGCGGGTCAGCTCGTCGCACCACTCGAACACGCGCAGCGGCGCCTGGTTGAGCGGGTGCCGCCACCACGCCTGCAAAAAGGCGTGCGCGGCTGGGTCGGGCGAATGCAGCGTCAGCCCGCCGCCCACCACGTACTGGCTGGTCAGCTCGACGATGCGCCGCGCCAGCGGGTTGCTCCGCCAGGCCTCCAGCGACTGGCGCAGCAGCTCGGCGCGGTCCCAGGTCTCGCGGTCGCGCCGTTCCGGCGGCACGCCGCCCTCGTAAAAGGCCGGCTCGATGAGCGTGGTCTGGAAGAGCGCGCGGATGGCGCTGCGGATACGGTCGAATAATGGGTGATTTGGCATTAAGGCTCCTTAGTCAATGGGTGATGAGTAATGAGTTCTGAGGAAAGAGGGACAAAACTCGCGGTCAAATTTTGGATCACAAGGAAGACGCTTTACTTTTCACCTCTTCCTCATCACCCATCACTCAGAACGCATCACTTCTCTTTTAAAACTTCCCTTCGCTCTCTTCCAACGGATCCCTCCCCCGCACAATCACCGCCGGGCTGCCCGAGGGCCAGGGCAGCGCATCCAGCACCGCAGCGAGGGCGGCCGAGAGCAGCAGGTCGTCGTGCAACAGCGATCCATCGGCCGGGTCGCGCGCGCCGTCAGGCACGCCCCAGCGCATGGCCTTCGCGGGGCCGGGCAGCAGCGAGAACTGGCAGCCCTCCGCCTGGCGCAGGAACAGCGCGCCCAGCTCGCCGCCCTCGCGCGGTTCCTTCCAGCGCCCGGCATCCACCAGCGCGCAAAAATCCCAGCCCAGCTTCGATTTGCTGCCCGCGCTGAAGGTAAAGGCATGTACGCGCCCCGGCAGCGCGCGCTCGAGGAAGGCCGCCAGCCCGGCGCCCACCCCGGTGGCATCCACCACCAGCCAGCGCGCCCGCCAGTGTTCAGCCTGCGCGCGCACCTCGCGGTAAAGCTGGTCGTGGCCCGCGCCCTGCCAGGTGAGCCGCCCCACGCAGCGGTAGGTCGGCGCGCCGATCAGCGCATCCGCGCAGGTTGAAAGGTCGGCCTCCACCACCGTCAGCGCGGTCGAATCGCGCCCGGCGTTTTCCGCGGCCCCACCCGCCAGCACCCCGGCATCCTCGCCGCCCACGTCCAACAGCAGCGCGTAGCTCTGCCCGCCGCGCGGGCCGCTCAACGCGGCATGCTCGCCCTGCATCAGCGCCCGCCGCGCCGCCGGGAACAGCCCGCCGCGCTCGTTGATCTCCTGCGAGAAGAATTGGCTCTGCACCGCCGGGTGGTCGCGCCCCAGCGAGGCGATTTGGCTCTCCACAAAGGCGCGGTAGGCCGGCACCTCCTCGCCCACCTGGGTGGCGTTGGCGACGAAGGCGCGCTTTTGCTTGCCGTCGCCGTCGCCGTCGCGTTGATCCAGTTCCTGCGCGGCGCGCAACTCGCGCGCCAGCAGCGTGTGCGCGGTCCAGGCGGTGCCCCAGAAGATGCGCGTGGCGTTGGTCGAAGCCGCCATCGGGGCGATCTCGCGGTCAAATTTGTCGATTCGCACGTCCTGCGCCTCGTCCACCTCCAGCAGCGTCGAGGCGGTCGCGCCAACGATGTTGGCTTCCGGCGCTCCGGAAAGGAAGGCGATGCGCGCGCGGTTGATGCGGAAGATGTAGCCGCTCTCCCTGACGTAGCGGTTGCGGGTCAGGTCGTTGCCGCGCAGCACGCGCTCCAGCCGGCGCATGGCGTTCAGGCTTTGCGGCTTCCAGGTCGGCGATACCTTGACCAGTTCGGCGTCGGTGTCCTGCAGCTTGGCCAGCAAAAAGGCCTCCAGCTGCGCCTGCAGCTCGTTCTTGCCGGATTGACGCGGGAACATCACCACCAGCGTGCGCCCCAGGTGCGCCATCACCGAATGCACCGCCGCCTCCAGCGCGGCCTTTTGATAATTGCGCAAGCGGAGATGCGAAAAGGACGGCGAGAATGTTTCCCACTTTCTGAGCGCCAGCAGCACATCGTCCTTGTTCACCTCGCGCTCAATTGGTTTATCGCTCATTCCATCTCCACGCCGTGCTCGCGCCGGTAGGCGTCCAGTTCGTCCAACGCCTCGCGCAGCGCCGCGTCCAGCTCGGCGTTGGCGTCGCGCAGCGCGCCCAGCGCGCGCTCGGTCTTGAGCAGCCCCGAAAGCTGCCCGGCGGCCCGCCCGGCCGCGCCCCACAGCCGCACCAGGTCCATCACCGCGCGGTCCTCCTCGGCCATGGCCGCCGCGCGCTGGATGATCTCGCGCAGCAGGCGGATCTCGTCCTCCAGGCCGGGCACGTCGCGCCCGCCGCGGTTCTTCCGGCGGCGGCCCGCTGAAGTTGCGCTCATGCTCCTCCTTTTTCACGGCTTTTGCGCCGGGCAGGGGCGCTTCGGGCGGCATCCCGTCCCCGTTGCGTTTGATGTGCGCTGCGCCCCTGCCGTCGGCGCTCGAAATAGATATTTTGTTCTATTTACAGGCACAGCATACTGCCAGGGGTGTGCAATGCGCAACCTGTCAAAAGAGGAAATTTTGGATTAAAAAGTGAAATGGGGGAGGAGAAAGGGCCGTGAATCGTGAGGCGTCGATTCGTGAACCGCCCGATCTGTTGGGTATTGCATTCGTAAGGGCGCCTGCACTCGAAGAGTGACAGCATCCGGGAAACCCACGATGGATGCAATCGAACGTTAACCGGGATGCTTTGCCCGGATTTGTCGCATCGACGGGCGAATCCCCCGCCCGCTCATAGTGACGACGTCAGCCGTCCCAGCACCCAGGTCCGGTCAGGTGACCGCGTCGATCTTATTTATTCGATCTTCTCCAGCAAGGCGCAGGCTTCCCTGGCCATCACCACCTCGAAACAATCGGGCACATTTTGCCGCCCGCCGGGTTCAATCGCCTGCGGGGCAGCCTGTTTGAGCTCTTCGGACAGCAATATCACCTGGAACAACCCCACCCGCAGCGCCGCCGAGGCGGCAAACCCAAACCGCGCCAGGGTCGCGTCGCCCCGCCAGCCGCAATCCCGCAGGCCTGCGATATATCCTTCGAAAAGAGTCTCGCAGACCACCTCCGGCGGCTGATCCGCCAGATTGTTTTGCGCGCCAAACACGAACTGCCCCAGGTCATCACCCAGCGGTTCAATCCCTGCCAGGGCCCAATCCAACGCCACCGTCAACTCCCGGCCGCCATCCTGGCGCGATTTGAAATTGGTCGGGTAGGTGTCGCCGTGCGAAAGGGTGTGCGGCAGGCGATCCAGCGCGGCCAGGGTCCGGCCGCTGTCCAAAAGCATCTGCCGGAAAGGGTTGGCCTCCGGTTGCGGGTATCGTTCCAAAACACGCGGGTGATCCCAGGGGAAATCCTTCCCGTTTGGCATCGAGTCAACCCACTGCTGCATCCGGCGGCGGTCCAGCCAGTCAAACGCCGGCAGCGGGCGCGCGGTCAGAAAATGGGCGTTCAAGCGGCCCAGGTGACGCGCGGTCAGCGCGTACCGTTCAAGCGTCCAATCGTTGCTGCCGGCATCGCGGATGTCCTCCAGCCACAACCAGGCGGTGTTTCCGGGCAGTTCGGCCGTGCCAAAGCAGCGCGGCACGGTCAGTCCTTCGGGCAGGTCGTCGAGCAGCCCGGATGGATACAGCCGGACTTCGCGCTTCCAGTAGTTCCAATGGGTCGGGTCGTCGCCCTCGCCCATGTTCTCCCAGCCCACGTTGGCCGGCGACTGGATGACCTTGAGGATCACCGACCAGGGCACGCGCTCTGCATGGTCCTGACCGATGCCCTCGAAGCGGTACAGGCCCACGCTCACGGGGTTGCCGGCGCCGCCGCCCAGTTGGCTGACGCGCCAATCGTCGATTTCAATGGAACGACGGCCCAGCGATTGGCGCACCACCGGCGCCAGCACGGCCGCGTCAATCGCGGCCAGCACGGAAGGAGCGGTATTTTCCATGTCAACTCATTTCATTACCGATAATGTTTATATAGGATATCAATATACCGGAATTGCCGCGCGAAAACAATCACCAAATACGGGCAACATTGGCGCGGAGGGGCACGGCGGCAAGGATCAAATCAGCATTGTCATAGAGGTTTAGCCGTGCCCATGTTTTCCGCATACCCCAACACCGGCGAAGGGTTCAGCTGGTTGATTTTTACCTTTACACCGTAATCATCACTGCTGAACCCCTACGAAGAAATGGTATCCAGAGGCGGCCAAGACATGTGCCAACACAAAGGGTCATCATACGAGAATCAACCACGCGTAGGGGCACGGCGGCAAGGAGTGAATCATCATAAACAACAACGGTTTAGCCGTGCCCGCATTGAACACAAACTCCACATCGGGAAAGGGTTCAGCCGGTTGGCTTTTACCTTTACGCCTTGATCATCACTGCTGAAACCCTACGAAGAACCGGAATCCAGGGGCCCAGCGGCGTGGTCAATCCTATATAAATAAAGCGCCAGGTCACAGCCCGGCGCCATTCCAAATCCAAAATTCTTCTAAATGCCGTTCTTCTGCACGTACTCGTCCAGGGCCTCTTCGACCCCGTCCAGGTAGCCGTCCAGCGCGGCCAGGCGGCGCTCGAAATGCGCGTCGTCCAACTCCAGCGCGCGGCAGGCGGAGGTCAAACCATCCTCCGGCACGCCGGCCAGCACGGCCAGCGTCCAGGTGCGCAGCAGGATCCACAGCGCGGCGGCGGGAGTCTCCTCCTGCAGCGCGGCGGCGGCGCGTTCGTAATACAGCCGGCGCGCGGCATGCAGGCGGGCAGGCGCGTTTGGCAGGGCGGCCGCGT
>JAPKMQ010000073.1 GCA_026645875.1 Longilinea sp.
GCGCGCTGATCATCACCAAAAGGTCGCCGCGGGTCACCGCCCCGCCGCCCACCAGCGCGCCCAGGTCGCCGCGCGACACCACCAGCAGCACGCCCAGCACCGCCACCGCGATGCCGAGGATCTGCAACGCGCTCAGCCGTTCCTTGAGCGCCAGCCAGCCCAGCAGCGCGATGAAGATCGGCGAAGTGGCCACGATCCAGGCAGTGGTGGTGGCCCGGGCCGTGACCAGCCCGTTGGATTGCAGCCACTGGTGAAAGGTGATGCCAATCAACCCGAGCAGCGCAAAATAGGCCAGGTCGTTGCGCCTGGGCAGCTCGAACTGCCCGCGCGCCAGCATGGCGGCTGCCAGAATGACCAGTCCCATGGCGAAGCGCAGCCACACCAGCGCATCCGGCGCCAGGGAGCGCAGCGCCACCTTGGTGGCAACGAAGGATGCCCCCCACAGCACCACCGCGAAGGTCGCCTGGAGGTAGGGAACAGCCCGCGCGCGATTCATGGCATTGAGTATATCAGGCTGGCCATGGAAAAGCGCTTCCCGTTTTATTACGGGAAGCGCTGTAGATTTGAAGGTTTGATCGGTGATGCGTGAAGCCTTCTACGCCTTTGCCTCCGGCGGTTTGCTCTCGACGGGCTCGACGCGCTTTTCGCTCAGGCTCTGGCGGATCTCGCTGCGCAGCTTGTCGGCTTCGGGGCTGCGTTCCTTGCCGGCTGTTTCACCGGTCACCGACAGGTTCAGCTTGTCCGAAAGCAGCAGGGTCAGCAGCCCTTCCATGATGCTGCTGCCGGATGCGCCGCCCTCGCCGCCGCTGCCGCCCACCACCACGCGCGGCACCACGTCCACGCGCGATTGCTGCACGGCTTCGGCGAAGCGGTTCATCACCTGCTGGGTCACCTGGTACTGCGGTCCGCCGTAGGCGGCCACCTGCTCTTCGGTGGCGATGGCCTGCGCGATACCCGTGCGGGCGATGCGTTCGGCTTCGGCCTGGGCCAGCGTGCGGATCTGGGCCGCCTGCTGCTGGGCGCGCGCGAATTCGGCCTTGCCCTGGTTCGACTGCACCGTGATGCTCAGCTCCGATTCGGTGATGTTGCGCTGCTGCTCCGAGCGGGCCTGCGCCTCGCGCAGTTCGCGTTCCTTCAGCGCCGCCACCTGCTGGCGCTGGAAGGTCTCGATCTGTTCCACCGCGATTTGGCGCGCGCGCAACTGGTTGAGGATGATCTCGATCTGCTTATCGTCGCCGGTGGTGGTCGGCGTGCCGATCAGCACTTCCTCCAGCTCCAGGTTGTAATGCTCGAACTTTTCCTTCATTTCGTCGCTGGAAAGGCGCTGGATGTCGTTGCGCTCCTGGATGAGCTGGATGAGCGTGCGCATCTGGCCGACGTTCTTGAAATAGGCCGAGACCATCGGGTCCAGCGTCTGCTCGACCAGCTTCTTCACGTCGCCGAAGCGCTGAATCACCAGCGGGGCCTTGTGATAGTCGATGTGCATGACCACCGAAAGCGGCAGCGACGGCTCGAAGGCGTCCTTGGTGATCAGCGAGACCTCCGAGAGGTTCTCATCCAGGTGGTGCGAGCCGATGTCGCTCTTGATCCACTTGAGGATGATGTTGGTGGTCGGCACGGCCACCACTTTGCCGGCGTAGGTGTTGAAAGCGTACTTGCCGGGCAGCAGCGGTTCGCTCCACACGCCGCGGCTGCCCATGCTCACCAGCTCGCCGTGACGGTATTCAGTGCCGGAAAGGTCCGCGCTGGAACCGCCGGTGTAGGAAACGACCACGCCCACGAAGCCCACTTCGATGATGGTCTTGGGGATCATCTCGACCGTGGCGAACAGGCGGTTGAGGTAGTAGGTGCCTTCCACCAGCACCTGCAACTGGCGACCGCGCAGGCCGTTGGCGTTGATGAAGCGGTCGGGCATCTGGAAGTTGTTGTGATAGGTCAGCGGGTCGCCGGCGTCGCCGCCCACCACCGGCGCGATGATCTCGCCCGAGGGCAGCGAGGGGCCGTCATGCACGGTGACAATGCCGATCGAGTCGTCCGAATCCTTGATCACCACCGGCGTGAAGCCGCGGCGTTGGCCGATCACTTCGGCCATGCTCTGGATGACGGTCTGGTCGTCGCGGCTGAGCGGCATGTAGTAGACGCGCTCTTCGGTGATGACCACGAACTGCGCCAGGTTGATGGCATAGGTGCCTTCGCGCAGGATCTGGCGCTGCGGGCCGCGCTGCCCGCCGTGGGTGAGGAAGTGCGCCACGTCCTGGAAGTCGTTGGCGGTGGTGTTGGAGGCCAGCACCTGCATGGCGCTGAGCGGCTCGCCGTCGCGCGCGAACAGGTAGCCGATCTTGCCCTGGGCAATCGTCACCAGCGGCGCGATGTGCACCACGTATTGAATCGGGATCAGGTAGTGCAGGCCGCCGCGCAGCACATCCGGCTGGTAGCCGGCCTCGCCGTGCAGCGCGATGAAACCGCCCTTGACCGATTTGCGGCCGAAGCGTTTTTCAACGATACCAATGCGGTTGTTGGGGATGAAGCGGATTCCGGACAGCAGCACCAGAACCACAAGAACCCCGAGTGCGATTAAGAGGATATCGCCAAAATTGAATTGCATTCATGCTCCCTGGCGCGTGGAAATGGCGCGCCAGTATGGAGTATACCCTTTTCCGCGATTTGTACAGACCAGTCCGGAGAGTTGTCACCGGAAACGCAATTGCGGGGTGAGTTTCGGGGAAGCCCCACCCAGACCTGATTCACCGCGATGATTGCACGCACCCTCCCCATTTTCAGAGAAAATGGGGAGGGTAGGGTGGGGCAGGTAGGGCAGGCCGACATACGAGAAGGGAAACTCCAGAGAATTTTCTTCTCTTTTTTCCTCTTCTCAGTGATCTCTGTGTCCTCTGTGGCTATCTTATCCTCTTACCGCCCGCGCGAAGGTCGAAAAATCCAGCCCGGTCGGCTGCTGGAACACGCGCAGATCGAACGAGCCCGCCGCCGCCAGCAGGTGATCGAAGATCTCACCCTGGATGCCCTCGTACTTCTCCCACTCGGTGGTCTTGGCGAAGATGTACAGCTCCACCGGCAGCCCGGTCGGCGAAGGCGACAGCACGCGCACCAGGAAGGGCATATCGCCCGTGGTGTAAATGTCGCTGCGCGTCTTCAGGTAGGCGGTGATGTAGGCGCGGAACACCTCGATGTTGGTGATCTGCGGCCCGTCCAGCGGCGAGTCGAAGTGATCGGCGTGCTCGCGCTGGTAGGCATCCAGCCGCGCGATCTTCTCGTTCAGGTAGTCGTCGATCAGATCGATCTTGCGCAGCCGATCCAACATCTCGCGGTCGCAGAACTTGATGCTGACCATGTCCACGGTCAGCGAGCGCTGGATGCGCCGCCCACCGCTCTCCTTCATGCCGCGCCAGTTGCGGTAGGCCACGTCCACGATCTTGTAGGTCGGGATGACGCTGTAGGTCATGTCGAAGTTGCGGATCTTGATGGTGTGCAGGTTGATGTTGACCACGTCGCCGTCGGCGTCGAAGCTGGGCACCTCCACCCAGTCGCCTTCCTTCAGCAGGTCGTTGGCCGCGATCTGGATGCTGGCCACCAGCGAGAGGATCGTGTTCTGGAAGATCAGCATGATCACCGCCGCCAGCGCGCCCAGGCCGGTTAACAGCACGATGGGCGACTCGTCGGTGATGAGCGTGATGCTGAGGATGATGCCGACCAGCGCGAACAGGATCTTGGCGATATCCAGGTAGCCCTGAATGCTGACGCCGTTGTAGTTGGGGCGGCTCTCGTAGATGTCGTTGACCGCGCTGAGCAGCCCGGTCAGGGTCAGCACCGCCAACCACAGGATGACGAACAGCGCCGCCTTGGCGATGAGCGTTTCGGCGTCCGGGAACAGGTAGGCGTTGGTGTAGACCACCAGCAGCGGCGCGAACCAGGCCATGCGGTTGGGGCGCAGGTTGCGCACCAGGATGTCGTCGTACTTGGATTTGGTGCGCGCCGCCAGCCCGGTGAGCGCCCGCGCGATGACGTAACGCGCCAGCACGAACAGCAGCACGCCCAGCGCGGTCACCGCGCCAATCGCCGCGGGCAGGTTGGCCTGCAATCGCGAAATCCATTCGGCAGTGGTCATGAGAGTCCCTCCTGGTGGCCTAATGTAAATAATATTGATATATTTTATCTTAAATCAAGAAAAATAAAAGTGATGAGTTGATGAGGAAAGAAATTGGATAAAGACAGAATGGACAGGATAATCGGGCAAGGCAAGCAATCCGGGTTTGTTGGTCCTGCCCTGCCTGCCTTGATAAAGATAAAGGGTTCTCAGGTGGTGATCGGCATGATACACGATATGAAAAATTTGGAGTCAGGCTCCACAAATTTGACTTAATTTATGGAGTCGGCTGACTGAAAGTGGTGCAGGCTTATTTACATGGGTCCCTCGCGAACGGCGATTCGATTTGCGGACCTAACCCCCTCTTGTCCCCCTTCCCAAACTGGGAAGGGGGAAGCGGCGCAGCCGCGGGGGATAGGTCGGATCAGGCACGACTCTGTGAAGCGTTCTGGTTTCGTGAGAGAATCACTCCATGAGCCCGGCGTATAATGAGAACATTCCAAACTCTTACGAGGCCCCCTTGCGCAGCGAACAGGAAATGCTCGACCTGATCCTTACCGTGGCGCGCGCTGACGAGCGCATCCGCGCCGTGGTGCTCAACGGCTCGCGCGCCAACCCCAATGCCCCGCGCGACCTGCTCCAGGATTTCGACGTGATCTATTTGGTGCGCGGCTCCAGCGAACCCTTCCGCGCCGACCGCGACTGGATCGGCCAGTTCGGCGAGCTGATGATTTTGCAACTGCCCGAGGAGATGGGCGACCCGCCGCCCTCCGGCAATTACGACGCGGTTTACCTGGCGCAATTCATGGACGGCAACCGCATCGACCTGAGCGTTTACCCGCTGGAGCGCTGGCCCGAGTTGAAGAACGACAGCCTGAGCGTGCTGCTGCTGGACAAGGACGGCGCGATCGGCGCGCTGCCGCCCGCCAGCGAGGCCTCGTACCTACCCACTCCGCCGGACGCCAAAGCCTTCGCCGATTGCTGCAACGAGTTCTGGTGGGTCAGCCCCTATGCCGCCAAAGGCTTGTGGCGGCGCGAGCTGCCCTATGCCAAAGCCACGCTGGACGAGAATGTGCGCGCGCAACTGATGAAGATGCTGCGCTGGCAGATCGGCATCCAGACCGGTTTTAAAATTAATCCCGGCAAGGAGGGCAAGTATTTTGAACGTTACCTGCCCCCGGAGCAGTGGGCGCTGCTGCTGCGCACCTATGCGGATGCCGATTACAGCCGCAACTGGGATGCGCTCGAGGCAATGGGTGCGCTGTTCCGCCAGGCTGCGTGCTTCGTGGCGGAGCATTACGGCTTTGACTACCCCGCCGGTGAGGATGAACGCGTCAGCGCGTTCCTGCGCCGCATCCGCGCCCTGCCGCCAGGTGCGAAAACGCTTGACTGAGACTCTTCCCGTCTGCTTTTATGTATAATGGACTCAAGGAGTCCGGCATGAACTTCGATCAAATCCGCCAACTTGCCCCGCAGATTCTGCAAATCGCTCAAAAATACGGGATTACCCGAATTTTCGTGTTTGGATCTGTCGCGCGCGGCGATATAACCCCGCAAAGTGACGTGGATTTCCTGGTGGACATGCAGGAAGGCGCATCGCTGTTTGGCGTGGCTGGTTTTAGCTATGAAGCCGGGCAGTTGCTGGGCGTGCGGGTGGACGTGGTGCCGAGGTCTGCGCTGCCGCGGGTCAGCGACCGTGTGTTTGTTGACAATGTTCAAAAAGAAGCCGTCCTGGTAGCAGCATGAAAGACATCAACAAACGCTTTGAAGATATTTTGAATGCCATTGATTCGATCGAATCCTATCAGGTCGAAAATTATTCTGCTTTTCTTGAAGATGAGAAAACCCAGGATGCTGTGATGTATAACCTCATTATCATGGGAGAAGCAGCGAATCAAATCCCTGGAACAATTCGGGGTGAGCATCCTGAAATTCCATGGGCTTCACTTATCGGTACACGAAACGTAATTGTACATGGTTACGATCAAATCAAGTTGCTGATTGTTTGGGATATACTCCAAAAAGACCTTCCACGCTTGAAGGAAAACTTAAAAAAACTGATTTAAAAACACACCCATCAATCGCATAGGGGAGTTCATCCGATGACTAAAATCCTGATCCTGGGCGGGTACGGGCAGACCGGGCAGCCGCTGGCGCGCCACCTGCTGCGCCAGTCGCCGGTGGAGCTCGTCATCGCCGGGCGCAGCCTGGAAAAGGCGGCTGCCTTCACGGCACTGCTCAACGCCGAATTCCCGGGCGGGCGGGCCAGCGCGCTGCGCGCGGATGCGGCTTCGGCCGACAGCCTGCGGGCTGCGCTGCGCGGGGTGGATTTGTTGGTGGTGGCTGCTCCCACCACGCGGCACGCTCAAACCGTGGCGCGGGCCGCGCTGGACGTCGGTGTGGATTATCTGGACGTGCAGTTGGATGCCGGCAAGCTGGCACTGTTGCAGGCGCTGGCGCCGGAGATCGAACGCGCCGGGCGCTGCTTCATCACCGAGGCGGGTTTTCACCCCGGGCTGCCCTCCGCCATGGTGCGCTGGGCCGCCGCGCGGCTCGACCGCCTCGATTCGGCTGTCACCGCCGGATACCTCAACATGGGCCAGGCGCTGCCGTATTCTGAAGCGGTGGACGAACTGATGCAGCTTTTCCAGGAGTACCAGGCGCAGGTCTTCAAAAACGGCGCGTGGACCAAAACCGGTTCGTACGAGTTGCGCAAGATTGATTTTGGCGGCGCGATCGGACCGCGCACCTGCTATTCGATGTTCTTCGAGGAACTGCGCGATCTGCCGCGGCAGTACCCATCGCTGCGCGAGCTGGGCTTCTACATGGCCGGTTCGAACTGGCTGACCGATTGGGTAATCACGCCGGTGGTGATGCTGGGGCTCAAGCTGGCCCCCAAACGCGGCCTCCGGCCCATGGGCAAACTGATGTGGTGGGGCATGCAGAACTTGAGCCGCCCCCCGTACACCGTTTTGCTCAAGGTGGAAGCCAGCGGCGAGAAGGACGGCCAACCCGCCCGCGTGCAACTGGCGGTATCGCACCCCGACGGCTACGAGCTGACCGCCATCCCGGTGGCGGCCTGCCTGCTGCAGTGGCTGGACGGTTCGGCGCGCAAACCGGGCCTTTGGATGATGGGGCACCTGGCCGAGCCGCTGCGCCTGTTCGAGGATATGCAGCGCATGGGGGTGGAAATCAGCGAAGCATGACAGGGATGAACCCTGCAGGGCAGGCAGGATGAAGAGGATGGTCAGGAGAATCGACCCATGAATGCTGAACCTCGCCTTAACACGGCCACCTGGCTGGCGCGCCTGGCGGTGGCAACCGTCTTCGCGCTCAACGTGAGCTGCGCGCTGCTCTTCATCCTGCGCCCGCAGGATTACGCCGGCGGCTTTGAGGTGGGCGGAACGGCTGGCGAGGTCATTGTGCGCGGCTACGGCATCCTGTTCCTGATGTGGAACGTGCCCTACCTGCCGGTGATGCTGGCGCCGCACCGGCAGCGCGCGTTATTCATTGTTGTGCTGGCGCAGCAGGCCATCGGCGTGATCGGCGAAACCTGGCTGTACCTGGCGCTGCCGGCGGGGCATGCCGCGCTGCGCGCCACCGGGCTGCGCTTCATTATCTTCGATGCCGGCGGGCTGGTCGTGATGGCCGCGGCGTGGCTATTCCTGCGGGCGGCTTTGCGTACAAAAGATTTAACCACGAAAGACTCGAAAGACACGAAAAAAAGAACTTAAATTCAAATTGCATATTCCCTTATCCGTCTTATTCGGATGAGTGTGGTGACTGGTCTGAAACAGGCGCAATCGGCATTCTGGTTTCCCCCTCGCCGAAATCGCCCGGTTTTGGCGATTTGGGAGAGGGGGAGTAAGGGGGTGAGGTTGCTCTGCGGCATGGCTCTTCCTGCGTGCGGCTTCAGGAAAATTAACCACGAAAGACACGAAAAAAGAGGATTCAGGATCTTTGTAAACACGCCTGCCGCGGGATGATCCTCTACCAGGTGGAGCACCTCACTTTGGATTCGATTTCTGATACAACCCGATCAACACAAACAGCACGGCGATGACCGCCACCAGCACCCACACGGCCGGCGAAATGCCCCTGGCCGCGGCCGGCTGGCTGGCCGGCGTTTGCGTGGCAGCCGGCGCCAGGCTGGGAACCGCGGTGGCAGGCGCGGCGGTGGGCAGCAATGCCGCAGCCGTGCCGGTCTGGCTGAGGGCCTGCTGCGCGGCCTGGCTGGCAGTAATTACGGCGGTGGCGGTGCGGTCGAGCGCGTATTGCGTGGCGTAAGGCGCGTTTTGTGCCTGCAAATTCTTGATTTCCGCGTCGATCGCGACCAGCTCGGCGTTATCCGGGTGGGCCTGCAGCGCCCGGGCGACCACCGCGCACAGTTCCTCGGGGCACACGCCGATGGTAAACAGGCTGCCCCCGCTGCTGCGTTTCAGCCACTGGATATACTCCAGGTAAATGTCGGCGCGTTCGTCCAGCTCCAGCGCTTTGCGGTAGGCGGCGTTGATCTGCTCGCCCAATTCTCGACCGCCGCCGTGCTGCCCCACCGACTTGACCACCATCACCGCGTTGATGCTGGCGCGGGCCAGCGCCACCTGCGCGTCGGCCGAATTGGGCGCGCTTTCTGCCCCGGCGCGCGCCCGCACCAGTTCGCGGTAGCGCTCCGGCTCCAGCACGTCCACGAAGATGTTATCGGTTTCGGACGGCTCCAGGTCGGTCAGTTTCCAGCGGATGACGTTGTTCTCGATGCTGTAGCCTTCGGGCTGCGGCGCGATGGGCAAACCCTCGATCGATTTGCCCGAGAGCGAGACGTTCTCGGGGGTGACCGTATCCGGCAGATATACGTTGATCACGGCCTTGCCGATGGTGTCCTTCCAGCCCGCGCCGGTCTGCAAAATGTACTCAAACCCGCCAAACGGCCGCCGACCGCTGGGGTAGAGCGTGTAATTGACCCGCACGGTCACGTCCTGGCCGGCCGGGAAGCGCATTGCGAAGCGCGCCCAGGTGCTCTGCTGCTCCGGGTTGCCCACATCGGGCGCCTGCACGTGCTCGAAGGCGGTCGGTTCACCGTCGATCCATACCTTGAAATCGTTGACGATGTTGTCGGGCCAGTAGGGCAGCATGCCGGGGTACCTGAGGGAGGCAGCCAGCGGGAACCACACGTCAAAGGCCTCGTCGGCGGTGCCCAGGTTGCGCATCTGGAAGACGGCCTCGACCAGGGCGCGCATGTGGTAGGCCGGCGAATCTTCCTTGTTACCCGGCACCGGCCGTTCGAACGCTTCGACGGTCAGGTTGACTTCTTCGCTGACCATGCGCACGTTGGTGTCCGCGTCCTCGGGCGCCTCCAGCGACGATCCGCCCGGGTTGAGCGGCGGCCAGCCGATGTCGGCCTGTGCTGTGCTTTGCGGCAGGGTCATCCAGGCAGCGGCCAGCATCAAAACCGCTGCCGTGCAAAGGCGCAAACGCGTGATCGCTTTCATGGCTTGCTCCTTGCAGGGCATCCGCAATGGCCGAACGCCCGCGTGAGTCCATTGTACAGACAATAGACGCCGCGCGTGTGAAAAAGTTCACAAAATGCAGAAAAAGACAGGACGGGAAGAAATGATTCACCGCGAAGGCGCGAAGCACGCAAAGGAACTGACGTCTAATGCCAAAGGAACGGATCCCCTCTGAATTTCTCTATTACTTTTTGGTTGCGACAATTCGGCCTTAATGCGTAAAATATCCACAACGCAAGAAACAGCTTTCGATTACGGGGCGCGTTAATCCGGAGAAACCACATTGAGTATGGAAATTACTTATCAATTCAGTCGAAAAGATACTACTGCGCGATACGAATACTTTCTTCAAAACACAAAACAGGGACATGCTTATAGCAAACAATTGTTTTGGTATCTGCAAATGAGGATCGCTCTGATGAGCCTTTTGCTAGGCGCGCTCTCCTGGGTAATCTTCAGCAGCCGGAGTACTGGTCTGGTGATATTTTCAACGGCTTTGACTTATTTTGAATTGACCATTCTAATTTCCACAACATTTCGTCCCCGGTATCGTTACGCCCTGGACACTTTGAAAAAACAGGAAAGGAAATGCTCACCAGCGGCCATTGAAGAATCTTTGTTACCCAGGACACTAAAATTTGGTGAGAGCACATTCGAGATATTTACTTCCAACGCGCTGCATCGTTATCGTTTTGAAACCATTGAAAAGATCACTGTTGGAGAAGAATTCCTTTTCATTGAATTAAAGGCAGGTGATATTTTTCAAGTTCCCAAAAGAAGTTTTCCGTCCGAAGAAAAATACCTCGAGTTTGGGAATGCGTTGGAATCGGCCTGGCGGCAGAAAACAGGACAACAGAGCGGACCTGGGTAAGCCGGTCCTTCGATAGTGATTGCCAAAACGGTCTGGAGTGAAAAGATCAACTTGCTGGATTGGCCTTCATTACAAACGCCTGGGCGTGGGTCAAAACCACGAAGCCCAGCTTTTCCAGCACCGGGCGGCTCATCTCGCTGGCGTCCACCACCAAAAAGCGCACGCCGCGCTGGCGGGCCTCCTGCGCGCGGGCTTTGACCAGCGCGGTATACAGCCCCTTGCCGCGTTGCTCCGGCAGCGTCGAGCCGCCGTACAGCTCGGCGAACTGCCGCCCGGGGTAAAAACGCGCCCAGGCGCAGCTGGCCGGCTGGCCGCCCGCATAGGCAAGGTAGACGCTGATTCCTTCGGGCGTGGCGCGCATCTCTTCGGCCAGCGATTCTTCCAGGTCGGCGAAGGATTCGCCCCACACCGCGCTTTCGATGCGGTTGATCTCGGCCAGCCCGCGCGGGTCGCTCACCCGGCGCACGTCGGCGGCCGCAGACTGCCAGAATTCGGGTGGGACCTGCTCCAGGTCGAGCGCCACCACGGTTTCCACTTCATCGGGGATAAAACCGCGCGCCAGCAGGCGCACTTTCAGGTCGGCGGGCGTGTCGTGGTCGTAGACCTTCCACTCGAACTCGCCGATGGGCTTGAAGAAATCGAGCGTGGATTGGATGGCCGCATCAGCATCCATCGGGTCGAGGCGCGTGTAGATCACCCAGCCGGCGAACGGGCTGGGCGGCGGCATGGTCAGGTAGGTCAGTCCGGGCTGCTTGTACACCGCGGCCAGGCTGCCGGGCGCGTTGGCGCGCATTTCACGGTCGTAAAGGGCAAGAATGTCATGCGGGTTCATTTTCGGAAAATCTCTCTTGTAAATGTAGTTATGACTAATAAAATGTCGGTTCTTGGTGCAATTGCGGCAAATTTTACGCGCAATGATTTTGTTCCTCCGAACCGACGTTATGGCTCAAAAAATCAAAATAGGACAGGTCTCAGACCTGCCCCAACAATAACGACAGCTTGTAAGGGCACCCCTCTCCGTTTCGGAGAGGGGCCGGGGGTGAGGTCTTCATCCCCTCAATCGTTGGCGGCCTGCACGTCCTCGCTCGAAAATACCACCTCTTCCTTGCCGGTCAACTTCTCCTGCACCTTCGACAGGATCAACTGCAAATGGCGCGAATGTGCCACGTAATCCAGCGCGTCGGCGGGCACGGTCAGCACCGGGCACAGCGTGAACCCGGCAATCCACTGCTCGTAGAGCTGGTTGAGCTGCTCGAGGTATTCGGGCTGGATGGTGCGCTCGTAATCGCGGTTGCGCAGGCTGATGCGCTTGATCAGCGTGGGCACGGTGGCGCGCAGGTAGATCATCAAATCTGGCGGGGTCAAAAAATCGGCCACGGTTTCGTACAGGTCGTGGTAGGTGGCGTAGTCGCGCGCCGACATGTGCCCCTGCATGGCCAGGTTGCGCGCGAAGATCTCGGCGTCCTCGTAGATGCTGCGGTCCTGGATGACCGAGCCGGTGAAGCGCCCCATGAGCTGGTGGATGCGCAGGCGGTGGGTGAGGAAGAACACCTGCGAGTGAAACGACCACGAGTCCATCGAGCGGTAGAAGTCGGCCAGGTAGGGGTTCTCGGCGACCGGTTCGTAGAAGGGCTGAAAGTCCATGTGTTCGCACACCAGTTGCACCAGCGTGGATTTTCCGACGCCGATGTTGCCCGCCACGACGATAAATTTTTTCATGGGTTTGCTCCGCCAGGGAAGTAGTTGAACCCATTATACCGTCAGAAATGAGTCAACCACGAAGGATTGGATGTTATCCTATCACCCTTAATTTTTTACTATGTTGATATTAATTATTTATTTTTCTAAAATATAATGGTCAGAATGTTTCGCCGTCAGTTATTTTGGTTCGCTTTTCAAGGGAGAGAAAAATGAAAAACAGAAAGAATCCGCCGAGTCTTCTCACCACACTGCTCGCAGCGGTGGTGCTGCTCCTGGTCAGTACGTCCAATGCGGCCTCACAAAGCTCTGATCCATCAAACGGAGACGCTGGCCTGTTTTTGGAGTCGGAGTATGGCGCGCCGCAGGCCATGCTGGCGCCGGACCCGCCGTTGGCAGGTTCGGGCGTGGTGC
>JAPKMQ010000074.1 GCA_026645875.1 Longilinea sp.
GTGGGTTGAATCAGGCCCACCACGGCATTGACCAGCTCGAACTGGCCGTTGCCCTCTACCCCGGCCACGCCGACGATCTCGCCGGCGCGAACGCTCAGGTTGATATCGTTGAGCTTCTGGCGGCCTTCGCCGTCCTTGTAGGAAAGGTGCTCCACCTCAAAAACCACCTCGCCGGGCGCGTGTTCGCGCCGCTGAGAGGTCAGCACCACGTCGCGGCCCACCATCATGCGCGCCAGATCTTCCTTGCTGGTGGTTTTGGCGTCCACGGTGTCAATCTTTTTACCGCGCCGCATGACGGTCACGCGGTCGCTCAGCGTCAACACTTCGTCCAACCGGTGCGAAATGAAGAGGATGGTGTGCCCATCATCGCGCAGGCGGCCCAATTCGGCGAACAACTGCGGGATTTCTTGCGGGGTCAGCACGGCGGTCGGCTCGTCCAGGATCAACACCGAAACGTTGCGGTAAAGCAGCTTGAGGATTTCCACCTTTTGCCGCGCTGCCACCGAGATCTCGCCCACCAAAGCGTCGGGGTCCAGGTTGAACTGAAACTCGTCGATCTTTTGTTTCACCAGCCGGCGCGCCTTACCGGTGTCCACCTGACCCGCAAATCGGGTGGGTTCCTGCCCCAGCACAATGTTCTGCCAGACGGTGTATTCGGGGATCAGCAAAATCTCCTGGTGCACCATGCCGATCCCGGCAGCGATGGCTTCGCCTGCCTGGCGGAAATGCACCGGCCGATCCTGGTAATAGATCTCGCCGCCGTCGCGCGGCACCAGCCCATAGAGCACCTTCATCAGCGTGCTCTTGCCGGCGCCGTTCTCGCCCACCACCGCGTGAATCTCGCCCTTGCGGAAGCTGACCGAGACGTTATCCACCGCCACCACGCTGGGCGGGTAGACTTTGACAATATTTTCCAGCCGGATCACATCATCCATAATCAATTTCACCATGAGATTAACCACAGAGACACAGAGAACACAGAGAAGAAAAAATATAAAAAGGGGCATCAACCAGATATTCTTCTTTCTCGAATTTTACATAACCTCAGTGCCCTCTGTGTCTCTGTGGTTGTCTTCTTTTCAATACTAATTAAGTTCCGGCGCCGGCCCCACGCATGGAGACGGCGCCGGTTGTCAACCATTACGGATTAGTTCCACACGTCCTGGCCGCCGTAGCGCGCGATCACCAGCTTGCCGTCAATGATCTGCTGGCGCAGATCCATGACCTTATCAACAATGGCTTTCGGCAGCACCTGCACCTTGGCATCCAGCACGATGTCCACGCCGCCCGACTTCAGGCCGTCCTCGATGACCACGCCCGGCTTGTAGGTGCCATCCTGGATGGTGGCAAAGACCGTCTCGATCGTTTTACCAACGTTTTTCACATCGCTGGCAACAACGAACCCGGGTTCGAGGTCATTCTGGTTGGTGTCCACGCCGATGGCATACAGCGAGCGTTCGGCAGCCGCCTGCAGCACGCCGATACCCGCCGCGGCCGCCACCTGGAAGACGATGTCGGCTTTCTGATCGTACAATTGCAGCGCAGCCTGCTTGCCTTTGGCTGAATCATCCCAGGCGCCGCCCAGCGATTTGGCCGCCATCTGGATTTCAGGGTCGACCGACTTGGCGCCTTCACCGTACGCCCACACGAACGCACTCACCACCGGGTCCACATCGCCGCCGACCACGCCGATGATCTTATCGGCGTTGACGTTGGCAATCGTCGTATCCGTGGTGACCAACCCGGCCACCACACCCGCCAGGTAGGCGGATTCTTCCTCGATGTAATCCACCGAGGTGATGGTCTTGCCGGTGTTTTCGACGACGGTGTCGATGTTGACGAAGATTTTGTCAGGATACTTGTCGGCCATCGCCTTCAACTGGTCTTCAAAACCGTAGGAGATGACAAAGATCACGTCGGCATATTCGACCGCCGCCTGCAGCGCGGGTTCGTACTTGCCCGCGTCAAAGTTGCACTCGATGGTGCGGGTTTCCACACCGTACTTCGCCGCAATGGCGTCGATGCCGGCCTTGCCTGAATCATAGAAGGCATTGTCGCCCAGCGCACCGTTGATCAGGTAGACCACTTTCTGTACTTTGGGCGCGGCGGCTTGCTGTCCGCAGCCGGTCAGGGCCAGCAGCATGGCAGCCAGAAGCAGGACGTACACGAACTTCTTCATGTTTTTCCTCCATCAGAGCATTAATATGAAATTTGGATCTAGGGGCCTCTCCATGCTTATTATAATGACAAACGCGGATAACGGCATAACGCCAGAGCATGATGCCTTTATCCGCATTTTATTATGTCTCAGTTGGATCAGGCGGCCAGTTCCTCCGCACGCAGGTGCACTGCCGGGTCGCCGATCAGCACGTAGCCCTCAGCGTCATTGCGTTCGATCCAGTTGGTCGCCAGCGCATCACGGTCAATCTTATCGCCCCAACCCGCTTTTTGCAGCGTGTTGGCAATGCTGGTGGAGAGTGCCGCGTAGCGCTCGTTGAAGTCCTTGAGCGCGTAGCCCAGCGGCTGCCCGATCAGGATGCGCCCGATGGCGTTCTGGAAAGTCTGGATTTGCGGCCCGGACATGCCCGAGATGATTGAGGTGCCCCAGGCGCGTTCGACGTGCCCGATGCAGGCCAACGCGCCGCCCGCCGGATGCGTCAGCCACTTCTTGGGCAGCGCAGCCAGGAAGGGCGCGTCCGCGATGCTGGGCGGTTTTTGATCCTTCTCGTGGATAAACTGGTCGCGGTCAGGCGTTCCGCCGCCGTAGCAGGCAAAGTGGAAGATGACCGCACCCTGCACGCGCGCGTCCGCGGGCACGTCTGCGGCGGTTAAATAATGACCCGGCTGAATATTGCCGAAACCGGGCCAATCCTGGCACAGCAGCGCGCCCTGGCCGCCGCGCTGGCCGGCGTGCCCGCGCGGGAAGCCCATGCCGTGGCTGGCGGTGAACAAAAACGCCGGCGGCCTGCCGTCAGCCGGCCGGATCAAATCCAGCAGCCCGGCCCGAGTGGCCTGCGCGCCCACCAGCTTGCGCGACGGGTAGCCAAACATTTCGGCCACGCCCGGCTGGGCGGGCTGCCCGCCGCCCGCCGGGATGCCATCAGCCAGCGGCCCCACCAGGTGGTCGGCGCTCATCTGCGTGGCGGCGTCAAAATTGTGGCGCGTGCCGAAGAAAACGGCCTCCTTGCGGTTGGGCAATGTTGCGGCCGTCTCATATTCGATCACGCTGGCGGCGTAGGCGGCGTATTCGGCCGGGGTGTCGAAGTGCAGCCGCCCCACGCCGTATTCCACGTCCAGCAGCTGGCCAAAGGTGAACGGCATGCGCGCCGGATCGCCCACCAGCAGCAGGTAATAGGGCACTTTGGTCGGCATCACCCTGCCCGCTGCCACGCCGTTGCCGTCCAGCCAGTCCTGCCATTCCTGCCCGGCACGATATTCCAGCACCTTGACCAGGGCTTCGTTTTTGATCTGCTTGCGGCGGTGTTCGATCAGCGGCTGCAGCGCGGCAATCACCGCCGGGTCTTCATCCTTCAAAAAGACGATGCCCCAACCCGCCTGGGTCACATCCGCGGGGTCAACGCCCAGCGGCAGCCCCAGGTGCGGCGTGCTGATCTTGTGCCAGACCTTTGAAAGCCAGCTAAGGATGCCGGGCGGAGATTTTTCACCGCCTGCCAGTGCGGCCACTTCGTCCAGGTTCATCGGCGGCAGCAGGTACTCGCCGGTCACACCGTTAATGCCATTCACATAGACTTTATTTTCAGCAGGCATGTCGACTCCTTTCAAGTGCTAATTAAAAGAGAAAGCTTCACCGGATGTCTCCAGCAGAATGAAGGGCGAAGTCACATTTGGGTCCGAGTACTCCCGGAAAACTTTGAAGCTCTCCTCGCCCACCGTAAAAACCTCCGCCGGCACTTTAATATCTGCCAGCGCTGATTGAAGGCTGTAAGCAAATTGATTGGCGTTGAAATCACCTTCGAGGCTGACGATGTTGATCGTCGAATAATCATTCCAGTAGCCTGATTCGTTCAGGTATTTCAACGCTGCGTCGCGGTCCACTTGCAATTCACGTGCATCAGGAATGTCATAATTCGGCAGCAGCAGGCGCGGTGCAATGTTGAAATCAAACCAGTTTTGCTGAACCAGGTCCTTCCAGTCCACCCCCTCCAGCATGGCGCGCTGGATGAGCACGTTATCCCACAGCGGCCCGGTAAAGGCAGCCTCGACCTGCCCGGCCGGCGGCGCCAGAAAATCCGGGAAGACCAGGTTTTCCTCGCCGGCGCGCTGCTCAGCGGCCTGCATCCAATCATCCAGGTTGGGGTAGCGTTGAATCAGCTCCGGGCGCAACGCCTGCCAGACCTCCATCGGTTGTGCTTCGCGTCCGGTGATGCCGTTGATCACCGGCGGCTCTTCCCCCGGCGCGGTGAACCACAGATTGCCGGCCGCCAATTGCGCGCTTTGTGTCCAATCTCCGGCACGCGGATCGATGGCCGCGCTGACGTTGACGACCCCCTCATACACCTGAACGATGCTCAAACGGTCTTCCGGCAGGTAGATCACCGCGAACCAGGTGCCGGAAGTCTGCGCGGTCGAACCCGGCGTTTGAATATCGATCTGGCTGGCGCACTGGTTGAGCACGCCGGTCATGCCGCCCGCGCTGCACACCGCCAGCCCGCTGGCAGAATCACCGCGCCGGCAGGTGGAACGCTGCAGGGTGACATCCTGGAACACAAACAGCTTCAAGCAGCCCTGGATGAGCACCTCGGCTTCACCGTCCGCGCCGGTGGTCACGAGCCCGCCGGGCTGCAACCCGACCGGCAGGTTATCGGTCAGCTCGGGCAGTGGCTGCGCGTTGCCGGCAAACACAGCCGGAACCAGCCGCCGCACCTGCGAATCAGGCGCAATTACAGCCACCTCGGTCGGCGCAGCCTCCGTATTCGTGAGTGACGGCTGTGGGCTTGGTTGACGAGTGGTTGTGGTTGCCAGCGGTTCCGTGGTCAGGAGGGCTGGCTGGGTTTCCGTAGCCTGCGCATCCGTCGGCTGGGGTTGATCGGGTGGTAATAGGGCGCAACTTTGCAGGACCAGTAAGAGTCCCAGCAAAGAACAAAAGATCAAGCCACGTATTCTAAACATCGATTTCATTACATCCGGCTCCTTTTACCATTATTTCCGCTACCATTAAGATCATGAAATTCAGTTAAGGCAGGCCGTGCACCAAAATTACAAGGCCGGTGGCGGTTTCCTTATCTGCACTTCCAGCGGATGGATGTCATCGTCCCAAGTAAGTTTTTTTGGCAATCCAATCTCATCTCATGAATGCCTCACCAGCGGTTTCCACCCAGATGTAGGGCGAATCGGTATCTGGATTTTGCAGGAGAAAATCAGCGATCTTCACAAAATCGCTTGCTGAGGCAATTTGAAGCAGTGGCCTGATATCCAGATCAACCAGGGCCGAGTGCAATTCATTGGCGAACAAAACCGCATTCGGGTCTTCCTCCCGGGCAATAATGGTGATGGTCGGCGCGCTTTGCCAAAATTCCGCATCAGCCAATAACTTGAGAGACTCATCGCGGTTGAAAACAACTTCCCGCGCATCAAAAATGTAGGTGTCCTGGTGGATTAACAAACTTGGAAAGACATTGATCTGCGGCCAAACCCTTTGTACAATGCCTTTCCAATCCACGCCAGTTTCCATGGCGCGTTGAATGCGGTCGTCTGCCCAAAGCTGGCCCACAAACCGCGTATTCACCTCTCCCGTCCGGGAGACCAGGTATTCCGGGAAAACCTGGTTCTCACGTTCAGCCGTCTGGCGCGCCGCAGCCATCCACATATCCAGATCCGGGTAACGCTCGATCAGCGCCGGGCGCAGAATTTGCCAATCCTCCAGCGGCAACGCCTGGCGTCCGGTCAGCCCGTTGATCACCGGTGCGTCCGGGCCGGGCGCGGTGAACCACAACGACTGGCTGCCCAGCACCTGTGCCTCAGGCCACTCGTCAGAAGCTGGATCGATGACCGGGCGCACAGCCACCTCGCCTTCCATGACCTGGACGATGGTCAACTGGTCCTCCGGCAGGTAAATCACGGTATACCAGGTGCTGTTGCTCTGCGCCGACGCGGAAGGCGTCTGAATATCAATCTTGTTCAGGCACTGGTTGATCACGCCGGTCATGCCGTCGGTGCTGCACACCCCAAGGCCGCTGGCAGCATCGCTCTTCCGGCAGGTCGAGCGGGTCAGGCTGCCTTTCTGGTAGACGTACAAGGTCAGGCAGCCCTGAATTTTGACCTCAGCCTCGCCCTTGTTGTCTGTCGATACCATGCCGCCAGCCGCCAGAGAAAGCGGGCTGCTTCCGGTCAATTCCGGCAGCGGCTGGCTGCTGCCGGCGAACACCGCCGGGCTCAGGCGGCGCACCTGTGAATCCGGCGTGATCACGGCCACCCCGGTGGATTGCGGCCCGCAGCCCTGCATCAAGCCCATCACCGCCAGCACCGCCCAGAGAACAGCATCGCGGAGCAACGATCTGGCTTTCATGATTTATCCCTCCCGTTAATTCCCGCCACGGTCCAGGAACTGCTGCCAGCGCACCTGCCAGCGGGCAGCCAGATTGCGTCCCCATCCGCCCCCCAGCGCCAGCGCCAGCCCGGCCAACGCCGCTTCGGCCAGCGCCAAAACGCCCGGCCAGTCCGCGCTGCTTTGAATCCAGTTTTTCCAGAACGTGGCAGAGAAATATTCAAACTCGACCTGATAATATCCCGCTGAAAGTGAAATCGAAATTCCACTGCCCCGCGCAGGATTGGCCACAAAAACCGCCTGCACCAGCGCAAACGCCAGTCCTGCCAGCACTGCACCGGCCAGCCAGCCCCAGCGTTTTTGCGCCATCAGCACATAGACCGCGCTCAATCCCAATCCGGCGACAAAGCCCATCGGAATCGCCAACGGAGCATCAGCCAGCGAGATCTTGTTCAGCGCGGACACCAGCAGGTTTGCCAGGCCAAATCCCAGTGTCCCTAAGGCCAGTTCCAGCGGCCAGCGCTTTTTATTGTCTGCGTCCAGCAGCAACGGTGCGGCCAATGCCATGCCCAGGGAGGTCAATCCCCCCAGGATCAATCCCCAGTACGAGAACAGCGCAAAGAATATCGTCCCAATGTGCGACTGCGCCAGCGAACCAACGATCAGCCGCTCGATACCCAGCGCCAGCCCTGCACCAATCCCGCCGCCCAGGCCCATCCACAGGATCCGGTTACGGTCCAGGAAGATATGGCGCCCGCCGCGCCAGAAGTAGATCCCCAGTCGTTCGCCCAGGCTGCGCGGCTTTGCCTCAGGATGCGACCACCCGGCTTCAGCCAGCATACCCAGCAGCTCTGAACGGCGTTTAAATCGCTGCCATCCGGAGGGAATATCATCCAGCGCATTTTCAATGCGATTAAGAATGTCGCGTGGGCCGGTTGGAAGCACAGTGAGTGCCAGCACCGCGGTTTTCCGATCCAAGGCGGTCGACCCGTTTACCGCCGCCTGGGTGAGGCCGCCATATCCTGGCTGATTCGCCGGATCAGGTGGAAGAGCAGGGCCGTTCATTCCCACCAGGCGCGCGGCGAACTCGAGTTTGCAACCCGTCAGGGGAGCACTTGGGCTCCAGCTTGGGTTTAAGATGCCTTCCAATTCCTGCATCAACCCTGTGGCTTTTTCCTCGACGCGCAGCTTTTCCAGCCAAAGTTCCACCGGTTCAGAATGTTTGACTGCAGAGCGCAGCAACAGCAGCACTTTCACCTGTTTGGGTTCCAGGTGCTTGCCTGCTTCGGCCAGTAAGCGCAACTGCTGGCGCGTGACCAATGCATCGTCGGCGCGGCCGGTCTCACCGGCTTGCGTTTGCCGCGCCAGCCACAACCGCCAGGCGCGCTCTAGTTCATCCCCGGCATTGTAAATATGCTCGGCTTTATCGCCGCCCAGGCGCACAGCTTCATCAGCGACCGTCTGGTTGGCAAAGCCGTACAGGTATTGCCCGGCGACAAGTCTGCGCGCCAGCAGTTCTGCCTTGACCATCTGGTTCATCAACGGCAGGATGGCTTCAACTGCCGCCAGCTGCTTGGATGGAAATACCGCCCGCGCCACCACCTGCTCCGGCGGCACCCAGCGATCCATATCTGGAGCAGCCAGCGCCATCAGGATCTGCTTCGCCAACTCGGTTTGTCCGGCAAAGCGCGTCTGGAGTTCCTCCTCCATGTAGCGCACCAGGATGCCATCGGCGCCGCCGGCCTCTTTAATGTACAGACCTTCATCGATCAGAGGCGGGCGGCGGTCGCGGGCCTTCTGGTAAAGCCAGGTGCAGGCTATTTGAAGCTGACCGGGGTCGATCCAGACATCCTTACCGTCACCCTCCCCCTGGTACAGCTCACTCAAGTCGGGCACAATCTGCCCGCGCGCAAATTCGGGGTTGATGGTCACCGGCCAGTGGAGCGCATCCAGCGGCTCGACGATTGCCGAAACAGCCTCCTCGCTTCGCAGCGGCTTTACCTCGATCCACGGCCCACCGCGCTTAGCAAACAGGCCCTGAAAATGGGCCATGTCGGGCAGCGCGTCTTCGTGCGCCAGGATGAGCAGCTTCAGCCGCACACCCAGCACCTGCAGCGCATCCTCCAACACCGCCAGCAGAGCTTTCTGATCGGCATCCGGCAAAGAACATGCCTGCTCAAACTGGTCCAATGCCAGCAGCAATGTGGGGTAACGCGCCGGGTTCACCGCGCGCAAAACCTCCGAAAGCGGTGCGTCACCCGGCACGCGCAAAATGAGCGGCCGGCCGTCCACCTCCAGGTTGTTTCGAAATTCGCTGGCCAGGTCGATATATTCGGCTATGCGCACGACGAGTGTGTTTTCTGCTTCCAGGCCAGGGCGCAGGCCGGCTTCCAACAGCGAAGTCAGCCCGACCCCCGACTCGCCGTACACCAGCGTCACCGTGGAAGCATGGATGCTATCCACCACTTCTTTGATCTTTCCGGTGCGGCCCTTGAATAGGTCCGCGTCGCCGCGCTGGTACGGGCTGAGATATTTATACGGCAGCCTTATGGCCGGTTGAAATCGCTGCTGCGGATTAAACAATATGCCATCCGCAAGGTACATGTACAGTGCCGGTACGGCCCACTGCACATACTGATGATTGAGCAGCCCGCCGCGCGCGCGGTTGACAGCCAGGTCCACCATGCCGGTTTCCAGCAGGCTGGCGTAAAATGCTGCCGCGAACTGGCGCGCGACCTCTTTTTCTACCTTTTCCTGCATGCACACCACCGCCGGGCAACCAGCCTGCACAAATTGCGGTCCAACACCTTTATAGGCATCATGGGTCGATTGCTGCCCGCTCTCGCACGCGCTCAGGTAGATAAGCTGCGGCAGGCGCGCGCCAGCCGAAAATAACTGCACCAGATCCTTCGCGCTCACTCCGGCCGGTCCCAGGCTGCCATCGTCGTAGCGCTTGGATAGGATCAGGTAGCCGATTTGTTCTTCGGAGCGCCACTCGCCGTGACCCACGTAATGCAGCACGTCAAAGCCAGCCCCCTGCGTGATGCGATCGGCAATCTGCTGTGCGGTGAGCTGCCCGCTGATCGTATCCACCACAACTTCAGCCGGATAATCCTTGAGGATGTCCTGCACCGCCTGTTCCTCGACTTGCGGGTCGACATACAGGTCGCTACCCTGAGGAAATGGGCTCGAAATCACCAGCAGCACCTTGAGCGCTCCGGCAGGCAGCGGCAAGCCCCAGGGCTGACCGGTCTGCAGGTAGCGCGAAAGGTATATCCGCGGCGAAGCTGCCAGTGGCAGCCACTGGTTGCCCTGCGGGAAATACAGCCGTTCCCAGGGCAGGCGGTGCAGGGCTGGCAGGCCAGGATCGAAGTTCAGCGTCAGGCGCAAGCCGCGCTCACGCGAAGCAGTCAGCGCACTGCTGAATTGGTTGGACAGGTTACCCGGAAATAACGCCTGGAACAACGCCTGCCCGGTATCCTGCGGAGCCGCGCTCCAGCTATTCTGCAATGCAGCGATGCGCGCGGTCAGCGCGTCCAGATCGAGGTGGGCGCTGTCACCGCTGCCATCCGGCAGCACCACGCGCACCCGGCAAGGCTGCCCCGCGCCCTGCGATAAAACCTCAACAGAGAACGGATCGGGAGTAAAACCGGGCATCATTCACCGCCTGAGAACGGCTCACCGTCCGGCGATGAAATTAATCAGCGTCGGTTTGGGTTTTTCCGGCGTGCCAAAAGAGACTCCGCCGGATTTAGGCGGTTGGATGGGCACCACCGAGGCAAACCCTTTGAGGATCAACGGCGCGGTGATGCCAATGTTGATCGCCAGCCAGGGCGTATCCGCTTTAACGCCCTGGATCAACACCAGTCCGCCTCCCGCCAGCATCATGATCACCGTCACCACCCAGTAGAATGGGCTTTTCAGGTAGGCCGGCAAGTTGGGCGACTCACGCATCGAATACCACTTAAGCAGTTCACCCAAGGCTCCACCGATGACACCGAACAAGAAGCTCAGACCCATGGTTTTCCTCCTAGAAAGCAAAGAACAATTTCTGCAAATCCTGCTCCCCGGCCGTGCCAGATTCGATTTTCGCGCGCAGGTCGCTGGCCTGGACATCGAAGGGCACGGGCACCGGCGTTTCAAAGGGGAAGTGCCGCGGTGCGGGGATTTTCTCCGCCAGGTCGCATGTGCCATTGCGGATCAGGTCCAGCGTGGCGTGCATGACGGCATTGTTACCGGTCAGTTCGCGGTGAATGACCTGCGTGTAATAGGTCTTCGCGCCGGGCAGCACCGCCGACCAGAGCGGCACAGTGCCATCGCCCGAGCCGGCACCGCTCGACTGGCGCACCGGTTCGATGCGGGCCATGTCGCCGTCGAACAACAGGTTGGCCGCAATCATCGTGTCGATGTTGACGCCCGCGATGATGTTGATGGGCAACTGTGGGTCTGAGGCCGCCAGCGTTTTGTGGAAGGTGCGCGCGCCGTCCAGGTGCCTTTGCTGGATGTCAGCAATGCGCCATTCCGAGGCATTGTAAACGTCGAAATTGACCGGGTAAGTGTGCCCGGCGGGGAAGGTTTCGGGTGGCGCGGGCAGCAGCTGGTACACGCTGGGCAGGCAGAAGACCAGCTTGCGCATCTCATTTTGCGCATTCAGCTTATCCACCGTGGCCATCATCGAATTGCCGTTGGCCAAGTTATCGACCGCGTTGGCCGCGCCGAAATTGGGCGTGCCGTGCATGATCAGCCGCTGGATGTGCGCCTCGGCGTGCTGCGGGTGGCGCGCCAGGTAAGTGCGCGAAACCAGCCCGCCCATGCTGTGCGCCACCAGCGAGAATTTACGCTGCGGGTCGCCCGCCGACCAGCGGTCGATGGAGCGGTGCAGCACGTCGGCGTTGTATTCGATCGGCCGCCGCCAGTCGTAGGGGAATTCGTGCAGGTTGACCTGGCGGTTGAAGTTCAGGCTGGTTTTCAGATAAGCCAGCTTTTCCAGCCCAATCGGCATCACCTCCACCTCCGGCGCCTCGTCCTCGTCGCCGGCCGGGTTCAGGCGCAAAAAACGCCCGTTACCCTGCAAAAACAACAGCGGGTTAACCCACAACAGCGTGGTCACGCCGCGGATGCTGGCCAGGTTGGAGCCCATGATGCCGGGAATCAGCACCACTTCCTCGCGCGGGCCGGGCACGGGCGGCGCAAACGAAACCGCCTGAATCTCCGCCACAGTTTCGGCCCCCAAAAGTTGGATGACCGTTTCCTGATCCTCGCCGCGCCGGATTTCGTCCTCGATCTCGGCCAGGGACAGGGTCGACCAGCGGTGTAACAGATCGTTGGTGTCCAATGCTGTACTCCTTTCGCCACGCTACGAATAAAGGATGGACTTGTTCAGTTTTTACTTATAAATTTATACTTATTTTATCAATATATTAATATAGCACTCGGGTAAGCGAAATACAACCGGTGATTTATTAAGGAATCCCATTATCCAGCGTTGAATGTAAGGATTACTGTGTAAACCCGGCCCGGAACTCACGCGCTCCTTCCAGGTTGTACAACATCATGATCCAACCGACGAACTCCGGGAACGCACCTTCCGCCATGAGCACCCAACCCTCGCGGGTATGGATGTAAAAACTACCGGCGGAAGATCTCGGCTGCGAGTGACCATCCGGGATGCGATCGTAATGGATCACGGCGGTGCCAAATTGGACATACGGCAGGCTGCCATCCCGGTAATTGGGACCGGTATGAATATCGGTGATGGAAATCACATTAGCTCCGCCCCAACCGGTGCTGTGATTCCCGATGATGGCCGCTTCAACGGTCGGGTACACACCGCCTTCCTTCGCCATCGCCAACTGCGAAGCTGCGTACACCCAGCTCAGGAAGAAGAACGCAGCAATGGCCACCGCCACGTAGAGGGATTTTGTTAATAAAGGCCGTTCCGCTTCAATCCGGGTTCGTGGAACGACATTTTCAATCA
>JAPKMQ010000075.1 GCA_026645875.1 Longilinea sp.
CCTGGCTGACATCGTCAGAGGTGCAGATAACCGGGAAGAAATCCAGAATCGCGCACCGGCGCAAGCCGTCCTCAACCCAGGATCGATTGGAGCTGGAAGCGATTGCCAGACTCAGGTTATCTCTGCGTGCTCCAATCAAAAGTTCCTGAATGCCAGGTCGCAGCGGCTCGACGAGCAGATCGTGGTTGACCTGCTCGCGCTGCTGTTGAATCAGTTTTTGAACATCTAGCGGATGCTCAGTCTTCGAACGCAGGTCAGCAATCGGGTCAAAGGCATCGGCGGAGGTGCCAAGACATTGAACCCACTCCTGAAGGCGCAGGGTAGCGCCGCTTGCCGCGTAGATTTTTTGCCATGCACGCAACTGCGGCGTTTCGGTATCCACCAGCAAGCCGTCGAAATCGAAAATAATCCCCTTGATTTTCATTGGATGGAATTTTACAACATTTCTAGTAAAAACACAGCCGGGGGTGAAAGAAAATTCCACCTCCGGCTGTGTGATTCCAGCCTGACTACTGCAGTTTTTCCTGCCCGGCGAACTTGCGGTAGGGCGACACAATTGCAAGCGTTTCCTGGTCTTCCGGTACCATCTGGCCGGTCACCATCCGTGTTAGCAATTCGCCAATGCTGGGGCCCATCATGAAACCCTGGCCGCACAAACCGGCAGCCAGCAAAAAGCCCGGCACTTCATTGGCCCAGCCGATCAACGGCGCGCCATCCGGGGTCATCGGATAAAGGCCGCGCCAGGTCCGGCGCACACGGATATTCTTCAGCCGCGGCATGATCTCGATCATTCTTTGAGAAACCATGGGCAGAAATTCGCTGGTTTCGCGCTCGTCGAAGCCCCATTTATTCGGGCTGGGGGTGATGCAGAAGATGATCTGGCCGGTGAGGTGCTGGTAGAAGTAGTAATTGGCCGAGCCCGGCGCGGGGCGGATATCCACAATCATCGGATCGAGGAAGTGCGCAACCGGCTCAGTGATGGCGGCTTCGTGGCTGTCCGGGCGGACCGGCAGGTCCAGCCCCACCATTTTGCCGATCGGGTTCGCCCAGGCACCGGCCGCGTTCACGACAACATCCGCACAATAGGTGCCGTGGCGGGTTCGCACGCCGGCAATCCGGCCGCCCCGCAGTAGTATCTCCTCAACCGGTTCGTTGAAGCGAAATTCGGCGCCGCGTTTGAGCGCCTGGCGGAAAAAGGCGTGCGCAGCCAACAAGGGTGATGCGCTGCCATCCTCGGGCGAGAAGGTTCCCCCCAGCAGGTTCTCGGTGTTCAAATCCGGTGCCACGGCCAGCATCTGATCTTTGTTCAACCAATCGATGTTGAGCCCGTAGGACTTCTGTGTCACCAGAAGATCCTTGAGGATCTTCTCTTCCCGTTCCCGGTAAGCGGGAAAGGCATAACCGCCTTTGTACCATTCGATATCGTCCCCGTAGGTTTCCTTCCAGGTGGAGAAGATTTCGATGCTGCGCAGGCAAAGGCGGATTTTCGCTGGATCGGAATGGGTTGCGCGGATGCCGCCAATGGCTTTCTTATTGGATTCCTGCCCGACGCTCGAGCATTGGTCCAGGACTAGCACTTTCAGCCCGGCCTGCGCCATGGAGAAGGCCGCCGGCGTGCCCGTGGAGCCTGAACCAATGATGATTGCATCGTAATGAGGGATGTTTGTGGCGGTCATTGGTGGTTACTCCTGTTCCGTTTCGCCGGCGAAGGTTCCCAAAGCGACCTCAACGAAGACGGGCCGCTTGGTACCTTCGGTTATTTCTTCGTTGGCGATGCCTTCCTCTTTGAAGAGGCGGTGGATGATCGCGTTGCAGGTCTTCGAACCGCACGCGCCCATGCCCGCGCGGGTGACGATCTTGATCTCATTCATGTCGCGATAGCCGCGCTGAATCAGTTCACGCAGTTCGCCGGCGGTCACGCGTTCGCATCGGCATACGATCATATCGTCAGCGATGTGGTCGATGTACTGGTCAAGTGGTTGCGTGACAGCGGGTTCCTGCACCCGAATGCCGGCAATCCGGTTGGCGATTTCGTGAGGAGCCTGTACCTGCACGACAAGCGTGCGGTCGATGTTGCTGATGGCGTGAACCGATAGTACCTCGAGTTCGGCCAGGGCTGTGCCTTCAGTATCCAA
Organism: Longilinea sp.; assembly: GCA_026645875.1. Classification (GTDB taxonomy): domain Bacteria; phylum Chloroflexota; class Anaerolineae; order Anaerolineales; family Anaerolineaceae; genus Longilinea. The sequence goes on from JAPKMQ010000075.1 coordinate 2,136, forward strand.
AACGGTGACCATGTCGGATTTGCGGATTTCCTCACGCGTGAATTCGTAGGGTATCGAAACAATCGGCATGGTCGGGTTGCCGCGGGAATCGACCAGGGTGATGGCCAGGCCTGGGCAACCGGCCACGCAGCGTTCGCAGGCTTCACAGCAATAGCTGTTGCCAAGGAAGCTGGGAATCTGGCGGATGTCTTTGGTATCCACATAAATCAAGCCGTGCGGGCACAGCGAGGAGCACGGGTTGCAGGGAATTTCTTGCGTGCAATGGATGATAGGCAGCACGCCAGCGGTCACTTCGGGCAGCTCTTCGCTGACGGTGCGGCCGGGGCGAGATTTGAGAATTTCACTGGTGCGATACCATGAGCGCGGAATTTCATCGGTGGCAAGGCCCAATGCACGGGCGATTTCCACACCACGAATCTTGCCGGAGAAGATGGCTGCCGAGGCTTCAGCGATCTCCTCCGCGTCGCCAGCAACAAAGGCGGTCAAGCCAAAATCGATGGCTTTGAGGTAAAACTCGTTGACCGGATCGAGGCCGACGGCTACCAGGACGCTGTCACATTCAAAAGATTTTTCAGTGCCCGGGATAGGCTTGAAATTTGAATCGACTTTCGCAATCGTAATTGATCCGACTTTATCGCGACCGTTCGCACTCAACACCGTGTGCGAGGTGTAGATGGGCACACCCATGCGGGTCAATTTATCTTTGTGAACTTTGTACCCGCCGCATTCAGGCAGCGCCTCGGCCAAGCCGACGACGCCGATGCCTGCCTGGAGGGCATGGTAGCCGGCGATCAGGCCGACATTCCCGCCGCCCACGATGAACAACTTTTCAGCCGGTTTCACTAGGTCGCGGTTGACCAGGGTTTGGAACGCGCCCGCGCCAAAAACACCTGGCAGCGTATTGCCCTTGAACGCCAGGAATTTCTCGCGCGCGCCGCTGGCTACCAGCAGAATCTGTGGTTTGACCAATACGTACTCATCGCCCTGTTTGAGAATTCCCACCTTTTGATCGCTGAAAACAGCCAGGCAGGTGCTGCGGGTCCAAATATCAACGGAGGAGTACTGGCGAAGGTCTTCCTCCAGGCGCGTGGCGATGTCGATGCCGCGGGTTCCGGCATACACGGCATTGGTTGAGCCAAAAAAACGGTGGGTTTGCAGCACCAGTTTGCCGCCCAGGCGGTGTTTGTCATCCACCAACAACGCGCGCACGCCGCGTTTTCCCAGTTCGATCCCGGCAGACAGCCCAGACGGGCCTCCGCCAATGATCAAGACGGGTACTTCGATTTCCTGCACGGGTTTCATCCCCGGCACCTGGTCTACACGGGGGAGTTCTGGCAAGCCTTCCATCGGGGCGACGTGCATGTTCTGCTCGACCAGTTCCATGCAGGACTTTAACGGTTTCCCATTGGCGAGTACCATGCATTGCGAGCATTGTCCGTTGGCACAGAACAGACCCTGTGGTGAATGGTCGCGGGGATGGTGGCCGAAGACGCGGATGCCGTGCGCGAAAAGAGCCGAGGCTATGGTCTCGCCTTTTTGTGCAACCAGTTCCTGGCCTTGCCAGTAAAAAGTGATTTCATCCGCTTCGGGGATGCGCAAAATGGGGTGCTGCTTGATCCGGAAATCTGTCATTGTGTTCCCTTTGGGAATGGAATGTCGCATGCGGAAACAACCGATTCAGACTGATTAATTGAATCATTGGGGATTGTATCAACTCATTGGTATTTCCGACACTGCAATTTAGCCTTATTTGGGTTTCTATGTGTCATAACTTTCGGTAATTCGTGCTAGAATTTCTTAAGTGAATTCTATTACTCGCCAGGAGGGAAGATCGATGAAGCGCATTGCGGTGTTGACCAGCGGCGGAGACGCGCCGGGGATGAATGCTGCCATTCGAGCGGTGGTGCGGACCGGCATCTCGCGGGGGTGGGAGGTTTATGGTGTAAAACTTGGCTACGAAGGCCTGATCTCGGGCAAGATCTTTCCCATGGGCGCGCGGGATGTCGGCGGTATCATCCAGCGCGGCGGCACTGTGCTGGGCAGCGCTCGTTCCCTGGAATTCAAGACTGAGGAAGGCCAGATTAAGGCCATACGAAACCTGAATGAACTTGGCATTGACGGACTGGTGGTGATCGGAGGCAACGGCTCGCAAACGGGCTCTTATGCTTTGCACCAGCATGGATTTCCCGTGGTGGGCATCGCATCCACAATCGACAATGACCTGTATGGCTCCGAGATCACCATCGGCGTGGACACGGCCTTGAATATTTCACTGGAAGCGATCGACCGCCTGAAAATTACGGCCTCTTCGCATCAGCGTGCATTTCTCATCGAGGTGATGGGGCGCGGCTGCGGCTACCTGGCGCTCATGTCGGCCCTGGCTGGCGGTGCGGAAATGGCAGTCATCCCCGAGGTGAAGATCACCCCGGATCAAATTGCCGAGCGGCTGCGCATTTCATACCAAAAAGGCAAGGCGCATGCCATCATCGTGGTGGCTGAAGGCGCTGAATACAACGCGGAAAAACTGGCGGCTTATTTCAGTGAACACCGCCAGCGGTTGGGCTTTGATTTACGCACCACCACGTTAGGGCATGTGCAACGCGGTGGCAGCCCCAGCGCTTTTGACCGCATTCTGGCCAGCCGATTGGGCGCAGGCGCGACCGAAGCCCTGGTACGTGGTGAAAGCGGCGTGCTCACTGGCTTGATTAAGAGTGAAATTGTGACCACGCCGCTGGAGGTGGTGGTGCAGAATAAGAAAACCGTGGATCCCAAGCTGATCGAGCTCGCGGAGATCCTGGATTAAAGAAAATCGCCTCACCTGGTCAGGTGAGGCGATTTTTATACTGGGTTATTATTTATCCGGATCGAGCCGCCAGCGCAGATAAGCTTCAATAAAACCGTCCAGATCACCCTCCAGGACCGATTGGGCATTTCCCACCTCATAATCAGTGCGGTGGTCTTTGACCATCTGGTAAGGATGTAATACATAGGAGCGGATCTGGCTGCCCCACTCGGTTTTCACGTATTCGCCGCGCAGGTTTGCCAATTCCTTATCGCGTTCCTGCTGGGCGATATCCTCCAGGCGCGCCTGCAGCACGCGCATGGCACTTTCACGATTTTGCATTTGCGAGCGTTCGTTCTGGCAGGACACCACCAGGCCGGTGGGCAGGTGGGTGATGCGAACAGCCGTGGAGTTCTTCTGCACATTTTGACCGCCAGCGCCGGCCGAGCGGTAAACATCGATGCGCAAATCTTCCGGGTTGATTTGCACGGTGGCCATGTCCGCGGACACATCCGGGAGCACTTCCACCTGCGCGAAGGAGGTGTGGCGGCGGTGGGCCGAATCGAACGGCGAAAGGCGCACCAGCCGGTGCACGCCTTTCTCGGCTCGCAAGAAGCCATAGGCCAGGCGGCCCTTGACCGAAATCGTAATGCTCTTGATGCCGGCTTCTTCGCCTTCGGTCAAGTCCAGAATTTCGGACTCGAAATGGCGGCGTTCGATCCAGCGCAGGTACATGCGCTGCAACATGGCCGCCCAGTCATTCGACTCGGTGCCGCCCGCGCCGGAACTGATGGTCAGTAGCGCATCACCCTTGTCGTACGGTCCGGAAAGCAGTGTGCTCAACTCGCGTTGCTCGAGCTCTTTCTCAATGGGGCTGAGCTCAGCTTCCAAGTCAGGCCTGAGGCTCTCGTCTTCCATCTCCGCCAGTTCGAGCGCGCCAGTGATGCGCTTTTCCAGTTTCATCCAACCTTCCAGCTCATCGCGCAGGTCGGCCAGTTTCTTCATCACGCGTTGAGCCTGATCGCGGTCATTCCACAGATCAGGATCTTCGGATTTCTTTTGCAGTTCAGCTATCTCGGTTTCTTTTCCAGGCAGGTCAAAGATGCACCATGAGTTCGTGGATGCGGTCCGCGGCGGTGCGCAGACGTTCGATCAGATCTTGCATAATTCCTCCAACTATGTCTATCCCGGTTATTTCTTCAGTCCCAACACGCCGTCGACGAAAGCGGCCCGGTCAAAAGGTTGCAGATCTTCAGGACGCTCGCCCAGGCCAGCAAACAGGATGGGCAGCCCCAGTTCTTTTTGAATTGCAAAGGCCATGCCGCCTTTGGCGGATGAATCCAGCTTAGCCAGGATGATACCGGTGACCTGGGCTGTCTCTTTAAAGGCGCGCGCCTGTTGCAGGGCGTTCTGCCCGGTGGTGGCATCCAATACCAGCCATGTGGCGTGCGGCGCTCCCGGCAGGGCCTTGCCGACCACGCGATAAACCTTCTTGAGCTCTTCCATCAGGTTGAACCGGGTGTGCAGGCGGCCGGCAGTGTCGATCAAGACGATGTCCATCTTTCTGGACAGGGCGGCCTGTACGGCGTCATACGCAACCGCGCCGGGGTCACCTTCCGGTTGTCCGGCGATGACGGGCAAATTCAAGCGTTCGCCCCACACCTGCAACTGATCCACCGCAGCCGCGCGGTAGGTATCCGCGGCGGCGAGCAACACCTTTTTTCCCTGCAGTGAAAACTGCCGGCCCAACTTGGCAATGGTGGTTGTTTTCCCAGAACCGTTGACACCCACCACAAGCACAATGGCCGGGCTGTGCGCCTCAAGGCCCAGGGCGGGGGCGGGGTCCAGCCGTTGAAACAGTTCGGCCCGCAGGCTTTCCTGCAGCTCACTGGTTTTGGTGAGACCGTCCCTGTTCACCTGGTTTTGCAGCGCAGTGAGGATCGATTCGGTTGTTTCCACGCCCAAATCAGCCTGGATTAAGATGGCTTCCAGTTCGTCCCAGGTTTCGGCGGAGATTTCTGTCGCGCCGAACAGCGTTGCCAGGCGGCCAAAAGCCACCTTGCGTGTTCGATTCAGTCCTTCAATCCATTTATTGAACATAAGCTCCCCGGCGGGTGATTATATCACAGGCTGGCACGACCGTCATTTTCCATGTTCGGTGGCCAGTTGGCCGCAACCGGCCTGAATGTCGATGCCGCGGCGCATGCGCACCGTGCAAGGGACGCCAGCGCTCTCCAGTTCGGCGCGGAAGGCCTCGGCCCGCTGGCGCGTGCTGCCGGTGCCCGCAAATTTGTGGGTGGGGTTCAATGGGATCACGTTGACGTGGCACAGCATCCCTTTTAGAAGGGCGGCGAGCGCGCGTGCCTGTTCGGGCGTGTCGTTGACGCCCTGGATCAGCGCCCATTCGAACGTGAGCCGCCGGCCGGTGGCATCGATGTATTCACGGCAAGCCTGAATCAATTCGGCTATCGGATACTTGTTGTTGACCGGCATCATGTTCGAGCGAAGCTGGTCATCTGACGCGTGCAGGCTGATGGCGAGGTTAATCTGGCGTTTCTCGGCAGCGAATTTGCGGATCATGGGCACCAGGCCGACGGTTGAAATGGTGAAGCGCCGTGCGCCCAGGTTAAAGCCGTCGGAATGGTTCAGACGGTCGATTGCCGCCAGCGTATTCTCATAGTTATGGAATGGCTCGCCCATGCCCATCACGACGATGTTGGTCACGGCTTTGCCTTCCTGCTTGAGCATACGGGCGTAATATAGCACCTGCTCGACGATTTCGCCGCTGGTAAGGTGCCGCTTGAAGCCCATCTGGCCTGTGGCGCAAAACGAACAACCCATGGCACAACCGGCCTGCGAGGAGATGCACAGCGTCTGGCGATGTTCATAACGCATCAACACGGCCTCGATGGCGCGCCCGTCGGGGAGGTGAAACAATGTCTTCACCGTCTGCCCGTCGCTGGATTTTAACACCGCGGCCGCGTTCAAGCCCGTGAAGCGCAGTTCGTCTGACATTTTGGCTCGCAAACCGGCAGGTAGGGGCGAAAAGTCCTGCGCGGAATCCCACAACTGGCAATAGATGCCTTGCCAGATCTGCTTCGCGCGGTAGGCAGGTTCACCCCAGGACTGAACCAAACCGGTCAATTGGTTCAAATCCAAATCGTAAACCAGTGGTGAAGTTGAAGTCAACTCTGTCATGTTATTACTATATCATATGGGTCAGTTCATCGAGATCGGCGGCAGCGAAATCGGGCTTTGGTTCCCATCGATCCAGATCAGCCTGCGTGGATACGCCGCTGAGCACCAGCGCGGTCCGGCAGCCAGCGCGTTGTCCGCCGAGGATGTCAGTGTCCAGGCGGTCGCCCACAGCCAGGGTTTCCTGCGCCGGCAGCCCCAGGATGTCCAGGGCCATCAGATACATATCCGGAGAGGGTTTGCCTGCCAGGTGGGGTTGAACATCGGTGGCTGCCACCAGGGCCGCTAGGATGGACCCTGCGCCGGGGATCAATCCCTGCGGAGTGGGGAAGGTGCGGTCAGGGTTGGTGAAGTAGAACGGGACACTGCTGCGGATGAGCAGGGTGGCCTGCTTTAGCTTTTCATACGTGATGTGCAGATCCAACCCGGCGACCACGGCTAGCGGGGACTCTTCCGGCGCGGCTGGCGTAAAGCCCTGCGCTGCCAAAGCTTTGGCCAGGCCCTCTTCGCCGATCAGGTAAACTGGCCCGCCCGCCGGGTAATCCTGCTTGAGTCGGTATGCGGTGGCGTCTGCTGAATTGACAATGCGCCCAGAGTCAAACGAAACACCAAATCCGGCCAGTTTTTGCACGTATTGGTCGGTGGTGCGGGTGGCGTTATTGGTAGCCAGGATCACCTGGATGTTCTTGGCCTGTAAGCGGCCAAAGATTTCCGGGAGGTCGCCAATGGGCTGTTTGTCTTTCCACAATACGCCGTCCATATCGAGGATCAGGGCGCGAATTGGAGCGGATGATTGCATGTGTCCTCAATTTACACGCAAGCCGGATAGCGGGGGCCATCCGGCTTGCGATTTCGTTTGTTCAATTGCCGTTACTTCTGTGGCGGTACCAGCACCTGATCGACCAGGCCATATTCCACAGCCTGCGCGGCATCCAGGTAGAAGTCGCGCTCGGTGTCGTGTTGGATGGCATCCAGCGATTTGCCGGTGGCATTCGACATGATCTCGTTCAGACGACTCTTGAGCCGCAAAATCTCGCGGGCCTGAATTTCGATGTCCGAGGCCTGGCCCTGCGCGCCGCCCAGAGGTTGGTGCATGTGGATGGTGGCGTGCGGCAGCGCATAGCGCTGGCCTTTTGTGCCGGCGGTCAGGAGCACGGTGCCAAACGAAGCAGTTACGCCGACGGCCACGGTGCTGATCTTGTTCGGGATCATCTGCATGGTGTCATAGATAGCCAGGCCGGCATAGATCTGTCCGCCCGGAGAGTTGATATACATCTGGATGGGGCGTTCCGGATCTTCCTTGCTCAGGTAGAGCAATTGGGCTACGGTCACGTTGGCAACCTGATCGTCGATGGCTGTTCCAAGGAAAATGATGCGTTCCTTGAGCAGCAAGGAATAAATATCATAGGCGCGTTCACCCCGTCCGGAGGTCTCAACAACCATTGGGATGACCGATTCGATTTTGGGAATGGACATAAATCCTCCTAGGTGTTTACGGCGCAGCCTTATTCGGCTGCTTCTTTTTCAGCCGCTTCAGCCTCACCGCCGGCGGCTGTGACTTCGATTTCAGGCGTTTCAGCTGCCACCTCAGGCGTGCTTTCCGGTTCGCCTGTGGCGATCGATTTCAACCGGCTGAGAATGCGCTGGTTGTACAGGCGTGAAACAGCATCCATCGCAATGGCATTGACCACGCGGTCATTGACCTTCTTGGGGTCAAAGCCCGGCTGGGTGGAAAGCTGGCGCAGTGAACCGTTCACGGCAGCGTTGACATCGGCGTCGGCCAGTTGAATCTTTTCTGCCTTGCCGAGTTCTTCCATCAATAGGGAACGAGTCAGTCGTTTTACCGCTGCCGGGGCGACCTGTTCGGCCATGAAGGTTTCGCTGGTCGTGTTGATCAGCTTCAGGTAAGTCTCCAGATCAAGGTTGTTCCGGCTCAAATCTTCCTTGAGATGTTCGAGGATGTGTTCTTTCTCCTCGTTCAGGACCTGGGGTGGATACTTGATGGTTGCGCCGGCCGCGATCAATTCAAAAAGCTCGTCGAAAAACTTCTGGTCGTATTCTTGGCGGCCATTCTCGCCCAATTGTGCCGCAACGGAATCTTTTAATTCCGCGAAGGTAGTGAACTCGCCCAGCGATTGGGCAAATTCATCGTCCAGTTCGGGCAGATGCAGCGCTTTGATGCTCTGGACGATAATGCGGAAGATCACTTCGCGGCCGCGCAGCTTTTCGTCGCTGTCGTCCTCGGCGTAAGTGTGCGTAATTTCCTTCTCGTCATTGGCAGCCATGCCAATCAACTGTTCGGAAAAGCCGGCGAAGGGCCAATCTTTGTCCGAGACGGTATCCTCTCCGATGACGGTCTGCGCGGGACCATCCTTGATCACCTCAGCATCCTCGCCTTCAGCGGGATTTGCCAGCCGGCCGCTGAGCATGTAATAAACCAGGTCGCCCTTTTCGGCGGCGCGTTCAACCGGTTCGGCAGTCGCATAGCTGGTCTGCATGCGGCGCAGGTATTCGGAGACCTGGTCGTCGCTGACAGCAGGGGCTTCGTATGGCTTGCGGACGGATTGATAATCACCTAGAGTGACCTCAGGGGCAAGCGGGACGATGAAGCTTAACTTGAGCGGGTCGGTGCTGATTATTTCCTCCAGCGAGCCCGGCGCACCCGGTTTGATTTCGGCCGCATCCAGGATTTTGCCATATTGTTCGTCGATTAATAACTCAACAGCCTGCTTTTCGATGGCGTCATCACCGTACATGCGGCGGACGATATCGTAGGGCGCTTTTCCGGGGCGGAAACCGGGAATTTTGGTCTCCTGGGAAATCTTACGCGCGGCGCGGCGTTTGAATCCTTCCATGATTTCAGCGTCGAACTCGGCGACAATTTTGACCTGATGGTCTTCGCGGGGTTGGGTTTCAATTTTCAATTCAAAAATCCTTCGATCCAAAATTAAGATTGCGCAAGCATTTCTATCACAAGGTGAGGAGTGAGGGACTTGAACCCTCGCGCCAGTAGAGCAGGCCTTCAAACCTCCGGCGGAACCATCGTTTCCTCACAATAAAACGAGCCAAACCTCGGCCTGTTTCGGGCTAAAATTATACCATACGTGCGATATTGTATCGGTCGAACGTAAGAATTGCATCAGATAATCCCAACAGTTCCTTGCGCACAAGATAATTGTAACCAACTTGGATAATTTTTATTCCCGAAAATTGAATCCCATTTATGATTGTCAAATATTTGTATACCCTGTACAATCCTAAGTGGAGCCATTGTTTTTCAATCCTGATCACCATTCAAATTCATGGAGGAAATTATGAAACTCAGCGCACCAAAGAATATTACTTTTTATATCGCGGCTGGCCTGGCATTGATTGGTTTCATCGGCTTTTTTGTGGCGGCCATGGCTGTGATCGCTCCCTGGCTGGTTCTGGCTGGCTTTGTCGTACTGGCCGCGGCAACATGCTTGAAAACCTGTAAACCGCATCTGGTCCCCTGTTTTCTTTTACTGCCGCGATGCTCCTAAGCGGTACCCACGGCTGTCACCCTGTTGGCAGCAAATTGAATACCAGCATGCGCAGAACGCCTCCAAATTTGGAGGCGTTCTGAATTTTTCAGTGGGGAATGAGGGACTTGAACCCTCACGCCTTTCGGCACATGATCCTAAGTCATGCCTGTCTGCCAATTCCAGCAATTCCCCGGGCCGCTCGAATTATACGCGCAACCAAAAAGGCCGTCAACATGGTTTATAATCCTGCTCAGTTTGTTCATACTGACCTTTGACTGTGGAGGAATTTCTTGAGCCGCGTGATTAATCCAGACAGCGCCGGAAAAGAACGCACCCGATTGAGCAAATCGATTGTGCTGGCTTTGCGCGAATTGATGCGTTTGAACGATCCCAATGAGGCCGCGCACGACCTGGCGGCCTATATTGCCATGGCATTAACCGAAATCAATCAGACGGTGGAAACATCGGTGGCGGCCTGGGAAAAACGCGGCTATTGGGTGAAGGCTGACCGCTTCCGGTTGGATTGGGAATGGTCAGGCAGGCTGGGAACATCCATGCGACAGGCTGTGCTGGCCGAAGACTGGGCCACGGTAGCGGGTCTGTCGGCTCAGGTGGGTCAGAAGTTGGCAAAAGTTTCTGTACCTGTGCGCCACCGCCTGGGAACACCCTGGGTTGGGGCGTGGAAGCATATAAAATCAAATTGAAATTAAACAGGGTGCGGTTCCTTTACAGGCCGCACCCTGTTTTATTCTGTGGAATTAAAGCTTTACTTTTTCTTGAGGATGATGCGGGCGTCGACGACCTTGATGCCCTTGCCCTCTTCGTAAACCAGCACCGGGTTGGCGTCTGATTCG
>JAPKMQ010000076.1 GCA_026645875.1 Longilinea sp.
GGCGCGGCGCGAGCGAGGGCATGGGCGGCAGCGGTCCGCTGCGCACCGCCAACAACTATGAAGAAATGCGCGAGATCCGGCGCGAAGACCAACCCAACGAAGACGCCGTGCAGGCTACCGCCATCCGCACGGTGCGTGTGTTTCCATATGGCGTGGCGCGCAACCGGCTGATGCAGGCGGCCAAGCGCCTGGGCGTGCCGGTCCTTGTGGTGCGCGAGTTGGAGGAAGCCGATGTGGTGATGACGCTGCGCGCCTATTACCGCGCGCGCGAACAGGCCATTGTCGAAGCCGAGGAGCGCGGGATGCAGATCTACGCGCTGCGCGCCAATACCATCGCGCAGATGGAGCAATCGCTGGCTTCGCTTTTCAACCTGCCCGAAGACAGCCCGCTGCCCGGCGACATGGATACCGCCGCCGGCCAGATGCAAAGCGCCATCGAGGCAGTGCTGGGCGGGCAGCGCTTTGTCGATCTGCCCCCGGCTTCGGCCGCCATCCGGCGCATGCAGCATGAAATGGCCCGCCAGGCGCAATTGGTCTCGCATTCCTACGGCAAAGAACCCAACCGCCGCGTGCGGATTTTCCGTGACTAACCCCCTGATTTAGAAAAGGCGCAGCAGCCCATGTTCATCACCCTGGAAGGCCCCGAAGGCAGCGGAAAGACCAGTCATCTCCCCGACCTGGCCGATTTTTTACGCGAAGACGGCTGGAACGTGTTGACCACGCGCGAACCCGGCGGCACTGCCATTGGTGACCAGGTGCGCCAGGTGCTCATGCGCAACGATAACACCGCCATGAACCCGCGCGCTGAGACGCTGCTCTTTCTGGCGGCGCGCGCCCAACTGGTCAACGAGGTCATCCGCCCGGCGCTGGCCGCGGGCACGGTGGTGATTTCGGACCGCTACGGTGATTCGACGCTGGCCTACCAGGGCTACGGCCACGGCAACGACCTGGACACCATCCGCCAGATGCTGGCATTTGCTACCGGCGGGCTGGCGCCTGACCTGACCGTGCTGCTGGACGTGGATCCGGCCGTCGGGCTGCGCCGCAAGAAGTCGGTGGGCGAATGGAACCGGATGGACGCCTACCAGCTGGAATTTCACCAGCGCGTGCGCGCGGGCTACCTGGAGCTGGCACGCCAGGAACCGCGCCGCTGGGTGGTGCTGGATGCCGGCTTGCCGCGCGAAATGGTTCAATCGGCGCTGCGCCAGGTGATTCTGGCGCGATTGACGCCGCCCACCGTGTGAACCGAGGATTTTCCTCGTTACAGTTGCAGAAGTATTTACAGGAAGAAGGAACAAGCTCTTGAAACGAACTTCATGGATCCTCACGCTGATCATCGCCGCCGCGCTGCTTTCGGCCTGCGGCGCGAAGCCCACCGCCACCCCCACGCCCACCGCGGTGCCCACGCCGGCATCGGATGGAAGCGCGGACGCTGAAACCCCGGTCTGCCAGACGGCCGCGCTGTTCATGGAACAGCCCGAAGCCGCAAAATTGCTGCCGCCCATCACCGACCAAGACTGGAAGATCGGCCCGGATGGCGCGTACATGACCCTGATCGAATACAGCGATTTCCAGTGCCCAATTTGTATGCAAACATCGCAGGGTCTCAAAGACTTTGTTGCACAGCATGAAGGCGAAGTTCAATTGGTATATCGTCATTTCCCGCTGCCATACCATGACAAGAGTACACTTGCTATTCAGGCCGCTGAAGCGGCCGGTCTGCAGGGGAAATTCTGGGAAATGCATGCCATTCTCACGAATGCAACTACATGGGAAACCTGGACGGCCATGAGCCCGGACGATTTTACTGCCTGGGTGATTGAGCAGGCGAAGGCAATCGCCGGGTTGGATGTGGATAAATTCACCCGGGATATGAACGATGAGGCGATCGTAAAGAAGGCCTCTACCGCCTATACAGAGGCAACGCAATTGCAGATCCCGGGCACACCTTCGTTGTACATATTCTTTGATGGCAAGCTGTATTTCACACCCCTCGACCAGGTTTCAGCGGAGAGTTCAGTTGTGCAATTGGTTTATGACCTGTCGAAGTTCAAAGACCGCCAGTTCGATGCCTGCCCGCCGACCGTGATTGACGCCAACAAACAATACACCGCCACGCTGGAAACGACTAAAGGCAAAATTGTGATCGAGTTGTTGCCCGACAAAGCTCCGCTGGCGGTGAACAGCTTTGTGTTCCTGGCGCGCGAGGGTTGGTTCGACAACGCGCCCTGGCACCGCGTGCTGGAGGGCTTCGTGGCCCAATCCGGCGATCCGAGCGGCACGGGCGTTTTCGGCCCGGGCTACCTTTTCAAGAACGAAACCAACGATCTGAAGTTTGACCAGGCCGGCGTGGTCGGAATGGCCAATTCGGGCGCCGACCGCAACGGCAGCCAGTTCTTCATCACGCTGGCGGCCACGCCCAACCTGGACGGCGGTTACACCATCTTTGGACGGGTGGTTGAGGGCATGGACGTGGTCCAGTCGCTGACGCTGCGCGATCCGCAGAGCGGCGGGGTATTACCTGAACCCGATCTTATCCTCAGCGTGACCATTGAGGAGAAATGATGCAGGCGCAGCCGCGGTTCGATTGGCGTTCGGCCGGACAGCTGGCTGTCAGCCTGATGGGCATCTTCCTGGGGCTGACGGCGGCCGGGGTGCTGGCGCTGACCACGCTGATGCCCTGGCTGGACGGCGAAATGCCCGGCGGCGAGCAGGCGGCGGGCACGATGACGCTGGCATGGAGCGGGCTGCTGGTGGCGGGCTTGAGCCTGCCTTCGGCGGTGCTGGCGCTGCGCAAGCTGATGGGCCGCGCGCCGATCATGCGCAACGGCCGACAGAGCCTGAAGATTGCCAGCCTGCTGCTGCTGGTGTGGCCGTTGGCGCTGCTGCTGGCCAAATCTGCGGTGGCCAGCTCGCTGGCCTGGCTGTTTTTGCCGCCGCTGTTGATTCTGGTGATGGGCATCCCCACGCTTTGGCTGACCAGCGCCGCGCGCGCCGGTCTGCCGGTCGAAAGCCTGCAGCGCGGTTGGGGCACGGCCAGTTTTAGCGCGGTGATCGGCCCGGCGCTGATCATCCTGTTGGAGGCTTCGCTGCTGGTGTTGGCCCTGGTCGCGTTTGGCGTCTGGCTGATCGGGCAGCCTGGCCTGCTGACAGAATTGCAACAGTTGACCGAGACGTTCACGCTGCAGAATGATCCCACGCAACTGATGGAACTGCTGCAACCTCACCTGGAACAGCCGGGCGTGCTGGCAGCGGGCGTGGCCTTCATCGCCGTGCTGGTGCCGTTGATTGAAGAGGCGTTCAAGCCGCTGGCGGCCTGGTTGCTGGCTGGCCGCTGGCTGACGCCGGCCTCGGGTTTCTCGGCTGGTGTGCTCGGCGGCGGCATGTTCGCGCTGCTGGAGAGCCTGGGCTACCTGGCCAGCGCCCCCGCCGAGGGCTTTGTGGGCTTTGCGCTGGCGCGCAGCGGCACGCTGCTGTTGCACGTCGCCACGGCCGGGCTGGTGGGCTGGGGGGTGGGTTCGGCGCTGGGTGAAGGCCGTTACCTGCGCCTGGCCTGGACTTACCTGGCCGCGGTTGCCTTGCACGGCGTGTGGAACGCCGTGGGCATCCTGCCGGCGCTGGAGGAATTGCCTGGGGTGATCGGTTCCTTGCAGGGCGTTGCGTGGATTTATCCATACGCGCTGGGGGCTCTGTGCGTGCTGCTGGCGGCGATCCTGTTTGGACTCAATATCCACCTGCGCAAACCGGCTCAGGAAGCGACCTTTTGACTGAAACGGGGTTGCGTTTTGGAGATTTTGAGGCGGAAACTACCATCCGCCTCTTTTTTTGTTATTCATCCTCATTTCCGGCGGCGATCGGGTAAAATAAACATCATTCGGAGCCCTTTTTCATGAAAAAAGATACGCTGCGCGGCATCGTCCGGTTCATCCTTCGCACGCTTGCCCGGGTTGAATACCATCACCTGGATAATATCCCTGCCAGCGGCCCGGTCCTTCTGACCACCAACCACCTCAGCTTTGTGGATACGCCGCTGCTGTTTGTCAATCCGATCCGAACTGACATCACCGCGTTGGTTGCCGATAAATACCAGCACGATACGCTGATGCGCTGGTTCACCATCACCGCGGGCGGCATCTGGATCGATCGCGACCGGGCGGATTTTGCGGCTTTGAGCATGGCGCGCGAGGTGCTGTCGCAGGGCATGGTGCTGGGCATTGCGCCGGAAGGCACGCGCAGCAAAACCGCGCAGTTGCTGGAGGGCAAGCCGGGCACGGTGTTGATCGCGCTGCGCACCGGTGTGCCGATTTTGCCGGTGGGGATTTCGGGCTCGGAAGGTTCGGTGAAGCGCATGTTCACGCTGCGGCAGCCGCACATCACCGTGCAGGTGGGTCAACCCTACATCATCCCGCCGCTGGAGCGAGGAAACCGCGACGAACTGTTGAAGCACTGGACCGACGAAGTGATGCTGCGCATTGCTGCGCTGCTGCCCGAGAAATACCACGGCTTCTACCGGGGTAATCCGCGCATCCAGGAGCTACAGGCCCTGCAGGCGGACGACCCAAAACCGTTCCGGTTGTAGCCTGGAAGAATTAGACCATTTAGCGGTAGATAGATAAGGAAAGAAAGAATGCTCTTCAGCGTAGCCATTCTCCTGGCGGCCTGCGGGCTGTACGGTTTGATCCATTCGCTGCTGGCCTCGCACGCGGCCAAGCGTTTCGCCGAGGCGCGCTGGGGCGGCGCGGCGCGGCGCTGGTACCGGCTGGGGTTCAGCCTGCTGGGCGGGCTGACGCTGCTGCCGCTCTTTTGGCTGGCCTGGGCGCTGCCCGACCAGCCGCTCTACCGCATCGCCATGCCGTGGGTGCTGCTCAGCGGTTTGATTCAACTGGCGGCGGCTGGCGCGCTGCTGGCCGGGGTGAAGCAAACCGGCGCGCTGGGTTTCATTGGGCTGCGCCAGGCGCTTGACCCGGCCGGGGCCGGGCCGTTGATCGCCGGGCGCGGCGCGGATGCGCTGGTGGTGCGCGGCCTGTACCGCTGGGTGCGCCACCCGCTGTATACCTGCGGCCTGGTCATCCTGTGGTTGACGGCGGTGATGACGTGGAATCTATTGGCATTGGCTGCCGGGCTGACGGCGTACATTCTCATCGGCATCCCGTTCGAGGAACGCAAGCTGCTGGCCGAGTTTGGCTTGGCTTACGCGGAATATCGAAAACACACCCCGGCCCTGCTTCCGCGGGTGGGAAAAATTCATCACGGAGGCACGGAGGGCACGGAGAAGAACAATTAAGAGCGTCTGGTTGACAGGCTCTCTTGAGGGGTTCTATTTCGTGATCGCGGGCAAATACAGCGACCCGACCGGGGCATAATAGGCCACACGGATACCACACAGGCTCAGCAACGCCGAATCGGCCGTGCCTAGATTCTTGCGCCATTCCACCAACATGCTGTAATTATCATTTTCGACGATGAACGGGTTGTTTTGGGTGCTGGTATTTTGCTGATATCCTGTCGTGAATGGTTGGCTGGCGGCCGAGACAGTGTAGGCAGCGATGCCTTTACCATCCCCAATAATAAAGTAGGCTGTGCTGCCGGTGGCGTCGCTGGCGTTGTTATAGGTGTACAGGGTGATGGAAACCACCTGCGAGCCGTTAGGGAGGTGAACAGGCGCGGAAAAGGGGATGCCGATCGGCATCTGGTTCACGCAGCCGATCACCTGGCGTGAATAGCCGACATTCCCACCAGGCGTGAAGGTGTTGCCGGAAACGAAATAATAACTGAGGTTGTTCGAAAGCACCGCCGGACGCGCCTGTGCCTGATCGACGGTTGCCTGGGCAGGCAGCGGCGGGGGCGAACCAGCGCTGACCATTTGGGCAGGGGGCGGGGCGTCGCTGGCGCGGCCAATGCCCGCAACAAGCGCAAAAACGGCCGAAAAAGCCACGATGGCGATGAGTAGCGCCAAAGCCAGCGAACGTTTCGAAATGCCTGCACGGTCTTTCATTTTATGCTCCTGACAGGGGGGATTGGTTGATGATTGTTGTTCTCAATACAATACATGATAGTATATTTATCTTAATTGTCAATAATATGTTGCCGCGGCCAGATCATTGTCCATTTCCGTGGTTTGGGCCGGATGGAAACACGCCTGGCGCGGAACCGGCGCGCCAACGCAACCAACTTGCCTTTCGCGCGGATTGGCATTATCATCAATTCAATCTTCCAGCGCCGGTTACATCCGATGCGTGCAATTTGAACGCGTACAGGTTCCCAGGTGCAAGATCTCAAGCATCATCCCGCGTTTTTCATCCTGTTGATCGTACTCATCGCCGCCAGCACCACCGCGGTGGTCTTTTACTTTTTCCCCGGCGGCTCGCGCGAGCATCTCAATGACGCCTGGATCACCCCAACGCCTCGACCTTCGCAGACACCGCGACCACAACCTGGCGATTCCATTCCGCCGACCCTGCCGCCGATCGAATATGCGCCGGTCTCAGCTGTGCCGTTGATCCCGAGCAGTACACCCCGCATGGCAGGTTCACCCACCGCGGCGCCGTCCCCGACCGTCACGCCCTCGAAAACCCGGGCCTTCTACTGGACGCCCAGGCCTTCACAGACGCAACCCCCGGCCCCGCTGCCCTCTGCAACCTCCACGGCAACCTTCACGGCAACCTTCACCCCGCTTCCGTCCTTCACATCGACGCAGACCCTGCCGCCGACGGCCACCAGCACGCGCACCCATACGGCGGTGCCCAGCGCCACCCTGACGCCGTCGCCGGTTCCTTCTCCGACGGCGACGCGCACGCTGCCGCCCTTCAACACGCGGGTTCCCCTGCCTACCCCTTAGGCGGCGGTGCGGGCGGCCAGAAGCGTTGCCTGTCCGGTCATTTCCCCTCGATCCACATCTGCCCGCCGTCGGCGGTCAGGCGCAGCCATTGGTTCAGCTTTGTCCAATGCGCCGGGCCTTCACCATCGATCAGAATCCACTGCGCCTGCCAGACAGCGGAATCGACCGTCCGGTCGGGCTCGCCCAGCAACAGCACCTGCGCGGCAGGAAGCTGCCCGGGCGGCAGGCCGTTGGGCACGGCGACGGTCAACCCGCGCCATTCGATGACCATGCCCGCACCCTGCGCGCTGCGCCCTGCCGAGCGCAGCAGCAGGCCGTCCTCCAGTTGCAGCGCTTCACCCGCAGCCAGGGTCTCCTGCGGCGCGGACAGCCGGTCGAGCGCGCTGGATTGCGGCGGCGCCAGCCAGTAGATCTGCGCCGGTGGGCAGCGTTCCAACAAGTCCGCCAGGCTTCCATCCGGCGCGGTGTAAATCACCAGCGCGTCCAGGCAGCGCCCGGAGGGCAGGCGTTCGGCCAGCGGTTGCGATGAGTCGCCGGCCAGCAGCAGCGTGCGCCCGCCGGGCGTGGTGAGAAGCGCGCTGCCGCCGCTGTAAAATTCCACATGCAAACGGCCGTCGGGCAGGGGCACAGCGGCGCTCCAGGCGCTGGCGGCCAGCAGGGCGGCCGCGGCGATCCAGGCCAGCGGCTGAACGGCGCGGCGCAGGCGGTGTGCCGAAGACAGCCGCGGCAGCAGGGTGAGCGCGAAGAGCAGCGCGTAGAACACGAAGGCGGCCGCGGGGGTGATCTGGCCGATGGAGATTGCGCCGCCCGGGATGCCCGCCAGCAGCGCGGTGATGCGCAGCGTATAGGCCGCCAGCGGCCAGGCCAGCCAGGCAAACAGTTGCCCCAGCGGCAGCCAGACCAGCCCGGCCAGCAACGACAGCCCGCCCAGCACCATCAGGGCCGGTTGGGGCGGCAGCGCCAGCGGGTTGGCGACCAGGGCCGAAAGCGACAACCGCCCGAAGTGATAGGCGATGACCGGCAGCGTAGTGATCTGCGCGGCCAGCGTGAAAAGCAGGTATTCCGCGATCGGCGCGGCGATGCGCCGCGCGCGGTTTTTGGGCAGGCGGCGCGCCAGCCAGCCGGTCAGCCACTGTTGAAGCGGATCAGCGTACAGCACCAGCCCCAGCGTGGCCATGAATGAGAGCTGGAAGCTGGGATCCCAGGGCAACCAGGGGTTGAACAGGCACATCAGCGCGGCGGTGAAGGTGAGACTATTGGCGCCGGCCTGCCTGCGCCCGATCAGCCCGCCGAACAGGCCCACCGCGCCCATGATGGCGGCGCGCACCACTGGCGGTGAGCCGCCCACCAGCAGGGTGTAAGCGCCGATCAAGATCACGGCGCCCAGCGCGGCCGTGGCGCGCGGCAGAATCTTGCCCAAAAGCAAGACGATCAGCCCGGCCAGGATGGCGATGTTGAAGCCCGAAATGGCAACGATGTGGGCCGTTCCGGTGTCACGGAAGGCCTGTTGCGCGTCCTCGGGCAGGCTGGAATCGTCGCCCAGCAGGATGCCGGTCAGAAGCGCGGATTCGGACTGCGGATAGAGCTGTTCCAGCACGGCAGCCGAGCGCTGTTTGAGCTCATACAGGCCCGCCAGCAGCGGCGAGCCGCAATTGCGCCCGATGCGGGTAGCTTGCGGGGCGGCCAACTGGCTGTGCACGCCCTGGCGGGCAAGGTATTCGCGGTAGGAGAAGCTGCCGCCTTCCGGCGGGGTGACCGCACGGGCGGTGATCTCCAGGCAGTCGCCGTAGCGCCATTCCTGTTCGGGCGGCAGGGTGGCCAGCGCCAGCCCTGAGAGCGGCGACAGGCTGCCGTCCGCGGCCACCTGCGCGGTGACCGCCAGGCGCACGCGCAGCCCGGAGGTCCGCTCTTCGGGCAGGCTGGCAATGCTGGCGCGCAGGGTCAGCCCGGCGCGGTCGTTGTACCAGGCCAGATCAGCGGGGGTGAAAACCGGGCGCGCCAGCGCCATGCGCAGCCCACCCAGCCCAAGGGCGGCCAGCAGCAGCGCGAATGGGATGCGTGCAAAGCGGCGCCAGCGCAGCAGCAGCGGTTGGCGCAGGAAGCGCGCCTCCAGCCAGGCCAGCAATGCGCCGGCTGCGGCGGCGCCTGCCCACACTGCCGGCGGCCAGCCCGGCCAGTTCGCCGATAGCGCCAGACCCAGGATGAAGCAAAGCGAGAGCCAGAACAGCGGCAAGGTTTGATCTCTCCGTCGGTATGATTATAGAATGGAAAGGTGGAAGCGCCGGCCTGAAATTTGCACTATAATGGCGGGAATAATAATCGATGCGAGGTGAGTTTGATGAATAATTCCGCGGCTCGATTTGTGATCATCCTGACCGTCATTGCGCTTATGTTCCCTTCGGCCGTGGCCGCAGCCCAGGGCGGGGGGAACACAGTGTATTTGCCAGTGGTTTCAAAAGCGCCTCCTCCTCCGCCGCCGGCTGTGTTGCAGGTTGGCCCCATGGGTGGCACGTTTCCCGGCGTGGTGGTGGATCCGATGAATGTCAGCGTTGTCTATGCCGGCTCGTATGGGCAGGGCGTTTTTAAAAGTGTGGACGGCGGGCTGACCTGGCAGTCGATCAACAACGGGATCTCCAATCTATTTATTCAAACCATCTCTTTGACGCCTGACGGTGGTACGCTGTACGCTGGCACCTACGGCAGTGGCATTTTCCGCTCGACGGACGGCGGGGCGAACTGGACGGCAGTCAACAACGGTTTCCCGGCGCCATCGATACAGAATGGCGGATTTATTGTCTACGATATTGAAATCTCACCAACCACCCCGGCAACCCTATATGCAGCTATTCGCGAGGTTGGCACATTTGAAGCCAACGGCCTGTTGTATGGTTATGTATTAAAAAGCCAAGATAGCGGGGCATCCTGGACGACCATCTGGAATGGTTGGTGGGCCAATTCGAACCGCGGCGATTATTCCTACGATGTCGACCTGCGCGCCAGCGACGGCACCCTGTACCTGGCCACGCACGAAAACGGCGTCTGGCGGCTGCCGCCGATTTCGGGTTTGGTGGAAAAGAAAGATTGGGTCGTCCTTCAGAGTGATGGCGGGGACCCCGAACGCAAAAATATGTCCGCGCGCAACGTCGTCGTGGCAGGAAGTACAATTTATAACAGTATCTACAAACTGGTCGGGGTCTATAAATCCACCAGCGACGGCAATTCAGGTACCTGGACGATCAAGAGCACCGGACTGCCTGCCAGCGCTCTCTACGGCTTTGCGCTGGAAAAAGATCCCAACAATTCTGCCACGCTTTACCTCGGCACGACCAACAGCGGTGTTTACAAATCCACGAACTCCGGTGAGAGCTGGGGTTTAAAGGGATTGGTGGGAACTTATATCTGGCGCTTCAGCTTTGCGCCTTCGGATTCCCAAAGAGTTTTTTCCGGAACGAACGGCAACGGTGTGCAGTTTTCGGATAATGGCGGCGATTCGTGGCAGTGGCAAGGCAATGGCGTGTACAACGCCACCATCTCTGGCCTGGCTGTGCTTCCCTCTCAACCGGGGATCATTTATGCCGGCACATTGGGCGCGGGCGTCTACCGGAGCAGCGACCAGGGCGCGAGCTGGCAGCGTGTGATCAACGGGCTGGGTGATTTGAACGTGAAGGCTTTGCTGGTGATTGAGGGCAAGCTCTACGCGGTCACCGGCACCCACCTGTACGTTTCGACCGACGGCGTGAATTGGAGCGCAGAAGTCACCATGGCGCCAAGCGCGCAAATCGAGCCAAAGGCAGCGGAAGGGCAGTTTGAGATGCCCTTTGACCACCTGCTTTTACAGCCTGAAGAGGAACGCTTGCAGCGGGCCGAGCCGGTCGAACTGGAAGAGAATGACGGCGGCGAGGCGGTATCACTGGGCACCGGAAAGCCGATCACGTCAGCCGCCAAAAATTCCGCCGGATTGTGGGTGGGTACGGCGGGTGCGGGCATCCGGCTAACGGTCAGTCCCTTCTGTGTTGTTGCCAACGACCCTTTCGGGCAGACCGCTTATGCGCTGCACAATCACAACGGCGTGGTGTGGGCTAGTATCGATAAATATGACCCAGATGATCAGATATTGAAATATTATGTGATGAAGTGGAATCCAAAAGACAATATATGCAATTGGGATACCGCCAATCGAGGAATCCTGTCATCGATCAAGGTCAATGCGTTTGCCTCCAGCCCGAGCCGGTTGCTGGCCGCTGCAAACACGGGGGTTTTCTATTTTGACGGGAATGCAGATTGGACATTGGCCAGCGGCCTGACCGGGGCGGTATATGCCATTGCGGCGGATCCAAATGTGAGTGGTCTGGTGTACGCGGCGGCGGAAAGCGGTGCTTACTTCAGTACCAATCACGGCCTAAGCTGGCAGGCTGTGCCGCGCAGCGAATTGCAGGGCAAGGCGTTTGTTTCGGTGCTGGTGGACCCCCAGAATTCCAATCTGGTCTTCTTCGGCAGCCGTGGCGGCAGCACCTACCGCTGGGATAAGACGTTGCCATAGGGGAAGTCAATGGGTTATGAGTTCTGAGGGATGAAGATCTGTGAACTGATATCTGTGGAAGAGAAGGGCAAGATTCAGTAAAATGAGCGGTCTGAATTTGCGCATTCCCTCATAACTCATCCACTCATTACCTTGGATCAAGCGGAGTCCACATGGCACAATCTTTCGCCCAAAAACTGAATCTAAAACCTGGCCAGGCGCTGGTGCTGATCAACCCGCCGCAGGGCATGGCCGCGCTGCTAGCCGGGCTGCTGCCAGAGAATCCGCTGATTCATAGCCTGCCAGAGCAGGCTGAAGCGGTGCTGGTCTTTCTCACCCGGCAGGACGAGGCGGGTCTGTTGCCGGGCATCTACACGCGGCTGAAGGCGGGCGGGCTGGCCTGGGCGGCCTACCCCAAGGGCGGCTCGAAAGTGCCCACCGACCTCAACCGCGACATCCTGTGGAAGCTGATCGAGCCGCTCGGCTGGCGGCCGGTGCGCATGGTGGCGCTGGACGAGACCTGGTCGGCGATGCGCTTCCGGCGGGAAGAGGGGTAGGGATCCGCGGATGCACAGCCCTGTGCCCATCCTGGAAACCGCGACCCTCGAGACCTGCACCGCCGCGGATGACGTGGCGGTGGCAATCGACGTGCTGCGCGCCTTCAGCACGGCTGCCTATGCGCTGGCCGCCGGAGCGGAGCGCATCTGGCTGGTGAGCGGTGTGGAGGAGGCCCTGGCGCTGCGCGCGCAAACCCCCGGCGCGCTGGCGATGGGCGAGGTGGGCGGAATCAAAGCCGCGGGCTTTGACCTGGGTAACTCGCCGCATGCGTTGAGCGGGAGCGATCTGCGCGGGCGCACGTTGATCCACCGCAGCAGCGCGGGCACGCAGGGCGTGGTGCGTGCGGCAAAGGCGCAGGCGCTGTTTGGGGCGTCTTT
>JAPKMQ010000077.1 GCA_026645875.1 Longilinea sp.
ATGCTCTGCCGCATTTCATTCGTGCCACCGAGGTGGAACCCAAAAACGCGCAGAGCTGGATCGAACTGGCGCGCTTCAGCCTCAATTACGACATCGAGCCGGCCTCGGTAGGCCTGCCGGCAGCCCGACAGGCGGTGATGCTGGCGCCCAAGGATGCCGCCGCGCTGGATGTGATGGGCGCGTTGTTATTCACTCAAGGCGATCTGGCCAGCGCGGAACGTTTCTTGCAACAATCGCTTCAACTGGATGCGGCCAACGCGGATGCCAACCTGCACATGGGCCAGGTTCTTCTGGCCGGCGGCGATCTGCAATCCGCCCGCCCGTACCTTGACCAGGCTGTGCGGTTATCCCCTGAAACCGCCGTGAGCAAACTGGCTGAAAGGCTCATCCAGCAGCATTATCCGAAACCGTAATGGATACCGGAGGATCGCTCATGAAGCGATTGGCAGTCATCACCCTGGTGTTGGCATTGACGCTGATTTCACTATCAGCTTGTTCCCTCAACGACACCCTTGCCCAGGTCCTGGGTGGGGAGAATTCGGACCGCGTATTGCTGGTGGATAATTTCACCGACCCGCTGAGCGGCTGGAAAGTGTGGGTGGGTGAAGACGGCTCATCCATCGATTACTCCAATGGCGCGCTGCGCATTTTTGTCAACCAGGCTCAATTCGACTACTGGTCGGTGGCCGGTAAGAACTATGAAGACGTTCACATTGAATCGGATATTGAAAAGGGCGACGGGCCTGACGATAATGACTACGGATTGATCTGCCGCTATCAGGATCAGGACAATTTTTACGCCTTCGTGATCAGCAGCGACGGATATGCCGGAATCATCAAAGTGAAGGACGGGGCATACCAGGTGCTCAGCGGTGAGTCATTGCAATATTCCGAGGCGGTCCGCCGTGGCAGCGACCGGAACAGGTTGCAAGCTAACTGTTCGGGCACAATCCTCACATTTCACGTGAATGGCATCCAGCTTTTTGAGGTCACGGATGCAGAATTCTCTTCGGGCGATGTGGGCGTAATTGCCGGCGCGTACGATACGCCCGGGGTCGAGATCCTTTTCGATAATTTTGCCGTCCTCAAACCCTAGGCATTGTTTCTGAATTGGAGTGCATTTATCGGTTAAAATGACAGGGTATGAAAGTCTACCTTGATTCAATCGGATGCCGTCTCAACCAGAGCGAAATTGAGAAGTTCGCCGGCCAGTTCCGCCAGGCCGGGCATGTGATTGTGGATTCGGCCGGGGAAGCGGATGTGGTGGTGGTGAACACCTGCACGGTGACCTCGCAGGCCGCCTCCGATTCGCGCCAAAAAATCCGCCAGGCGGCGCGCGCCGGCGATGCTGAAATTGTGGTCACTGGTTGCTGGTCCACGCTGGAGCCGCAGGCTGCGTCCATGCTGCCCGGTGTAAGGCGGGTGGTTGCCAATCCTCAGAAAGACGCCCTGGTTTCAGCGGTTTTAAACCTGCCAGAAGCGGTCTTTGACCTGGAACCTCTGGCGCGCGAACCGCTGCCAGGCCTGCACATGCGCACGCGCGCGTTCTTGAAGGTCCAGGATGGCTGCGATAATCATTGCACCTTTTGCATTACGCGCATTGCGCGCGGCGAGGGACGCAGCACGCCGATCCAGCAGATCGTCGCTGAAGTAATAGCAGCTCAGCAAGGCGGCGTCAATGAAGTGGTACTCTCCGGTGTGCATCTGGGGTCATGGGGCAGCGATTTCGACCGCCCGCTGCACCTTTCCCACCTGATCAGCGCCATCCTGAAGGAGACCGACATCCCGCGATTGCGACTTTCGTCGCTGGAGCCCTGGGATTTGGACGAAACCTTCTTCAGCCTGTGGGAGAACTCGCGCCTGTGCCGCCACCTGCACCTGCCGCTTCAATCCGGTTCTGCGGCCACACTCCACCGCATGGCGCGCAAAACCACCCCGGAAAGTTTTGCCAGCCTGGTTCAACAGGCGCGCACCGTATCGGTTGACATGGCCATCACCACCGACCTGATCGCCGGATTCCCGGGTGAAACCGAAGCTGAATTTGCCGAAAGCCTGCATTTTGTGGAACAGATGGAATTCGCCGGCGGGCATGTGTTCACATTCTCTGAGCGGCCAGGCACAGCCGCGGCGCGGCTGGCGGGCAGCGTTGCCCATAAGGTGCGCAAACAGCGCGGCGCCATGCTGCGCGATGTTTTGGCGCACAGCACCCACCAGTTCCAGAAACGCCAGTTGGGGTGCGAGGTCACCGTCCTGTGGGAAGCCACAGATTCGGTCGGTCCGCAGGGCTGGCGCCTGCACGGGCTCACCGACCATTACCTGAAGGTCACCGCGTTTGCCCCGCGACGCCTATGGAACCAGTTCAGCCGGGTGCAACTGATCGACCTCAGCGACGACGGCCTGTTGGGAATTCTGGCTGGGGACGGAGCTTAACCGGAAACACAGTCCAATCATCGGACTGTGTTTCGTTTTTACGGGAATAATTGGACGCAAGCAACCAGCCGATCTACGGCTGGTGCCAGTTTTGGGTATTATTGCAGCTTTAGTTGGTGCAGCGTGCTTTTCAGCACTTCGGCGGACTGTCGCAACCCGGCCAATTCGTCATCCTGTAATTCCAGGTTGATCACGCGCTCCACGCCGCCGCCGTCGACAACTGACGGCAGGCTGAAGCACACGTCGTTGATGCCGTAGTAATCCTTAATCAGGCTGGAAACAGACATGACAGTGCTTTGATCGCGGATGATGGCTTCCACCAGGCGGGTGAGGCCGCTGGCGATGGCATAATAGGTGGCTCCTTTGCGCTCGATGATGTGATAAGCAGCGTCGCGCGTTTGTTGGAAGATGCTGGTCAACGTCTCAGATGTGCATTGCATGCCGTTGGCCGAGCAATAGACGGGCAGGCGCATACCGGCCAGGTTGGCCAGTGACCAGACGGGCACTTCGCTGTCGCCGTGTTCACCAATAATGAACGCATGCACCGAGCGTGGATCAACGTCAAAATGCTGGCTGAGTAGATAACGGAACCGGGCCGTATCCAGGATTGTTCCGGAGCCAATTACGCGCGCGGCGGGCAGTCCGGAGATCTTCAATGATGCGTAGGTCAGCACGTCCACCGGGTTGGTGGCAATCACCAGCATGCCATCCGGGTTGTTGGTGACGATGCTTGGAATAATCTGGCGGAAGATCTCAGTGTTGCGGGCTGCCAGGTCCAGGCGGGTTTCGCCGGGGCGTTGCGCGCTGCCAGCGGTCACAACGGTCACGGCGGCCCCAGCGCAATCCTCGTACGAGCCAGCCCATACGCGGGTGGGGCGGCCAAGCGGAACGGCGTGCATCAGGTCCATGGCTTCGCCTTCCGCTTTGGCACGGTTGGCGTCGATCAGAACGATTTCACTGGAAATTCCGCTGGTCAACAAAGAATACGCGAACGTCGCGCCGACATTACCGGCCCCGACGATGGCCACGCGGGTGGGATGTCCGTGTGTATGAGTCATCGCAACCTCCTTATCTACTTGTGATTCATTATACGCGATAGTGACTCATCGGATGAATCACCGACCGGTTTGCCAAATATTCGATATAATAAATGAGGTTGGTCCGGAAATTTCAATTTACATTCGGATTTTTATGGCTTTAGTTATTGCCTGGTTAGTGACCTGCGAGCATGCTTGACCCGGCAGCAGTTCGTAGTATAATCCCTCGCTCTGTCAACACAAATCCGATGGATGGCGGCATCACCGTATTGATGCGAGCAACAATGAATATAGAAGACCGCAATGGCACGACCGTTGTCCGCCGGGTTGGCGATTACAAGCCCAAGCCTTCATTCCGCACCTGGTTGATTGGTCGGCCGCTGAGAACGGCAGATTCAGAACAGCAGACGATTGGAAAGTTCATCGGCCTGGCTGTTTTTTCTTCCGATGCAATGTCATCAGTGGCCTATGCGCCGCAGGAAATGATGATTGTTTTGGTGGCGACTGGATCGGCTGGCCTGGGCTATTCCATTCCACTGGCAATTGCCATTGTGGTTCTGCTCACCATTCTGACACTTTCCTACGAACAGACCATTCACACCTACACCAACGGCGGCGGGGCATACATCGTTTCACGAGATAACCTGGGCGAGTACCCGGCGATGATCGCGGCAGCGGCTTTGCTGACCGATTACATTCTCACCGTGGCTGTATCCATCTCATCCGGCGTAGCCCAGATTGCTTCCGCCGCGCCTGCGCTGGCAGCATACCGCGTGCCTATCGCAGTGGTGATGGTTGCGTTAATCATGGTGGTTAACCTGCGCGGAATCAAAGAATCGGGCAGCGCTTTCGCGATTCCCTCCTATTTCTTTGTGCTCATGATGTTCCTGACCGTCGGCGTCGGCTTTTTCCGCTTCCTGGTGACTGGCACGCTGGGACAGGTGGCCAACCCGCCCGATGACTTGATGCACGAAGTCGTTCAACCCATCACTCTTTTCCTGATCTTGAAGGCCTTTTCCAGCGGCACCACGGCGTTGACCGGCGTTGAAGCCATTTCCAACGGCATCACGGCATTTAAAGAGCCACGCAGTAAAAACGCTGGCATCACACTGATCATGATGGCCTGCATCCTGGGTTCTCTGATGCTCGGCATTACGTTCCTGTCGCACCAGGTTGGCGCATTGCCATCGGAAGAAGAGACCGTTATTTCACAACTGGCGCGCACTGTATTTGGCGACCGTGGATTTATCTATCTGGCGACGATTGTTTCCACGACCGTCATTCTTATGATGGCTGCTAACACAGCCTTCGCGGGTTTCCCCTGGTTGGCCGCATTGACTGCCGGCGACGGTTATTTACCCCGCCAGTTGACTTATCGTGGTAGCCGCCTGGTTTATTCGCGCGGCATTGCCATGCTGGCCGGAGCCGCCATTTTGCTGATCATTATCTTCAACGCCAATGTTACCCGCCTGATCCCGTTGTATGCCATTGGCGTGTTCCTATCCTTCACGCTCTCGCAATCTGGTATGGCCTACCGCTGGTACAAGTCTGGGAAATTGAAGCCCGGCGAGGAGAAGCAGGAACGTGGATCAGTATTGCATCACGATCCACACTGGCTGACCAAGATGGTCATCAACGGGTTGGGCGCAGTGGTCACTTTTGTGGTGATGATGGTGTTTGCCATCACCAAATTTGCCACCGGTGCTTACATCGTCATCTTATTGATCCCGTTGCTGGTAATCTTTTTCCTGGCCATCCGACGGCATTATAAATCGGTGGCAAAGCGGTTATCACTGGACCATTATGGCGCACCGCCGCAAATTTCGCGCAACCGCGTCATCCTGGCAGTGGCTGGTGTTCACCGTGGTACCCTGGCTGCGCTGCGCTACGCCCGCACCCTGTCGGACGATATCACCGCCGTTCACGTTTCCATCGATCCTTTGGAAGCGGACAAGCTCAAGGAAAAGTGGGAAACCTGGGGCGATGGTATTCGGCTGGTGATTCTTGAATCGCCCTACCGTCTGCTCATTGAGCCCCTGCTTGCTTACATTGATGATATTGATGAACAACGCCGGCCCAACGAGATCATTACCGTGGTCGTGCCGCAGTTCGTGACGCCCAATATCATTACATCCATGTTGCACATGCGCACCGCGGATGCTCTGCGGACTGTTTTACTGAACCGGCAGGGTATCGTCATCAATGAAGTGCCCTATCAGGTTGAATGAGAATGCTCAAGAGGTAACTTAATGAAAATCATTGTTGTTGGTTGCGGAAGAATGGGAGCAGAGCTGGCATACCGCCTCTACCAGCGCGGGCACGACGTGGCTGTCATTGATGCCAATTCATCCGCTTTCAATCACCTGCCCCCTGATTTCCAGGGCCGTTTTTATGAAGGCGATACGTTGAGTTATGACGTCCTTCACCGCGCCGGCATAGAGCATTGCGATGCCCTGGCCGCTGTCACGAATTCGGATGCGTTGAACCTGGTGATTGCCCACACAGCCAAGGTTTCCTTTAATGTTCGCAATGTGGTCGCACGTAACTATGATCCCAACTGCCGCGAGTTGTACGAGGTCTTCAATATTCAGGTGATCAGCGCAACCGGGTGGGCCGCGCAACGCCTGGAGGAAATGATTTATCATTCGGAGATCCGCACGGTGTTCTCCGCCGGAAACGGTGAAGTGGAAGTCTACGAGCTGAAGGTTCCGGCCAGCCTTGATGGAAAGCCCCTGCAGGCTTTGCTTGAACAAACCGAGACCGTACCCGTGTCATTGACCCGGGCTGGAAAATCGGTCTTGCCATCTGCTGATTTCAAGCTTCAGGAAAACGATATTGTCCATATCAGCGCAACCCTGGATGGGATCACTGCGCTGCGCCAGCGCGTTGGTTTCAGCGCAGAATAAGTCCAGGAAGGAGCACAACATGTACGTTGTTATCGCAGGTGGCGGTCGAACGGGAACCCAACTGGCGCGGATTCTGATTAAACAGGACCACGAAGTTCACGTTATTGAATCGCGTAAAGATATCCTCAGCCGGTTGCACCGTGAGCTGCCAACCGAAATCATTCACGAGGGCAATCCCGTGGACCCGGCAATCCTGGAACAAGCCGGCATCGAACACGCCAACGTGATGGCGGCGTGCACCACCAGCGATGAAAACAACCTGGTGCTGTGTTACCTGGCGCGCAACCGCTACCAGATTAAACGGACCATTGCCCGCGTGAACAATCCCCGCGATGCCTGGCTGTTTGATGTAAAATTCGACGTAGATGTAGCGGTTAACCAGGCGGATATTCTCTCCAACCTCATCCAGGAAGAAATGTCGATGGGCGATATGATGACGCTGCTCAAACTGCGCCGCGGCAACTATTCGCTGGTTGAAGAGAAGATTCCCACGGGGGCACGCGCGCTGGGCAAGATGATCAAGGATGTTCAGATTCCTGACCAGTGCGTCATCGCCGCGATCATCCGCAAGGGGAAGGTGATCGTGCCGCACGGCGTGACCATCTTCGAGCCCGGTGATGAGATCCTGGCTGTAACAGATACCGAGGGCGCGAAACAACTCGCGGAGCTGTTCAAGCCGGAGTAACCCGGAACAAGTCGTGCGGCCCAAACTTTGAGGAATTTGCCGGCAGGATCAGCCTCAAAAGGTTTGACCCTTTGCTGCGATTACGGTATAATTTGCCTTCGGCATTTTGCCTGAAAACTTGAGTATGTTGAAAGGATAGCGTTAATGTCTACTAAGCGGACTTATCAACCGAAGATCCATCGCCGCCTGCGCGTGCACGGCTTCCGCTCTCGTATGGCTACCGCTGATGGTCGTGAAGTTTTGAAGCGCCGCCGCGCTCGTGGCCGCCACAAACTCACCGTCAGCATGAACAACCACGTTAAACGGATTCGTTGGTAGCAGAGAGCCTGGCCAAGCCAGGAACGCAAAACTGGTCGGGCCAGGGATGAGAGATCGGCCGCGGTTTACAATCGCGGACTGGTACATGAGTGAGAAAAAGATTTCGTCTAACCCGGTCAACCGATTTCAAGCGGGTGCGGCGCGTAGGAAGATCATATGCGCACCCGCTTGTTGTGTTGGTAGTCGACCCGAATCCGGAAGGCGGACTGCGCATCGGCGTTTCAGCAGGTCGCTCCGTTGGCAACGCTGTCTTGCGGAATCGGGCAAAACGACAATTGCGTGCCGCAATCGATGGGCTGTTACCAACCCTGGTTCCCGGGAAAGATCTTATCTTTTTGGCGCGGCCAGCCATCCAACAGGCCAGCTTTGCCGACATTCAATCGGCGTTGAGCCGGCTTTTGGAGCGGGCTGGAGTGCTGCACGCTGAAGGCAATCATGATTGAGCGCGAACATCCCAACGAACCGCGTTTGCGTGATTTGCCGTTCTCGTTGCGCAACCTCCCCCGTTGGATTTTGCTGGCCTTGATCCGGCTGTACCAGGCGACGTTTTCCCGCACCCTTCCGGCAAACACGTGCCGGTTTTACCCCACGTGTTCCCATTACGGCTACCAGGCCATTTACAAGCACGGAGCAATCAAAGGGTCCTGGTTGGCAGTCAGCCGGGTGGTCCGATGCAACCCGTTTAATCCCGGTGGATATGATCCCGTTCCTTAGGATCACCCCCGGTTTTGACATGGGAAATTTCCTCACATCGAGAATCAATGAAAGCTAAGTACATTACAACCATTTTTGTGCTGGTGATCCTGGCGATGCTGCTCACCGCTTGCAGTGGGGCGATCCCGACCAACTCGATCCCAGGCGTTTCTGCGAACGGCGATACGGCCTATCTGGCGAATGCCGGCGAGGTGTATGCAATCCGGTTGGCTGACGGCGGTTTGAATTGGAAATATCCGGCTGAAAAAGCTGAAGCGGGGCGGTTTTATTACGCTGCGCCTGTGCTAGCCGGCGATTACCTGCTGGCGGGTGATTACCTTAACACCCTGCATGCCCTCAATCCCAGCAGCGGGTTCCAACAATGGAACTACACACAGGCCGGCCGTTTTGTGGCCAGTCCGTTGGTTGTCAATGATGTCATCGTTGCACCCAACAGCAACCGGAACGTTTACGGTTTTGACCTGAGCGGCACGCTGCTGTGGAAATTTGGCGCGACGGATGGCTTTTGGGCTCAACCTGTCACCGACGGGACGCTGGCCTTTGTAGCCGGAATGGATCATTACCTGTATGCCATCCAACCCGCCAACGGCAATCTGGTCTGGAAGATGGACCTGGGTGGAGCCACTGCTTATCCGCCGGCGGTCGGTGAGGACAAGTTGTATCAGGCCACCATTGCGAGCGAATTGATCGCACTCAACACGGCAAACGGCGCGGTACAATGGCGTTTCAAGGCCGACAGCGCGATCTGGATGCAGCCGGTGTTACGGGAAGGCGTCCTCTATTTCGGCGACATCTTGGGCAATGTGTATGCCGTGGATGAAGCCACGGGCTTCCAGAAATGGAAATTGTCCATGGAAAAAGAACCCCTGATGGGCAATCCCGCTGTGCTCGAAAACGGGCTGGTTTTCTCGTCCGAAACCGGAAATATCATCCTGGTCGATTACAACGGGGTCAGGCAGTGGAATCGCACCATCGATGGCAAGCTGTATTCCGGTGTTGTGCTGAGCGGCGAGACGCTGTTGGTTGGCGTTACCAAGGGTAAAATCGCTCTGGTTGCCTTCGATTTGAACGGCAATCAGAAGTGGGTCTACCCACCTCAAGATTAGGTAGGATCACATGTGGGATGCACTCATTATCACCCCCTTTATAAATGCCCTGCTATTCATCTATAGTCTGGTGGGGAACTTTGGGATTGCGATCATCCTTTTCACCATCCTGATCCGGTTGATCACCCACCCCCTGATGGCTTCCCAGATCAAGGGCAGCAAGGCTATGCAAACGCTGCAGCAGGATAAGCGTTACATTGAGATTCAGACCAAGTACAAGGATGACAAGGAAAAACTGGCCGTCGAGCAGCAAAAGATCATGAAGGAACTGGGAATCAACCCGTTCGCTTCCTGTCTGCCCACGCTGATCCAGTTCCCCATCATCATCGGTCTGTACCAGGCGATCATCCAGTCGATGGCTTCCACGCCGTTGGAGATGATGAACCTCACGCGGCATATCTACCCCGGCTTGCTCAAGGTTTCTTCGCTTATTCCCCTCAACAGCCAGTTTCTTTGGATGGATCTGGGGCAGCCAGAGCGGTTGAACCTGCCCGGTCTGCCGTTTGGAATTCCAATTCTTGCAGTTGTGGTGGCTTTGACCACCTACCTGCAATCCAAATTGATGACCCCGACGGCGTCCTCAACCAACGCGGGCGATCCGAACAATCAGGCGGCCATGATGGGCAAAATGATGAACCTGTACATGCCTTTCCTGATGGGTTATATGGCGCTGACGCTTGCTTCAGGTCTTTCGGTGTACTTCTTTACATCCAACCTGATCGGAATTGGACAGTACGCGCTGCTGGGGCAATTGAATCTCAGCAACCTGTTGCCCAAGAAAAAAACCGAGGTCAAGCAGACAATCGATGTTAAACCGGCGCAAAACAAACCGGTTTCTACCAAGCCAAAAAGCAAGAAGTAGACTCCACGTTCAACGAGGCAGTTCATGAGCCAGGAAAAAACCACGTTGGAAATCATCGCACCCAGTGTCGATGAAGCAGTTGCAAGGGGATTGAATCAATTGGGAATCCCGCGTGAAATGGTGGATGTGGAAGTGCTGGATACCGGCAGCCGCGGCCTGTTTGGCCTTGGCAGCCGGCAGGCACGCGTGCGCTTAAGTATCAAGTCAGCCGAAGCGCCTGCCACCACCCAGCCTGTTAGCACCTCCGCGCCCGCCCAGCCAGTCAGCAAGCCCGCGGCATCCGTTCAACCGGTCAGCAAGCCCGCGGCGCCCGTTCAACCGGCCGAACTCGTTCAGGAGGACGAACCGTCCGTGCCTGGTGATCCGCAGGTGCTGAATTCGGCCAGCGCGGTCGTCAATGAGCTGCTCGACAAAATGAGCATCAAGGCGACCGTGACCGCCCGGTACATCAAAGGTGAAGAAGACGAAGAACACCCGATGGTCCTGGTGGAAGTGCAGGGCAACGATCTGAGCATCCTCATCGGGCGCCGTTCCGAGACGCTCAACGCGCTGCAGTATATCGCCAGCCTGATCGTGTGCAAAGATGTTGGCCGCTGGGTGCCGATGACCATTGATATCCAGGGTTACCGGCAGCGCCGCGACCGCCAATTGCGCCAGATGGCACGGCGCATGGCCGAACAGGCGGTTCACACCGGCCGCCGCCAGGTGCTGGAACCCATGCCCTCCAGCGAGCGCCGCGTGATCCATCTGGAGTTGCGCGACCATCCGCTGGTGATCACCGAAAGCACCGGTGAGGAACCCAACCGCAAGGTCACCATCACTTTGAAGAAGCAGGGATAGTATTCCTAATTCCCTCGGCACGTAAAAAGGCGTTTCTTTTGAGCAGTCTCAAAGGAAACGCCTTTTCTGTCGCACATCCGTAAGTGTAATCCCGCCAGGCTCTTTCAGGCTTTTCGCTGAACGGGTAAAATAGAGTTGTAAGGATACTCACTCTTTCACGCCGGCCGGCGGGAATACTGGAGCTGAAATGCGAGCTGTAGATATCATCATCAAGAAACGCGAAGGTGAAGAACTCTCGCGTTCAGAAATCGAATTCTTTATTGACGGTTTCACCCGCGGTGAAATCCCCGATTATCAGGCTTCTGCCTGGGCGATGGCCGTACTGCTGCGCGGGATGACCGAGCGGGAAACCACCGATTTGACCATGGCCATGGCCCATTCCGGCGAAACTCTGGATCTGACCGGCGTGGTGCCGATCGCTGTGGATAAGCACTCCACCGGCGGCGTAGGCGATAAAACCACCCTTGTGGTGGAACCGGTGGTGGCGGCCTGCGGACTGCCAGTCGGCAAGATGTCCGGGCGCGGGCTGGGATTTTCCGGCGGCACGCTGGACAAGATGGAATCGATCCCCGGCTACCGCACCAACCTGAGCCGCGAAGAGTTCATCGAACAACTGCGAACGGAAGGGCTGGTGCTGACCGGCCAGAGCGGCGACCTGGCGCCAGCCGATGGCAAGCTGTACGCGCTGCGCGATGTGACCGGCACCGTGCCGTCAATTCCGCTAATCGCCTCTTCCATCATGAGCAAAAAGATCGCCGCGGGTGCGCAGGCGATCGTGCTGGATGTGAAGATCGGCCTGGGCGCGTTCATGGAAAACCTTGAGGAAGGGCGCGTGCTGGCCCGCACAATGGTGGCGATTGGCGCATTGAGCGGGCGGAAAGTGGTCGCCCTGCTCTCGGATATGAACCAACCCCTGGGGTGGGCCGTGGGGAATGCTCTGGAGGTGCGCGAAGCGTTGAACGCGCTGCGCGGCAGCGGCCCGGAGGATTTCCGCGAGCACTGCCTGGTGGCTGCTGCGCACATGCTGGTAGTGGGCCGGAAAGCTGCAAACCTGGACAAAGCGCGAACCATGGCTGAAAGCGCGTTGGAGTCTGGCCGTGCCCTGGAAAGCTTCCGGCGGCTGGTGCAGGCTCAGGGCGGCGACGTCCGTTACGTGGACGAGCCCGACCGCCTGCCGCAGGCTCCGCTGATTGAAACCGTGCCCGCATCCCGCGCTGGCTACCTGCTGGGGATCAACGCGCGTGAGGTTGGCGAAACCTCGGTCGAACTGGGTGCAGGACGCGCCCGCAAAGAGGACCCAATTGATCATGCCGTGGGCATCGAAATTCACCACAAGGTCGGCGATTCGGT
>JAPKMQ010000078.1 GCA_026645875.1 Longilinea sp.
CGGCGGAACTCAACCAGCAAATCATTGAAAACCGGGCAGATCGCCGCCAGAACCGCGCGCAAGTGGTAGAATTCTACAATTCACTCCTCCAGTGAATTCCCCGCAACATCTTCCAATTAACTGATTTCCGGGTTTTTCCGCATGACTGACCGCAACACTACCACATTGCAGGATTGCATCCGCGGCGTCGCCGTCGGCGCGGCTATCGGCGACGCGCTGGGCATGCCGCTGGAATTTCAGCGCGCCACGCCCAGCGACCAATTGGTGCGGGAATTGCTGCCCGGTCGCCTGCCCGCTGGCAGCTTTACCGACGATACCGAGATGGCGCTGGCTGTAGCCGAGAGTCTGCTGGCGCGCAAGCCGCTCAACCCCGAAGACCTGGCACATCGCTTTGTCGGCTGGTACCGTCAGGGGCCGCCGGACGTCGGACTCTACACCTCCAGCGTGCTCAGCCGCATCGCTGCCGGGGTGGTCTGGGATCAGGCCTCCAACGAAGCGCAGCAGCGCCGCCCGGAATCAGCCGGCAACGGGTCCTTGATGCGCAACTGGCCGGTGGCGCTGGCGCATTGGAAGAGCCCGGTGGAATGCCTGGCCGACAGCGTGCTGCAAAGCCGCGTGACCCACGCGCACAGCGAATGCACCGCCGCATGCGCCTTTGAGAGCGCAATGATCCTGTCGCTGCTGAAGGGCGAAACCCCGGCCGATGCACTGATTCAGGCCCGCCAACAGGTGGCGCTTCCGCCCGGGCTGGCGGCCTTCGTCGATGAAGCCCCACAGCGCCAGCGCGACGAACTGCGCAATTCGGGCTGGGTGCGCCACACACTGGAAAGCGCGGTGTGGGCGCTCCTGACCACGTCCAACTTCGAGGAAGCCGCCATTCAGGCCGCCAACCTGGGCGCTGATGCCGACACCTCCGCCACGGTGCTGGGGGCGTTGGCCGGCGCCGCTTACGGCCTGAGCGGCATTCCGCAGCGCTGGGTGGACACGCTGCGCGGTGAGTGGCCGCTGGGCACCGGAAAAATTCTGCGCGCCGGCGATTTTATCACCCTGGCCGAATCGCTTGCCGGATTGACCGTGTAGGACTGCTCTCAATTCATGCAAAAGCCGCCGATTGCCCGGCGGCTTTTTTTCTTCCAATAATGATTCCTTCAACGCCCGGCGCGCCAGGCGGATTCAGCGCACGAAGTCAAAGCGGGGAATCTGGTTGCCGGCAGCAATTTCGGCCACCACCTGATTCGGACCGCCGGCGGTGCCCAGGTACAGCGTCCAGACCGGCGGCGCACCGCCGTCATTATCCAAAAAGAGAAAACGGTCTCCCGCCACCCAGGCCAAATCGAGTGGCGATTGCGGCGCACCCAGCAGCACGGACGGCTGGCCGGCCTGCCCCAGGTAGGCCTGCCGCTCCGAACCCACCTGCCCGTATTGCGTCCACACGAAACGCGGACCATCCTCCGCCCAACCAATCCAGTTTAGCGAACCGCTTGCATAAACTTCATCCGAGCTGCCGTCCAGGCTGGCAATGTGCAGCTCCTGCTTTCCGCCAGTGCCCACGTTCTGGAAGTAAACCAACGTGTTCAAATCCGGCGAAACGAATGCCCCCGGTCCCAGGCCGTTGGCGGAGAATTGCAGCACCTTGAAAGCTGTGCCGCCCGCCGCCGGGACCTCCCACACGCTGCCGGGCTCATCCGGATTGCCCAACCGGTCTTGAGCCGGGATGACGACCCGCAGCCGGGAGCCGTCTGCCGCCCAGACCGGCTGGGCGTAAAAGGGCGATTCGGTGTACATGAGGATGTCGTCATACGCCAAAACGCCAGCCCGCCGGTTGCTGCCGTCGCTGTTGACCAGGTCGATCTGGTTGGGCGTCACCAGCGCGATCTGCGCTCCATCCGGCGAATAGACAAAGCTGCCGCCGCCCTGACCCGGTGCCAGCAGCGTGGTCACCGCGCCGGTCGCGCTGTTCACCAGGCGCAGGTCATTGCCCGGGTCAAACCCCGGGCCGTCAAAATAGTGGTATGTGGTGAAGACCGCCGTCGTGCCGCCGGGCACCCAGCCGAGCTGCGCCGGCGACGTGCCGCTGGCCTGCGCCGGGCGGTCCAGCGCTTCGAAATCAGCCGCGGCCATCACCTCACGCTCATTCGAGCCGTCGGTGTCGATCAACCACAGGCTGTCGGTCACGTAACCCGTAGCGCGCGAGAAGAAGACCCGCCCACCATCCGGCGAGAGCGCGAAATCGGTCACGTCGCCGCTGGCGGTCAATTGCAGCGGATCGCCGCCACTCTGCCAGAACCACAGGTTGCCCTGACCGTCGCTGTAGGCCACCTTCAAATCCATGCCGGCATCCGCCGGGAGTTCAGCCGTGGTCGCCAGCGCAGGTGTCGCCTCAGGGGTTATCGCCGGCGTTGGTTCTTCGGTGGCCGTGGTCTCCGGTTGCGCCTGCGCCGTCTGGGTGGGCGCCAGCAGGGCGTCCACGGTCGCCGCGGCGATAGTGCCCAGGCTGTCAGAATCGATTTGCGGCGTCTGCGGCGTTTGCGGCGCGCAGGCTGCCAGGACCAGGACAAGCAAGAGGAAGACAGATGCGATCGCTCGGTTCATGAAACACTCCTTGATCTTCCGGGCTGCGTGAGTTCCTTCCTTATTTTACACGCGAACGCTCACCCTTTGAGCGGCAAAGCCGTAAGTGCTTTGACTTGCGCCAACGCCTAAGCTATACTTAACGCTGCCTGATCAAAGATCGACCTGTTCATTTGTACCAAATCGAAAATGGAGGTTAATTGAGTATGGCTGCTGAAAGTTCCTTCACGCTTACGTATGCCACCATGTTCAACCCGCCCGAGGAGTTGCACACGCGCTACGATGAAGCTCTGGCCCGCTTCAAACGCAACCTGGGCCAGGAATATGCGATGATCATCGACGGCAAGGACGTGTTCGCTGCCGAAAAATTCGAAAATCGCAATCCTGCCAATACCGATGAAGTGATCGGCCTGTTCCAGAAGGGTACCGCTGAACACGCGCGGGCTGCCATGGCCGCAGCGCGCAAGGCCTTCCCCGTCTGGAGCCACATGAAGTGGCAGGAACGCGTCGCCCTGGTGCGCAAAGCCGCCGACTTGATGAACGACCGCCTCTTCGAAATGGGCGTGGTCATGTCCAGCGAAGTGGGTAAAAACCGCATGGAAGCGCTGGGCGACGTGGCCGAAACGATTGCCCTGCTGCGTTATGCCTGCGACCGCATGGAAGCCAACGACGGCTTTGTTGTCGAATTGGGCACCGATCCGCTGGTCGGCTTCAAATCCACCAATTACTCCATCCTGCGGCCGTACGGCGTGTGGCTGGTCATCAGCCCGTTCAACTTCCCGGGCGCGCTCACCGGCGGTCCCACCGCCGCTGCGCTGGTGGCCGGCAACACCGTGGTGATGAAGCCCGCCACCGACACCCCCTGGACAGCCCGCCTGATCGCAGAATGCCTGCGCGACGCCGGCCTGCCCGAAGGTTCGTTCAACTTCGTCACCGGCCCCGGCTCCACGCTGGGCCAGGCCCTGATCGACGATCCGGAAGTCGACGGCATCACCTTCACAGGCTCCTTTGACGTCGGCATGAAGATATACCGCGATTTTGGCACCGGCCGCTGGGTGCGCCCCACCATCCTCGAATTGGGCGGCAAGAACCCGGCCATCGTCACCAAAAACGCCAACCTGGAAGATGCCGCCATTGGCATCATGCGCTCGGCCTTCGGCCTGCAGGGACAAAAATGCTCGGCCTGCTCGCGCGTGATCATTGAAGCCCCGGTCTACGACGCGTTGGTCGGCCGCCTGATTGAACTGACCAACAAACTCACCATCGGCGACCCGACCGACCGCGGCAATTACCTGGGCCCGGTGGTCAACAAGGGTTCCTACCGCGACTACCAGGAATTCAGCGAGGCGTTGAGCCAGGGCGGCACCATCCTCACCGGCGGCAAGGTCCTCACCGAGGGCGCATATGGCAAGGGTTACTTCTGCGCCCCCACTATCGCCGAAGCCCCCTTCTCGCACCACCTGTGGCAGCAGGAAATGTTCGTGCCCATCACCACCGTGGGCAAGTTTACCGACCTGAATGAAGCCATGAAGATCGCCAACTCGGTCGCCTACGGCCTGACCGCGGGTGTATACGGCTCGGACGATGAGGTCGAGTGGTTCTACGACAACATCCAAGCCGGCGTGACCTACGCCAACCGCCCGCAGGGCGCCACCACCGGCGCCTGGCCGGGCTTTCAGCCCTTCGGCGGATGGAAGGGCTCCGGCTCCAGCGGCAAGAACTCCGGCGGCGTGCATTACCTGCAACTGTATATGCACGAGCAGATCCGCAATCGGGTCCGCCGCGGCTAATCGCACCCAATCAAGGCCGGGCGTGCAGACGCCCGGCCAGCTCAAAACAGCCTGATCCATGACAATCGTCAACCGGTTGGGAACCTTTTTTATCTGGCTCGGCGCGGCTGCGGTGATGGTGTTCATCCTTTCGGATGTTGCCCACGCGCCCATCCCGGTGCTGCTGTTTGCCGGCCTGGCCTGCCTGGTACTGGGCTTCTATCTCTGGTGGCGCGATCCCCCGCAGCCCAACCAGCCAAGCAACCGCTTTCGCCTGCTGAAGAAGCGCGCCAAACCCAAAGAACCGTCCGGGCAAAGCCGCCGCCGCAAGGACCGCGACCGCGAAGCCGAACCCCCGCCCGCCACCCCCAACCGTGAAAAATGAAAGCATCCTCTCCATGTCAA
Source organism: Longilinea sp. (assembly GCA_026645875.1). Taxonomy (GTDB): domain Bacteria; phylum Chloroflexota; class Anaerolineae; order Anaerolineales; family Anaerolineaceae; genus Longilinea. Next base: position 4,746 of record JAPKMQ010000078.1, read on the forward strand.
AACTCTGCACACTAAAAGAAGCCATCGCCCAACACGTTCACGACGGCGATTGCGTATACGCCGCCGGTTTTACCCACCTGATTCCCTTTGCCGCCGGCCATGAAATCATCCGACAGGGTCGCAAAGACCTGACTCTGGCCCGCGCCACGCCCGATCTGATCTACGATCAAATGGTGGCGGCCGGGTGCGCCAAAAAAGTGATCTATTCCTACATCGGAAACCCTGGCGTGGGCTCCCTGCGCATCATCCGCACCGAATTGGAAGCCGGCCGGTTGGAATTTGAAGAATATTCGCACTTCGGCATGATCTCGCGCCTGCAGGCTGGCGCGGCCGGGTTGCCCTTCATGCCCATGAACCAGACCGCTGCCACCGCGCTGGAGCAGGCCAACCCCCTCTACCGGCGCGTCACCGACCCCTATTCGGGCCGCGAGGTGGTGGTCGTGCCCGCGCTCAACCCCGACGTGGCCATCATCCATGTGCAGCGCTGCGACGAGCGCGGCAACGCCCACATCTGGGGCATCCTCGGCGAGCAGAAGGAAGCTGCTTTTGCCGCCAAGCGGGTCATCCTGACCGCCGAGGAGATCGTGCCGGAGGAAGTCATCCGCTCCGATCCCAACCGCACGTTGATCCCCGAATTTGTCGTCTCGGCCGTCTGCCATGTGCCGTATTGTTCACATCCCTCCTACACCCAGGGCTATTACGACCGCGACAATGACTTTTACCTGGAATGGGACAAAATCAGCGAAACGCCTGAATCCGTCCAGGCCTGGCTGCAGGAATGGGTGTACGGCATCACCGACCGCGAAGCCTACTGGCAAAAAGTCGGTGCCGAAACGCACAAGCGTCTCAGCGTTCCGCCGCTGTATGCCGCGCCGGTCAATTACGGGGAGTACTGATATGACGACCTTCACCGCATCTGAACTGATGACCGTACACGCCGCCCGCCTGCTGCGCGACGGCGACGTGGTGTTCGTCGGCGTCGGGCTGCCCAACCTGGCCTGCAACCTGGCGCGACGCACGCACGCCCCCAACCTGGTGATGATTTACGAGGCCGGTGTTATCGGCGCGCGCCCCTCGCGCCTGCCGCTTTCCATCGGCGATCCCACCCTGGTCACCCGCGCCACTTCGGTGTGCAGCATGTATGATATCTTCACGCTGTACCTGCAGCGCGGCAATGTAGACGTGGGCTTCCTGGGCGGCGCGCAGATCGACCGCTTTGGCAACATCAACGCCACTGTCATCGGCGACTACAACCACCCCAAGGTGCGCCTGCCTGGCTCGGGCGGCAGCATGGAAATTGCCGGTTGGGCCAACCGCTGCTACATCATCACCCCTCATCAAAAACGCCGCTTCCCCGAAAAGGTCGATTTTGCCACCTCCGCTGGCTTTTTGAACGGCCGCGCCGCCCGGGAGGCTTCCGGCGTGCGCGGCGGCGGCCCGCAGGCGGTGGTCACCAACCTGGGCTTCCTGGAACCGGATGAGAGCGGCGAGTTGGTCCTGACCGCCGTCCATCCCGGCGTAACGGTGGAGGAAGTGCAGGCCAACACCGGTTGGCCATTGAAAGCCGCGGCAAACCTGCGCGTCACCGAGCCGCCCGGCGAAGAGGAGCTGCGCCTGCTGCGCGAGCTTGATCCACAGAACATTTACTTGAAGTGAAACTCACGCCGGATCTGGCTCACAGCCAGACCCGGCGAATTCAATTCCTGAAAGGTATCCCATGAGCGAATCGACCATAGAAGTATTGATGACGATGCCCTTTTCGGCCGCATTGGTTGAACGGGTCAAAGCGGTCTCCAACCGGGTGAACGTCACCGTGCTGCCGGCCGTCAAGCCCGAGGAGATCCCGGCAGAAGTCTGGGCTCGCACCGAGGTGCTCTACACCGACCGCGTGCTGCCCATCCCGGCCCAGGCGCCGCGGCTGCGCTTTATCCAGTTTCACTATGCCGGCATCGACTACGCCGCCGAATCACCCATCCTGCGCAAGCCCGACCTGGTCGCCGCCACGCTCAGCGGCGCGGTAAGCTCACAGGTGGCCGAGTGGAGCGTGGCCATGCTGCTGGCGCTGGGCCACCGCATCCCGGAGATGATGGCCTTGCAATCCAAATCCGAGTGGCCGCAGGACCGCTGGCAGCAATTCGCGCCCGTCGAGCTGCGCGGCACTACCATCGGCCTGGTGCCTTACGGCAGCATCTCGCGCGAAATTGCCCGCCTGCTGGTGCCCTTCGGCGTCAATATCCTGGCGGCCAAGCGCAATGCCATGGACCCAACCGACCGCGGTTACATGCCGGAAGGCCTGGGCGACCCGGAAGGCAACCTGTTCAAACGCCTGTACCCGATCGAAGCGCTCAAATCGATGCTCAAGGAATGCGATTTTGTGATCGTGTCGCTGCCGCTCACCCCGCAAACCCGCGGCATGATCGGCGCTGAGGAACTCAAAGCGATGAAACCAGGCGCGTTCCTGGTGGATTGCGGCCGCGGCGGGATCGTTGACCACGCTGCGCTGCTCCAGGCGCTGCAGGAGAAACATCTGGCCGGCGCCGCGCTGGACGTGTTCCCGCAGGAGCCACTCCCGGCCGATAACCCGGTGTGGAAGCAGCCCAACGTGATTGTCAGCCCGCATGTGGCCGGCATCAGCAAGAACTTCGACGCGCACGCCACCGACCTGTTTGCCGCCAACCTGCGCAGGTACATCGACGGCGCGGCGGTTTACAACCGCTTCGACCTCGAGAAAGGCTATTAATCCCCCGTGACAGGCATTCGCGGCACCATCCGCGCGGTGTTCTTCGACCTGGGCAGCACTCTGATCCACTTCACCGGCTCCTGGGCCGAGGTGCTGCCGGCGTCCAATCGCGCTCTTGGCGCAGCGCTGCTGGAATCCGGGTTGCGGCTGGACCTACCCGTTTTTCAGGCGGAGTTCTCGCGGCGTATGGAAGCCTATTTTGCCCGCCGGGAGGACGATTGCCTGGAATACACCACCGAGTCCGTCCTGCGCCGCCTGCTGGAGGATCATGGATACCCTGATGTACCGGCGACCGTCCTTCAGGCAGCCCTGGCGCGCATGTATGCCGTCAGCCAGGCACATTGGCAGCCCGAACAGGACGCCCTGCCCACGCTGAAAAAGCTGACCGGGGCCGGCTACCGGATTGGCCTGATTTCCAATGCCAGCGACGCCGCTGACGTGCACGCCTTGATCGACAAGGCGCAACTGCGCCCATGGCTGGAGGCTATCGTCATCTCCGCCGAGGTAGGCCTGCGCAAACCCTCGCCCAGGATTTATGAAATCGCGCTCAACGCGCTGGACATGTTGCCCGCGCAGACTGTCATGGTCGGCGATACGCTCAGCGCGGACGTGGCCGGCGCGCACGCGGCGGGTCTTCGCGCCGTGTGGATCGCGCGGCGGGTCGACACGCCCGAAAACCACGCCCTCGCAGATCAGCTCCAACCGGATGCAATCCTCGCAAGGCTGGATGAACTGCCGCCCCTGCTGGAGCGCTGGAACGCCACCCCGGCTTGACGCAAAAAAACGCCGCCCTAACCGGACGGCGTTTTTTCTTCCGTTAATAGGACTCTGATTAATTGGGCATCTTGACAAACACCCAGTACCCGGGTTGCGCGGCCAACAATTCAATCTTGTTCTGGCCTTCCATGCCGCTTTGATACAGAGTGGTGTACGGCGAGTCTGTCACCTGGGCGCTAAAATAAACCAGTTTTTCCTTCTGGAAATTAAACGAGGTCACGTTCGAGTCCAGTTGCGCGCTCTGGCCATTGAAATCCGCCGAATTGAGGCTGCCCGTCGGTTCGGTGGTGGCGGCATACTGGATATAAATCAAACGCTGGCTGTCCGGCGAGAAGGCATAGGAATAAGCTGCCTGCCCGCTGGCAATCAAGGTGCCTGGCTGGCCGGAAAGATCTGAGACGTACAGGCTCAAACCTGCCGCGTCCTGCATCAAATAAGCCATGTGTTTGCCGTCCGGCGAGAAGGTCACCGCCATTTCGCCGAACATCTGCCGCAGGAAAATCGCGTCCGAGAAGAAATCCGAAAACACATTCGTCGCCAGCGTCGTGGCCGTGCCATCCTCTGGATTGACGCTGATCAGCGTGTAACCGCTTGCGTCCGCGTTGGCATCCATCACCAGCAGACTTTTTTGGTCAGGCATGATGCTCATCACGCCGAAGAATGAAACCGGCTGCTGGAAGGTGTAGACGAGCGCAGGATCACCGCCGTCCGGGCCAAGACCGTAAATACCGATGCCTGCGTCGCGCTGCATGACAAAATAGATGCTGCCGTCCGGTGCAACCACGTCCGCGCCAGCCATTACGTCTGTACTGGCGGACTGGAAAAGCACCGTCTGCTCGCCGGACGGAATGGCAACGCTGACCAAGCCAGCCGGATTGCCGTTCAATGCATCCAGCGGATAGGCCAGGAAGTGCTTGCCGTCGGGCAGAATTTGCGAAAGGATCATGTTTTCGGACACCATGACGTTTGCCGCGCGTGAATTGACCACCACCGCGTTCAACGAGGAGCCGTCGGCGGAGATGCTGGTGTAGCCAAAATACCCGCCGTCAGGCGAGAACGACTGGAAGTTGCCTGCGACCGTCAAAGGCAGCGGCGATTCTGCCGCGGTGTTGGCCGTGCCGCCCTTGAGATCCACCAGCAGCAGTTGTCCCTGTCCGGTCAGGCCGCCGTTGGCAATCAGCGCCAGTTGTCCCTTTGAACTCAGGTAGGGGTGGCCGGTGCGAATCGAGTAGGGGGCGATTGCCAGGCTGGAGGAGGATTCACCCAACCGCGTGGCCTTGCTGCCGCCGTTCTCAAGCACGCCCATCTGACCAAACGGGATCAATGTATCGCTCAACACCCCATACAACAGCGGGTCAGATTGCCCAAAGCCCGGGCCTTTAAAAATCCACAGAGCCGCCGCCACCAGCGCGACGAACAAACCGGCGGCCACCCAGCTCCAAACAGAAGTGCGCCGCGGCGTTTCCACCTCAGGCGTTTCGACAACCTCGAGCGCGGCGCCGCAACTGCTGCACGTTAGCTGGCCTTCTTCGTTCTCAAATCCACATTGCGGACAAGTCATGACTGCCTCCAGAATGTAAACTGGGTCTATTGTAATCCTGATTTGGCAAAAACAGGATAAGACAATGCCACGGAAAGCTCTCGGGCCACCCGGCGGTTGCATGGACCGATTGAACCGACTGCAAATTCATGCTCCAATCCATCCCGCTTGGAGTAGAATCAAGCAATTCATGAGCACCCACAAAGCAATACTGGCTTTCACGCAACGCATCCCGCGCCGAACCCTGGCGTATCTCTCGCTGGGCATCGGCGTGCTGGCGCTCAGCCTTTCGGCGTTATTCGTGCGCTGGGCCGATGCACCGGGAACCGTCACCGTGTTTTACCGCATGCTGACCGGTGGCGTGGTGCTGCTGCCGTTCCTGCTGCGCCGGCCAGCCGGCGAGCGAGCGCCCTTACGCAAGTACTGGTATCTGCCGGTTATGGCCGGCGCATGCGTCGCGCTGGATCACGGGCTGTGGAGCACCGCCCTGGGGATTACACGCATCGCCAACGCCACCCTGATGAACTACATTTCACCTCTGTGGGTGGCCCTGTTCGCCTGGCTGGTGTGGCGCGAAAGGCTGACCGGAAAATTCTGGGTCGGGTTGGCCGTGACGCTGGCAGGCACTTTAATTTTCTTCGGAGCCGGGAACCTGGGCGGTTTTTCCGTCAATTCCGGCGACGTGCTCGCGACCGTTTCGAGCGTGTTTTTCGCATTCTACTTCTTGATAACGCAGCGCAGCCGCACGCATTTGCACACCCTGGCCTACCTCGTGCCGGTCAATTGGATCAGCGCCGGGCTGCTGCTGGCTTTTAACCTGGCCAACGGCTACGCACTCGGGGGCTATTCCACGGCCACCTGGCTGGCCTTTCTTGGGGCGGGGTTGATCTCGCAGACCATCGGATACTTTGCCATCAGCTATGCCCTGGGCAGCCTGCCAGCCTCGCTGGTGTCGCCCACGACGATCGCCTCACCGGTGATTACCACGCTATTGGCCATCCCGCTGATGGGCGAACTGCCGCGGCTTAATCAATGGGTTGGCGGTCTGATCCTGCTGACCGGAATTTATTTGGTGAACCGATCAAAGTAACCTGATCAAAGAAGGCCGCCACCACCGCCGGATCGAACAAAATGCCCGCATTCTGGCGGAGATAACCAGCAACTCGTTGTTCATCCCATGCGTTCCGGTACGGCCGATCTGAAAGCAACGCGTCCCACACGTCTACCACCGCAAAAATGCGCGCCGACAGGGGAATTTGCTCGCCAGCCAGCCCGCGCGGGTAACCACTGCCATTCCACCTTTCGTGGTGGCAATACGGGATATCCAACGCCGGGCGCAGGAAGGAGATGCCCGCCAGCAGCCGGTACGCATGCATCGGATGTTTGCGCATGATTTCCCATTCGTCCGACGTCAAAGGCCCCGGTTTGAAGAGGATCGCGTCCGGGACGGCCATTTTGCCGATATCATGCAGCAGCGCGCCGCGCTTGATGTGCACCAATTGTGCCTCGTCAAAGCCCATCGCGCTGGCTATCGCCAGGGTCATCTGCAACACGCGCTGCGAATGTCCCTCGGTTTCACCGTCGCGCAGTTCCAGCGCGTGCGCCCATCCCTGGATGGTGTCGTCATATGCGGCAAGCATTTCCTGGTTGGTCTGTTCGACCGTGTCCATCAGCGAGGCATTCTCAATGGCAATCGCCGCCTGATCGGCCAGCGCTTCAAAGAAATTCAGCCATTCCGGGTCGGAGGGTAAGCGCCGGCGGTTAAATATTTCAAGCACGCCCAAAACCTTTCCCTTCGCGATCAGCGGCGTGCAGTAATAAGCGATAAAGCCGGCATCAGCAAATTCCTTGCGGCTTAGCAGCGTGTCCGGAGTCTCTTCGGTATGCATCACATAAATCGGTTGCAAGTGTAGCGCGGCCCAACCGGCATGGTTTTCGCCCAGGTTGATGTTCACGTTGCTCACGCAGGCTTCCGGCATGCCCACGCTGGCGCGGTGCACCAGTTGCTTGTTCGAATTCAACAACAACAGCGCGCAGGCATCCACATCCAGTTCTCGGATCAGTTTTTCAAGCAGCAGGTTTAAAACCTGATCCAGTTCCATGCTGGCGGCAATGGTCATATCCACCACCCGCAGAGTCGCCAGACGTTGCATCTGCTTGCGGAAACGATCTTCACTGGACTTCTTCT
>JAPKMQ010000079.1 GCA_026645875.1 Longilinea sp.
CACCTGTGCGGTGGGCGTTGCGGGAGCAGGTTGCTGCGTAGGCGGCACAACGGTCGGTGTCTGCAGGGCAATTTCAGTCAGGCGCGCCGTCACGGTCTGCGCCGAAAGCGTGCCAATCATATCGGGACTCATGGTCGGCGCCGCTTGCATGCCCGGGATGCAGGCTGCCAGCGCAAGCAGGACCAATAAAGATGCGGATAAGATCACGATAATTTTCTTGCTCATTTTGTCATACTCCTTCGTATTGATACATCCTTAACGTTGGCCCATTTCGAAATGTTCCCAATTCTTTATGGATTTTATAAAAGAAAACGGACTGGCAAGATTTTGCCAGTCCGTTTTCACTTCAAATCGATTGGATTCGGGCTTATTCTTTCTTTTCCAGCTCTTTCAGCAAATCAGCGTCCTTGCGCAGGTTGTTCCAGCGCGAGAGCAGGCTGACCAGGTAGATCAACATGATGCCAAAGATCACCGCGAAGCCGGCGATCATGTACGTCAGGGTATTGGCAGGTCCTTCCATCGCGAGTCTCCTTTTCTCAGGCCAGCAGCTTCATTTTCAGTTGTTCAAGTTGATCGGCGAACTTGCCCATTCGGATGCGGTGCCACAGCAGGGTGACAAACAGGACGGAGAAGGTCACCAGGCTGAACATGAAGGTTTGCAGCATCTTGGCGGTCATATCGAACGAGCCAGTTGCGTCCGCGTCGCCGCCGCCGATCACCACCGGGTGAATGGTGCGAAAGATGCGAATCGAGAAGAAGGTCAGCGGCACGCTTAAAAAGCCGATGATGGCATAAACTGCGCCGAAGCGCGCGCGCCGGTCAGGATCTTCGACCCCCTGGCGCAGCATCAGGTAAGCCGCGTAAACGAGTTCCATGATGGTGGCCGTCGTCAGGCGCGGATCCCACGTCCACCAGGTGTTCCAGATCGGCCGCGCCCAAATCGATCCGGTGATGATGCAGATCAGCATGAAAACCAGGCCGATTTCCACGCCCGCCACGCCGACGATGTCCCAGATGTGCTTGTGGGTGATCAGGTAGGCAATGCCGGCCACAAAGGCGACGAAGAATCCCAACATCCCCGTCCAGCCGGCCGCCACATGGAAGTAAAACACCTTCTGCACCTGCCCCATCACCGCCTCAAGGGGCGCGTAGAAAAACACCATCAGACTCGCGGCTGCCAGCATCAGCACCGTCACCACGGTCAGTATCTTTAAAGTTTTAGGTTGCGCCGTCATCCTTCTCCTCCTAAAATTTGCTCACACCGGAATTATTTCTACTGGTTATTCTTCCACCACCGCGTCGAACACCATGAAGGAAACCGCGGTAAAAACCACGTCATACACGATCAACAGGTTCAACCAGGGCTGTATCTCGGCCATCTCCAGCCCGGCCAGGTAATTGCCCGACGCTTTTACTGCCGCCACCACCACCGGAATGACAATCGGGAAGAGCAAAATGGGCAGCAGGATATCGCGGGTTCGGGTTTGCACCGACATGGTGGAAAGTAATGTGCCCACCGCCACGTAGCCCTCTGAACCCAGCAAAATAACCAGCAGCAGGCCGGGTTGAAACAGGTTGATGTTATACAGGATACTGTAGACTGGCAGCACGATCACCGCCACTGACAACATGAAGATCCAGTTGCCCAGCGCCTTGCCAAAGTAGATGGCGGTGCGGTCCACCGGAGCCAGCAGCAGCCCGTCCAGGCAGCCGCGATCTTTCTCCACCGCCATCGACCGGTTCAGCCCCAACGTACCGGCAAAAGTGAACGTGACCCACAGGATGCCAGCCGTGATGTTGGCCCGACCGACCGGATCCAGTTCCAGGGCGAAATTAAAGATCAGAATCACCAGCAGGGCAAACACCAGCATGGCCGAAAGCATTTCGCGGCTGCGCCACTCGGCCGCCAGGTCTTTCCAGACCACCGCGCCCAGCGCGCGCAGGAAGGGAGTCACCTGGTTCATGCCGGCCTCGCTTCCCTGGCGGGCTGCGCGGTGCTTTCCAGCGTTTGCCGGTAGAACGCCAGCAGGCCGTCCGACGCCAAGTCCGCCCCACGGACCGATGCCTGGATGCGCCCGCGAGTGAGAATGTCAAAGCGCGAGGCCAGGTCCTGTGCGCGCGCCAGATCATGCGAGGTCATCACCACCGTGCGGCCGCGCACCGCCACCTGGCGCAGCACGTCGTCCAGCATTTCGCAGGCATCTTGATCCAGCCCCGTATGCGGCTCGTCCAGCAGCAACACGTCCGGGTCGTGCAAAATCGCGCGGCCGATGGCCAGACGCTGTTGCATCCCGCGCGAGAAGGTGCGCACCAAATCGCGCCGCCGGGCAGCCAGGCCCACCAGCTCCAGCACCGTACCAATGCGGTCATGCAGCACGGGCACACCGTACATGCGCCCGTAGAATTGCAGGTTTTCTTCGGCGCTCAGGTCGCCGTACAATAGCGGTAGATGCGAAACTACGCCCAGGCGGCGGCGCACGGCCGCCGATTGGTGCGGCAGATGGTAGCCGGCGATTTTCACCTCGCCCAGGGATTGCCGCGAAAGTGACGAAAGAATGCGCAGGAAGGTGGTCTTTCCAGCGCCGTTTGGACCCAACAGGGCGACAAACTCGCCCTGCTCCACCGTGAAGTCAAGACCGCGCAGCACGGTCTTGGGTCCAAATCGCTTCACCAATGAGCGCACTTCGATCATTCAGAGTCCTTCTTACTTTCCTTCGCAAGCAAAGCTTCCAGGCGCTGTTTCAGCTCGCTGCGTCTGGCCAGGTAAGCCTCCTCACCCAGTTCGCCACCGCGGCGCTGGTCGTCCAGCGCGATGATCGCGTCCATCAACGCATCCTGGGTTTCTTCTTCCGTTAATTCATCTTGCGCGGCAGGTTTTTCCTTGCGGCGCAACAGAACCAACGCGGCTGCTCCAGCCACCAGCGCAAATGCGCCAATGCCGATGAACAGCGTGGTGGAGGAGCCGGTACTCACCTGCGCGCCCTGCGCGGGACGACCGCTGAGCGACAGCTTCAGGGGCGTGCTGGAGGGGATATTGCCGGAGGTATACAGCCGCAGCGGTACGTCCTGCACCGTACGCGTACCCGCATCGGTCAACGCCTCACTCTTCAGCCGGACGCCGTCCTGCGGCACCATCACAACGGACTCGGCCACATCAATGGGAACCGCGAGCTCAAAGTCGCCCTTGCGGTCATATGGCAGGTTATAGGCAAACAGGATCTGATAGCCTTCAGCCGGCGCATAAGCCTGAGCCACACCGAAACCTTCTGAGGTCTGCACATAAATACCGTCGCCGAGCTGGCCGTCCTGGAATTGCACGTCCACGGCGCCTTCCGGCAAACGGAAATTCAACAGCGTGCCGCCGGAAACAGCCGGCGCAACCACCTGCTGGGAGGGATTGCTAAAGATGAACAATTCCACCACCTGCACATTGGCCGGATCGGTGAAATCGAAGAACACATGCAAGCGGTCGCCGCGCAGCAGCGCGGGATCGGTGCTGACATCATAGACCGTGATGGGCAGTTCAGCCGCCTGTCCCGCGATGATGTCGCTGCCGTGCAGCGGATCGGAATTGTAGTCCACTTCATTAACCGATACAGTCACCATGAAGACGCGGTTTTCGTTGACTTCAACGCCGCTGAATTCATAACTGCCGTCTGTTGAAACCGGCACCGTCAAGGTCGCGGCCTCCTGCATGCCATCAAAAGCGCGCAGGTTGGCCTCCAGGCCAGCGGGCAGGTCGCCCCCGGAACCATTGACCACCATGCCCCGGATTGTAGCCGTATCCGGCAAATCTGTTGTAGCGGCAGTCGGCGATGCGCCAGCTTCAGGCATGACGGTTTCAGCGGCCGCCTGCGTCGCCGACGATTCATCCGTCGCGGCTGAAGTCGGGTCGGGGGTGGCGGTGGCCGCCGCGCTGGCCAGCTCGCCCGGCGAGGTGAAGGTCAGCGAGCGCACGTAGGCCGCCAGCGCCAGGCGCTGCTCGTCACTGAATGCTTCCCGGTAAGCGGGCATCGATCCGGCGCCGGTGGTGATCACCTGGAACAGTTCTTCTTCCGAAAGCTGCGCCAGGCGTTCCTGCACCGACCAATCCGGCACAGCCAGGTTGGCGGCCTGCGGGCCGTCACCCTGCCCCTGTTCGCCGTGGCAGCTTTGGCACTGCTGCGCGAAAATTTCCCTGGCGGAATCAAGCTGCGCCTGGGTAACGTGCAGCGAAAGCGTGTAGGCGACCACATCCCAACGCTCGCGGTCATTGAGCGACCGGAACGGTGGCATGCTGCGTTCCATGCGCCCGTTTGTCACCAGGTCGAACCAATCCGAAGGCTTCGCGCTCAGCGCGACTTCGGAGCGGCCGATCGCGGGCACTTCCACAGATAAATTGGCAGCCATCGAGCCGTTGCCCCGGCCGTCTACGCCGTGGCAAGGCGCGCACTTCTCCGCGAAAATTATCGCGCCGTTGGCCGGGTCGGGCGGAACGATGGGATACACCGTTTCCTCCACGGATGGGGGCGGCGCCTGATAACCAGGCGGCGGGGTGATGTCTTCGGCCAGCGAACAAGCCGAGAGAAACAATAAAACGACAGCGGCAGCTGCGAAGATGGAGCGTTTCATCATCCCCCCTTAAAGAGCAGTTCCGCACTTTGGGCAGAACTGGTCGGATTTTTGCAGCGGACGGCCGCATTTTGGACAAAAGCCCGCCGATTTTTCTTCGCGCGCGCGCCGGCGCAAAGCGATCTGATCCTCGATCGCATCCCCCGCGCCGATATTGGCCGAAGCGGCTGCTCCGCGCGTTTCCGCCCGACGCGCCGCGACGGCAGCCTCCAGGCGATCTTCCGCGCTCATCACGCCTACGGACGGTTCCAGCTCATCCAGCTTGCGCAGCACGGCCGCGCCCTGGGCCAGCAACCGGCTGCGCTGGTAGGGGAAGTCCTCGGCGGGGATTTTTCCCAACGCCTGATCAAAATCCAGCTCCTGCAGCGCATCCAGCACCTGCTCACGCTCTGCCAGCAGCGCCGAGCGGACGTGATCGCGCGCTTCAAATGCAACTTTCCGGCCCGAACCTTCTTTGAAGGCGGAATTCAGAAAAGGTTGCGCAATAAACAGGCCGACGGCCAGCGCCAGCGCAAGAATGAGAAATAACGAGCCAATATCCATGAATTCTCCCTGTGGACCTATTCCAACTTATTGAAGCAGGCCATCCACGATCGCCTGGATTTCTGCGAGCGAAGCAAACGGGCCTTTCTTGACATAAGCCAGTTTGCCTTCCTGATCGATGAAATAGGTCTCCGGCACGCCGGTGATGCGGAACATCTGCGAGATGCGGGTGCGCAGGTCAGGCCCGTTCGGATAGGTGATATCGAATTTTGCCAGGTAGGAGAGCGCTTCGGGTTCGGTGTCGGTGTAATCCACACCCAGGAAAATCACCTCATCCCCCGGTAGATAGTTGCGCCAGGCTTCTTCCAACTCGGCGGCTTCCTGCGAACAGGGTGCGCACCAGGAAGCCCAGAAATTCAGCACAACGACCTTTCCCTCGAAATCTGACAGGTTGTAGGTTTGTCCGTCGAATGAAATCATCGAAAAATCCGGCACCTTTTGGCCGATTACGATGGGGCCGGCCTGCACCCGGCGCAGTCCCACGCCGATTAAGGCCAGAAAGGCGATCAGCACAGCAAAAGCCAGCACCACCACCCAGGTCGGCAGGCTGCGCCGTTCGGCGGTTGCGGTTTTCGGTGAATTTTCTACATTTTGATCCATATTTGCATCTCCCTGCCGCGCGGGCTAACTGCTTTTTTCCCGGCGGTTCAGTTCTTCTTCCATCCGTTTAAGATAATCATCCTGTTCGGCCGGCTGCGAGGCTATTGCAGAAGCATCCGCAGCAGTCGATTTGGCCTTTAAATTGCGCACCACGCGGATGTAAACCACCACCGCAAATATGGCAAAGACTCCCAGCAATACATAAAACACCCAGTTGAAACCCTGCAGCGGCGGCGCAGCCAACACCCGGTCGCCGTATTGCTCAGCGAAATAGCTTCGGATATCATCCTCCGACCAACCTTGCGACAATTTCAGCCGGATCAACTCGCGCCATTGGGCACAGGCCTGCGTCGGGCAGACATCCAGCGGGATATTCTCGCACACCGGGCAATACAGTTCTTTTGCCACCGCGTTGACCTGGTCATCGCTGGGTGGCTGCGGATCTTGCGCCAAGGCGCGGCCTGAAAACGCCCCCAGCAGCGCCGCGGCCAGCAGGACGGCCAGAGCAAAGTATCTGACAGATTTCATGGGTAATGCGTTCAATTTGTCGTGCATCCTACTCACCAGCCTGAGATGAAGTTTTTACCAGTTCGCCAGAAAGGCAGCAGCGCCGCACCCCGGCCTAATCTGCGGTCGCGCGGCCGTTGGCTTTCTGGACCGCGCGTTGAACGGCTGCTTCCGGTTCCTGGTCCGGCCAGGCAGCCACCAGCATGCCCAGGATGAGCACGAAACTGCCCACCCACAGCCAGTTGATCAACGGATTGTGGAACAATTTGAGCGTGGCTTGGTTGGAATTGAATTCCTCCCAATCCACCAACAGCAGGTAGAGATCATCATCCATCGTGCTGCGCACGCCCGGGATGGTCATCGACTGCTGCGCGTCGAAGTAGAAATCACGGCGCGGGGCAAGCTGGCCCAGGTAGCGACCGTCTTTGGAAACATCCACCACCGCGCGGGCAATATTGCGTCCATCGGGGTTGTTCCATTCGGCCAGCGAGCGGAAGGTCACCGTGTAACCGGACAGCGAGAGGCTTTCACCGGTTTTCAGGGTACCCTGCGTTTCAGTCTGGAACATTTCGATGCCGATGATTCCCAGCGCCATCAGAACAATACCCAGGTGAATGATGTACCCACCGTACCGGCGGCGGTTGCGTCCAACCAGATTCCAGAAGGCTACGGGCAGCGGTTCATGCGAGCGCTTGTGGCGCGCCCAGATGGCGCGGCCGTAATCGTACAGGGTGATCGCGATGACAAAGCCCACCAGCCAGAAGCCAATCAGCGCGCCCACCGAGCGCACGCCCGACGCCAGCGCGACAGCCAGCACGGCCACCGACACAATCGCCGGTTTCCACATGGCGCGTCCCAAAGTCTTAACGGTTGAATGGCCCCAAGCCGAGAGCGGCGCCACGCCCATCAACAGCAATAGGGCGGCAAATAGCGGTCCGGTGATGCGCTCATACCAGGGCGGGCCAAAAGTGACCTTCTGCCCGGTGAACAGCTCGGAGACAATCGGGAAGATCAACCCCCACAGGCACACCAGCAGGATCAGCATGAACAACAGGTTGTTGAGCAGGAAGAGTGCTTCGCGTGAAAGCATCGAGTTGAGCTGCCCGGCGGAGGTCAGGTCTTTCCAGCGGTGCAGCAGCAAAGCCAGCGATACGATGAAAGTGATGCCGATGAAGCCAAAGAACAGCGGGCCAATGGCGCTCTGCGCGAAGGCATGCACCGAGGAAAGCACGCCCGAGCGCGTCAGGAAGGTGCCAAAGATGACCAGCGCGTAGGTCACAATGACCAGCACCATGTTCCAGCGTTTGAACATGCCGCGCTTTTCCTGGATCATCACCGAATGGAGAAACGCCGTGCCGCTCAGCCAGGGCAGGAATGCCGCGATTTCCACCGGATCCCAGCCCCAGTAGCCGCCCCAGCCCAACACATCGTAAGCCCAACGGCTGCCCAACACCAGCCCCAGCGACAGGAAGATCCAGGCGACCAGAGTCCAGCGCCGGGTAATGCGGATCCAGCGGTCGTCGGTGCGGCCGGTGATCAGCGCCGCGATGGCGAAGGCAAACGGGATGACGAACGAAACAAAACCCAGGTACAGCATGGGCGGGTGGATGACCATGCCCGGGTGGCGCAGCAGCGGGTTCAGGCCGCGGCCGTCGCTGGGCAGCAGTGGAGTCGCACCGGCCGGCTGGAACATGGCCACCATTTCACGCCCGCTGGCACTCATCCAGAAGCGCTCGAACGGGTTCTCGATGAAGATGGACATCCCTACGAAGAAAGCCAGAGTGATCAGCGACACCACGATCACCCACGGCAAAAACTCGCGGTCGCGGTCCCACCTGCGCAGCGTGACAGCCGTAGCAAATGCCGACATCAACCACGACCAGAAGATCAGCGAGCCGGCCTGTCCGCCCCACAGGGCGGTGATCTTCAGGTACAGCGGCATGGTATCGCTGGTGACGTTGTAAACGTACTGCACCTGGTATTGCCGCGTGACCAGCAAAATGATGATGCTGACCGCGGTCAGGGTGATCAACGGAAAGGTTAATAGCATCGCCAGGCGAGCGCTCTCCACCCAGCGGGCCGAGTTTTTCACTCCGCCGTAAATTGCTGCGCCAATGCCGTAGAACGCCACCAAAAAAGTAATGATCAGCGCGCCAAAACCAAAATTCGCCAGCATACTTGCTCCGATTCAATTTGCCAATAAAACCCCGGCCTTCTGCCGGGGATTGGAGTGCAACCGATGCAGGCTATTTACCGGCCTGCTCAGGAACCGCTTCTTCATATTTTGTGGGACACTTCAACAGTAGTTCCTTGGCGTAAAATTTCCCATCTGCGCCGATTTTACCGGTGACGATGGCCTGGGCCTCATTTTTCAAAAGGTCCGGCATCACGCCATCATAAACGACCACCAACTTCGCCCGGGTGGGATCCTGCACGGCGGCATGCAGCACAGCCGCCAGGCCGCCCTGAGCTTCAATTTCGGCGTTGTCAGCGGGAATATCCGCAATTGTGAAGGTGAGACGCAGATTCTGAGAATCATATTGGATGGTGTCGCCCAGCACCGCACCTGAGAGGCGCAATTCACGGTCGCCCACGCTGGCGCCTTTGGCCTGCAACTCGTTGATGGTCATAAAATACTGCGCGCTGGCCTGGGTGGAAGAAATCACCAGGTAAACAACGGCTGCAACAATCAACAATCCGCCGACAATAAACTTGGTCCGGCTTCCCGAAGCGGGTCTTTCAATCGCGGCGTTATCCATAAGGGCTTCAACCTCCTGAGGGAAATGGGATTAGTAATAAAAAATATTCAGGGGACACTCAAATTTTGTCATATCTACATTAAATGCGCCTGAGAAGTGTCCCAAATATTACTCTCATGGGTAATTTGGTTTATGTTATCCAAATTACACCCGCGCGATTATATCATAGAATGACGCCCGTTCCGGCTCACGTTCCTTAAGCTTCGCTGAGCCTCGCGCAAGCCAACCAACCCGGCAGCGCTGCCAGCAACGTTTGCATCACCCGGCGCGTGCCGTCATGGAAGACTTGCGGTTTGCCGTAGGCCTCGCCGCCCGCCGCCGAAACCAGGTCCGAAACACCGCGCAGGATCAGGCAGCGCGTGCCGTTGCGGCTGCATACCCACGCGATGGCCCCCGATTCCCAATCGGCCGCCAGCGCGCCGTATTGTTCGCGCAGCCAGTTAACCTCCTCCGCAACGATATCACGATCAGCCGATACCAGACGCGCCGCGATGACCGCCATCGGGTACGGTTCGCGCAGCCAGGATAGGTCCATGTGGGTGGCGTAGTGGTCGATGGCAGCCTGCGCGTCGCCCATTTGCTCGACGATATCGTACACCAGTGTTTCGGTCGCCAGCACCACCGCGCCGCGCTCCACCTGCCCGGCCAGGCCGCCGCAGGTGCCCAGGTTGATGACCAGCCCGGGCTGCCATTGTGCCAGCGCCCACTGCGCCGAACCCGCCGCGGCGATTTTTCCCCACCCGCCGTGCAAGAAAAACACCTTTTGGTTCCGGATTCCGGTTTCAAACCACTCGCCGTACGGCCCGACGAGCGCCGGGACGGTCGCGAATTCTTCGCGCACGGCGCGCCATTCCGAATGGGCCGAAATGATCACAACAACGGGTGCTTCATTCATGTTCATAGTGTTCGACGGACTGGTTTTCCCGCCAGGGAATGTTGTAACGGCCCAGCAGATCGATCAGTATGTGCCGTCCCTGACCAAAAAGGCGTTTTTTGCTCACGGGGCCGCGCAGCGCTGAACGCCAGACCATTTCGGCAACATCCAATGCTGAGTTGGGCTTTCCCAACTGGCGTGCGTTGCGCGCGCGCTGCTTAAACAGCGCCCCGCCGTCCGCCATGAGGTGCGCCATCGTTTCCAGCATTTCCATCGGGGATTCGATCATGTCTGCCGCGCCATTCTTCACCACGTAATCACGGTTGCCTTCCTCCTGCCCCGGGATGACATCCACCAGCAACATCGGCAGTCCGGCCGCCAGCGATTCGGTCACCACCAGCCCGCCTGCCTTGCAGATGATCGCGTCCGCGGCCTGCATGAATTCCGGCATATTGGTGACAAAGTTATAAATATGCGCGGGCACGTGCCAATCGACTGCCTGAAGCTGCGCGAATAATTCATCATCTTTGCCCGCGACCGCCACAAGTTGGATGGGGCGGCCGAAATGATTGAGCACGTTCAGGTTATCCAGCAATTGGTCCACCCGCCGGCTGCCAACTGCCAGCACGGTAGGCAGCTTTGGATCCCAGCCCAGTTGGTTGCGCAGCTCCTTCTTGGCGGGCTGCCGACCGGAAAACGCCGGGGAGACCGGGATGCCAGTGATATGGATCTTGTTCTGGGCAATACCGTTGCTCATCGCCAGATCGTACACTTCCATCGTCGGCACCATGCACATGTCCACGCCCGGCGAAAACCAGATGCGGTGCACGGTCGCCAGGTCGGTCACAATCAACGTCAGGGGTACGAAGGTTCGATTGAGTTTGAAATAGGTGCTCAGCGGCGCCTGGAAAAGCGGATACGTCGAGACAATCGCATCCGGTTTTTCGGCGCGGATCAGGTCGTGCATGATTTCATATAACCCCAGCGTGAGCACGTTTTCCATGAGCATGCTGGGGATTTCATTGTCACTGGCTTCGTAGCCCAGTTTATACAAATCGGGCGCCAGGCGCAGGATGCGGTCGTAATCCGCACCGGAATCGCGCAGGTAAAACGGCGCGCGGCGGTCATCCAGCGGGTTGACAATCTTAATTTCACACTCAGCGCCGTGTTTTAGTTCCATCGCCGCAGCGAACGCGTTGGCGGCACTGCGGTGCCCAAAACCGGCGTCAGCAGTTAAAACCAGGATGCGCTTTTTTTCTTCCATAAACTCCTCGGATCAATCGTGCCACTTGCGTTAGTGATTCAACATTCCATTGAGATAATCCGCCACCAATTGCAGGGCCTGTTGCGCCGACGCGGCCTTGTTACCGGCGCGGTCGAACGGCCAGGTGTATTGCCAGGCCCAATCCCCGTCGGGTGTGCTCAGGCCAATCCAGGTCAGTCCCACCGGCTTCTCGGCCGTCCCGCCGCCCGGCCCGGCGATCCCGGTGACCGATAAACCGATCACCACGTCCAGCGTCGTCTCATCCAACAGGGTCTGGCGCACCCCGCGCGCCATCTCCAGCGCAGTCTCGCGGCTGACAGCCCCGAATTCGCGCAGCGTTTCGGGGCGCACGCCCAGCAGGCGGCGTTTAGCCTCAAAAGCGTAAGCAGTTATGCTGCCCAGGTAATAATCTGAAGCACCGGGCACATCCGTCAGCAGATGGCCGATCAACCCGCCCGTGCAGGATTCCGCCGCTGCCAGCTTCATGCCCCGTTCACGCAGCAATTGGCCCACCACAACCTCAAGCGCTGTTTCCACAACGCACCTCTCACGCATAGGATCGGTAACGATTATACACTTCAAGCTGCTCTCTTTGCAGAGGCCGGTATATAATGAGGAAACTCAAACGCACAGGATGACAGGCACCATGGTTCAAGCAACGTATCATTTTCCCGATGGATTTCTCTGGGGCGCCGCGACGGCCGCGCACCAGGTGGAAGGCGGCAACGATAATAACAACTGGGCTCGCTGGGAAGCC